>CAMVBX010000022.1 GCA_947165825.1 uncultured Clostridia bacterium
GGAACCATAGAGGAACCCACGCTGCCCCGGGAGCCCACCAGATAACCCGCGGCATTGGATTTCTGCACCAGCTTTACGGCGGACATATAGATCACGTCGTACCCCCGGGAGCAGATGTTGTTCAGCTCCGTTTCCAGCCGCTCCTGCACCAGCTGGGGGGGATCGTCCCCGTAGAGCCGGTGCATCTTCTCATAGCAGAGATCCTTCAGCTGCTGCTGGGAATTCTCGATCTTCGGGGGAAAGAGCCCTTCGGGCAGGGGAGCCACCGTCTGGATGGTTTCCGCGATCCGGACGGGGTTGTCGATCACCACTTCCCGGGCCCGATCCTCTCCCAGGTAGGCGAACTCCTCCAGCATCTCCTCCGTGGTCTTGAAATACAGGGGCAGAGGCTCGTCGCAGTCCGAAAACTTGTTGCTCAGAAGGATGCGCCGGAAGACCTCGTCCGAGGGATCCAGAAAATGCACGTCCCCCGTGGCGCAGACGGGCTTTCCCAGCTCATCCGCGATGCGCAGAACGCGGCGGTTGTATTCCCGCAGATCCTCCTCGCTCCCGGCGGTGCCGTTGCGCAGAAGAAACGCGTTGTTGCACAGCGGCTGGATTTCCAGAAAATCATAGAAGGCGGCAATCCGCTTCAGCTCCCGGTCGCTCCGCCGGGCGGTAACGGCCTTGAAAAACTCCCCGCTCTCACAGGCGGCGCCGATGAGCAGACCGTCCCGCAGCTGCATCAGCAGGCTTTTGGGAATGATCGGATATTTCTTGAAATGCTCCAGGTGCGCCCGGGAGACCAGCTCATACAGGTTGCGGATGCCCTGCTGCTCCTGAACCAAAAGGATGATATGCTTGGGCTGCCGCCTGCCGTCGTAATCCTTCCGCAGATCAGAGATCATGGGGCCCAGGTCGCTGAGCCTGTTTGCCCCCTTGGCCCGGAGCCGCTCGTAGAAGGCCTTCAGCAGCAATCCGCAGGTGGCGGCATCGTCGGATGCCCGGTGGTGTCGGAATTCCGGCAGACCCAGATAGCCCGCGGCGGAATCCAGGGTATGTTTCTTGATGGGCAGAAGGCTCTGGGAGAGGATCAGGGTATCCACCCCCGTGGGTTCAAAGGGGATCCCATACCGCTTGCAGGCCTCTGCCAGAAAACCCAGATCGAAGTCCGCATTATGGGCGCAGAGGATCCGATCCCCCGCAAAGTCCAGAAAAGCCCGGACCGCAGCCTCCTCCGACGGCGCATCCGCCACGTCCTCGTCCCGGATGCCCGTGAGACGGGTGACCTCGGCGGGGATGGGGATCCCGGGGTTCGAAAAGGTCTGGAAGCGATCCAGCTCCTTCCCGTCCTGCATGAGTACGGCGCCGATCTCCGTGATCCGATCCCGATCCGCGTACAGACCGGTGGTTTCCAGGTCGAAGGCCACATAGGGATCATGGAAGTCTGCGTCACCGGGACCGGTGACCGCCAGACGGTCGTCCACGTCATTGATGAAGTAGCCCTCCACCCCGTAGATGACCTTGATGCCATACTTTTTTCCCGCGCTGCACAGCTCCGGGAAACCCTGGAGCACGCCGTGGTCGGTGAGGGCCACGGCGGGATGGCCCCAGCGGGCGGCGGTGGCCACCATCTGGGTGATGTCCGTCAGGGCATCCAGCTGGGAGTAGCGGCTGTGCATATGGAGCTCCACCCGCTTGCCTCCGGCGGCTTTGTCCTCCCGGCGGGGCTTTTCCATGAGCTGGATGTTCTTGGGCTCCATGGCGATATCCCCGTGCCAGCGGTCGTAGCTGACTACCCCGGTGAGGAGGAGGTACATCCCGTCCTCCACCTTCTCCAGCTCCTTGCCCTCCTCCGCCTTCAGAAAGCGGGAGACGTGGAGACTGCCGGTCTGATCCGTAACGTTGAAGGAAAAAACGTGGCTGCCGCCCCGGACCTCCTTTACCTCCCGGCCGAAGACCTCCCCCTCCACCGTTACCCGTCCGGATTCGGGGGTGAGATCGCCGATGGGCACAGGATGGCCCGTTACCTTTTTTCCGTAGAGAATCTTTCCGGGTTTGGGCCCGGCCTTCTGCCCCTTGTGCTTCGGCTCCGGAGGAGCGGGCAGCAGAGGGCGGATGTCCACCCGGGTAAGCCGGTACTGCTCCGCGATCCGTTCTTCCGCGGTGCTCAGCACAACGGGAGCCGGCGCTTCCCGGAACTCCACCTCCAGACGCAGGGTGGCCGTTTCCCGGTCCAGGTCGGCGGCGCGGACCAGCGCGGTATCCAGCCCGGCCTGGAGGATCGAATTCGACCCGAAGCAGCAGGGGAACATCTCTTTAAAGGGTACAGTTTGTTTCGTTTCCATCAATAAACCTCATGGGACAACGCGGACCCGCTTCACCGGAGTCCGCGTTGGAAAATTGCATTGCCGCTGCGCGCCTGCGGGCGCGGATCCTGCCGGGAGCAGCCGGGCGATCAATAGAACGTCGCCAGGGTTACGGCCGGTTTTTCCGCCCGGTCGCAGGTGAGGGCCATGAGCACGGGCAGAGTCTCCTCCCCGCTCCGCTGCAGCTCTACCCGGGCGGTGAGCTCGATCCAGCTGCCGCTGACCGGCTGACTTTCCGGCATGCACACCGCCGGGAAGCCCAGAAAGGCGATGTCCGCCTCGCAGCAGGTCATGACCTGCCGGCCAAAGCCGAAATGACCGGGCCGTTTGTCCCGGCTCTTCACCACAAAGCCATGGAGGCGGAGGATCTTTCCCTCGTACTTATCCGGCTCCTCGGAGATATCCCGTTCCCATTCCGCATAGTCCCGGTCCTCGATCTCCACGATATCCGCATTCAGGTCGAAGGGAAGCTCATCCGGGATGTCATCCGGCTCCTCGGTCCCGTCAGGCAGCACGAAATAGATGGGAACCTGACGGGAGGCGGCCCGCACCACCTTATGCAGGCCCAGGCGGTCCGTCTTTTCCGTGCAGCGGTTGAAGATCACCACGGTGCTGTCCCGCAGCTTGTCCGCCGCAAGAGCCCGCATATTGGCGTTATAGGTCAGGAAGGTTCCCGCATCCGCCAGGACGAATTTCCGGAAGGGGATCCAGTTCTCCGGGAAACGGGCAAAGATGTCCGCCTCCTGCCACATGCCGTTCAGCTCCAGGAGGATGGTGTTGCACCGGGATTCGTCCTCCAGTTCCAGGAGCCGTTCCGGGGTGATATCCTCCAGCTCCGTGATCTGCCGGACCGTCATGTCCAGACCGGGGATGGGGTCCAGCTCCTCCAAGCCCTCCTCCGTCTGCAGCACCAGGGGGCGCATATCCTTCGGGATGCCCGGACCGGTGAGGAGGCTACGGATATAGCTGGTCTTGCCGCCCTCCAGAAAGCCCGCAAATACGTAAACGCCGATCTCGGCTCTCTTTTTCTTCCTGGCCATCACACGCCTCCGAACAGCTCGCCCAGGGCGGCTTCCTTCAGTCCGGCGCCGATGACACAGATGCGCCCGGTCACCTCCGGACTGCCCTTCCGCAGCTGCTTCTCCCCGGGGACGTAGTCGAATTCCAGCCAGCCGCCCTCCGGATCCGGTACGATGCCCTTGGCCCGGAGGACCGGGCCGAAGCGCTCCTCGTCCTCCAAAGCGTCCAGAATGGTTTCCAGTTCCCCGGCGCTGTATTTCCTGGGCGTCTCCCGGCCCCAGCTCTGAAACACCTCGTCCGCATCATGCTCCCCGTCATGGTGGTGATGGTGGTGGTCATGATCGTGGCCGTGGTCGTGGTGATGGTGCTCATGGTCATGGTCATGGTCATGCTCGTGGTCATGCTCGTCGCCCTCGTGGTCATCATCCCCGTCATCCTCTTCTTCGTGATGGTGGTGATGCGCTTCCTCCATCAGGGCTTCCGCCCAGTGGCCGCGGTCATCGGCGGCGGCGTAGATCTGTTCCCCGGAGAGGGAATCCCAGGGGGTGGTGACCAGGCTGACCTCGGATTTGATGCCCCTGAGGACGGCGATGGCGGCATCCAGCTTTTCCTGACTCAGTCCCTGGGTGCGGCTTAGCACCACCAGGTCAGCCGAGGCGATCTGATCCGTATAGAACTCCCCGAAGTTTTTGGCATACATTCTGCACCGCAGGGCGTCTGCCACCGTGATGCAGGCTCCGGGCTTCACATCCGTACGCTTCAGGCCGGCCACGGCGGCGGCCACGTCGCTGAGCTTTCCCACCCCGGAGGGCTCGATGAGAACCCGATCCGGGTGGAACCGATCCAGGGCCAGGTCCAGAGCGCTGGCAAAGTCCCCCACCAGGCTGCAGCAGATGCAGCCGGAGTTCATCTCCGTAATCTCCAGATCCGCAGCCTGACCGCCCGCCTCCCGAAGGAAAGCGCCGTCGATGCCGATCTCACCGAATTCATTCTCGATCAGCACCAGCTTCTGCCCCCGAAAGGCCTCCGCGATGAGTTTCTTGATCAGCGTGGTCTTGCCCGCGCCCAGGAAACCGGAGAAAATATCAATAACGGTCAATTTGATGCACCTCTTTGGTATAGAATTGCGCCATCCGGGAATACCGAATGACAGGATCCGCACCGGCGGACCCTGTCATTATACCGTGTTTTTGCGCCGGCCGCAAGACCGGCGGCGCGTCAAAACGAACCCTTATCCGGGTGTTTGCCGGATCAGGTCAGTGCTCCCGCTCCGCCTCCGTATCCCGGAACAGCAGGGAGATGCACCAGACGCCCGCAATGCCCACCAGGGTGTATACCACCCGGCTCAGAACAGAGGTCGCGCCTCCGCAGAGCCACGCCACCAGGTCAAAGCGGAAAATGCCCACACAGCCCCAGTTCAGCGCGCCGATGGTCGCCAGGGCCAGGGCGATCTTATCCATGATCATGGATGATCCCTCCCGAAATTCAGCATTCTGCTTCCCTTCCAGTATGCCCGGAAAGAAACGCGCTATGCGCCGCGAAAAAGGGAAAGCCCGGGAAGGCTGAACCTTCCCGGGCAATTTCAATTTATGCTTCCGTCAGCAATTTTCGCGTCTTCCACTTCCCGCTGAAGTAGTAGACCATACAGATGATCATGGGACCGACCCGGGCCAGGGCATTGCCCCACCAGTAGCTGGGAACGCCCAGATGGAAGAGCGCCTCGAAGAGAAGGCTGATGCCCACCCGGAACACCACGTCCAGAATACCGATGATAAAGCCCATGGAGGCAAAGCCGGAGCCGTTGACCATGGCGAAGAAGGGACCCATCAGGGCGCCGCAATAGAAGGTTGCCACCATGATCCGCATAAAGACGCGGCCCAGCTCCACCACCTCCGGATCCTTGGTGAAAATGCCGTACAGGGCATCGCCCCAGATCAGACATACGGCGGAGGTTACGGTGGCCAGGATCATGGTGCAGGCCAGGGTGCCCCAAACGGTCTTTTCGCACCTGTCGGGCTTCCTGGCGCCCAGGTTCTGCCCGATCATGGTGGAGGCGGCGCCGTCCACACCCATGACAAATACGTTGCACAGGCGCTGGATCTTGTTGCCCACACCGTTGGTGGCCGTGGCCACAAGGCCGAATTCGTTGACCTTGGCGGAGCAGAACATCAGGGAGAAATGGATGGCAACGTTCTGTACAACCCGGGGAATGCCCAGGATCAGAATGATCTTCAGGGGCTCCCAACGGATCTTGAAGGTATCCCAGTTGAACTTCAGGTCCAGCAGCTCCCGCTTCCGATAGAGATAAATGCAGGAGGCGACGCAGGAACCCAGCTGGGAGGCGGCGGTGGCGATGGCGGTGCCTGCCGCGCCCATTCCGCACCAGGCTACCAGGACCACGTCCAGGATGATGTTCACCACCGCCGCGACGATGATGAAGAGCAGCGGCCGCTTGCTTTCCCCCATGCCCCGGAGCACGCTGCATATGGCGTTGTAAATGAATACCGCCGGCATGGCGATGGCGGTGATTTCCAGATACTGCACCGCACCGGAGACGGCCTCCTCCGGGCAGTTCAGCCAGCTCATGATCTCCCATCGAAGAGCCAGGGTCCCCACCATGAAGACGATGCTCAGCAGGATCATCCAGCTGAGGAGAGTACCGACGGTATGCCGGGTCTTGGTCTTGTCCCCGGCACCGGTGAGCTGTGCAATATAGATCTGACCTGCGGTGGAGAAAGCCACGGCCAGGGGAGTGACCAGGTCCGCCACCTCGCTGCCCACATTCACCTGAGAGGTGCCGATCTTGTCCGTAAACTGGCCGATGACGGCCAGGTCCACGGAGGAATACAGCTGCTGGATCAGGTTTGTGGCGATCAGGGGCAGCGCAAAGGTGAGGAGTGTTCGGATGATGCTCCCCTGGGTCAGATCTGTGCCGATGCGTGCGCTTTTTTCAGCAGATGCCATAGACGCCCCTTACATGAAAGAGGGGGCTTTGCTGCTGCGGATGCTGATGGTATCGGCCGTGTTGACAAAGAACTCGCCTTCGGTGTTGCGGACGGTCTCCCAGTAACCCATGGGGGGTTCGTTCAGATGCGCGCCTTCGGCGACCAGAAGGGCCCGGAGCTCCTTGCCGTCCACCTCTCTGGGGAGGATCTGCTTCTGCACGCTCATGGCGGCGGCATGACCGGCGGCCTGGCCCATGCTCATGCTGGTGGCGATGACCCGGGTGGCGCCCAGGGCATGGAACTCGGCGGAGTAGCAGCGGCCGGCCACCAGGAGGTTATCCACGCCCACAGCCACCAGGGACCGGTAGGGGATCTCGCAGTAATCTCTGGGGTTGGTGCGCAGCTCGTAACCGTCCAGCGGCACGAAGGGGTGCATCATGAAGTCCTTCTGGTCCTGAGCGGGCCGGGCAACGGCGTTGCCGAAGGGCTCCTTGTAGTGGACATGGCGCACGGCGCAGTGCTTGCCCGGAGTGGGGACATGGGTATCCAGGACCTCGGGGAAGAGGGCGATGCCGTCTTCAAACTTGATGCCGCCGGCAACGTCGATATCCCGCAGGACGTATTCGCCGATGATGCGGCGGGAATCCCGGATGCCGTTCATGTTGGCCATGCAGACCAGCTGGGCCTTTTCGAAGCCGGGCAGATATTTCTTCATGAAGTTGACGAAAAGGTAGACCTTTCTGTGCTGATCCACGATCTGCCGGGTCAGGTCCACCACGTCGTCGCAGTGGTTGTCAAAGCTGTGGGTGGCGTCCAGGGTGACGTCCTTGCAGGTGGGGTCGCTGTCGTTGGGCACGGGATAGATCAGGTTGCCGGGGCTGAGGATCTCCGGCAGGTCCCCGTTGGCGATGGCCTCGTCCTGCTTGGCCATGAGCAGCATCATGTTGGCGCCCTCGGGGCGGTTCTTCATCCAGTCCTTCTGGGCGGCGGCGTACTTCTCCGTATCCACGTAGGCCAGACGGAAACCCATGGTGACGGACTGGCTCAGGCCAAGATAGTCCGCGGCGCTGACCTCCGTGGGCACGCCGGCGGCGAAGGCCAGGTCGGCATCGCCGGTGCAGTCGATAAACACCCGGCCGGTGACTTCGATCTTGCCGGACTTGCAGTAGACGATGACGGAGGTGATGCGTCCGTCCTTCACTTCACAGTCGCAGACATGAGCGCCGTACAGGATCCGGCAGCCCGCGGCCAGGAGCATTTGCTCCATCATGACCTTGCCGGCTTCGGGATCGATGGTGGGCAGATGAGGCCGCACCATGGCATGGCCGGCCTTGTCCATGCGGTCGATGAATTCCTTGGCATAACCGTCCACATAACCGGCCATGCCGGTGATGTAGCCATTGGTGTACAGACCGCCCAGAGACTCCCGCCACTCCAGCAGGATAACCCGCTTCCCGTCACGGGCAGCGGCCAGGGCGGAGGCAAAGCCCGCAGGGCCGCCGCCGCAGACGACAACGTCTGCATCAAAACGCTTGCTTGTCAACATTTCGGTATTCCTCCTATCCATATTTAACTTTGTAACCTCTATCATAGGCCCTTTTTTCCCGGATGTCAATTCTCAATGATCAGAAAGCGGAGCGGTCCGGGCGGGGAATCACAGAACGCCCGCGTCTCCGCAGGGCGGAGGCGCGGGCATGAAATCAAGGGGTCAGTGCCGCTTCAGCAGGGATCACAGATCCCGGGCCTGGAGCCGGTCGTAGGCCGCCTGGTAGTTCGCGGTGACGTCGGAAAGACCGAAGTCATACAGACCCTGGACGTAGGAATCCCACTCGCTCATGGGCTTGGAGCCGTCGATGAACGCACCGTAGTTTTCGGTGAAGTAGGTGTTCAGGTCGGCGAAGATGGCGGTGTTCTCCTCCCGCTCTTCATCCTCGAAGTTCACGGCGCTGGGCCAGTCGTACTCGCCCTTGTAGTCGGGGATCTTCAGCGCTTCGTAGGTGGCCACGATCCGCACGCCGTCGTCGGTGTAGTTGGAGCGGTAGTTGTAGAACAGGCAGCAGTTGCTCAGTCCGCTGTAGGCGTAGATGCACATGATCCAGCTGGAGGAAGCCTCGTGGGTCAGGCACCACTCGGTGAGCCGGCGCTCGCCCTGATCGTTGTACTCCCACAGGATCCCCTCGGGGCCCCAGGAGGTGAAGTCGGAGCCAAAATCGGAGAAGCCCCAGTCGATCCAGGAGCAGGCCAGGGGGATATTGGTGCACTTGGCGGAAACGCAGCAGGAGGCGTAGGAGAAGTCGTCTGCGGCCTTGGCATAGCCGTACTTGATGACCTGGTCCTCGGTGCGCTTGGTGCGGGGGATGGGCTGCCAGCTGCAATCGGGGTTCTGGCTCTGCTTCTCAGACTCCACGATGGAGGAAACGGTCATGAGGTTGCAGCCCACGCCGTCGGTATGCTGCCCGGCGTCGTAGTCGGTGCCGGACTCGAAGGAATGGAAGTTGGGGGAGATGAGGCCTTCGCTGTACCAGGTGCTCAGCAGGGTCATGGCCTCCCGGTCATCCTCGGTAGAACCGCAGAACTCCACCTTGCCGTTGATGATCCGGGGATACATCATGGAAGCCGTGTATACGGTGATGTCCATGCCGGAGAAGAACTGGCCCTGGTAGGTCTCCACCACGCTCATGATGAAGAAGGGGTAGATCTCGCCGTTGTTGTACTGGTTGTTGGACATGTTGACCTTGAAGGCGGTGACGGCTTCGTGGACCTGGTCGTAGGTCTTGTAGTCCTCAGCCTTGCCCATGCCCAGGGTATCCAGCCAGTCCTGCCGCAGGAAGTAGCCCATGGCGGAGGTGGGATCGCACACAAGGCCGTACAGAGCGGGGATGGTGGTCTTGTCGTAGAACACCTTGCCCATGACGTTCTTGTTGTACTGGGCCCGGTTCTTGATCTCCCACATGTAGTTGGGGAGATAATCCCGGTAATCATAGAAGTTGGCGAAGTAGCCGTCCTCGATGGCGTTCTTCAGGGTGCCCTGCTTGTAGAAGCTGGGGGCGCCGTCCATCATGTCGGGCAGCTCATCGGAGGCCAGCAGCACGGAGAAGTTTTCGCTGCGGTTGGCGGAGTCCACCAGCATGTACTCCACATGGACGCCGGTGTATTCCCGGAGCATCTTCCAGGTGGGGATGTTCTCCCAGCCTTCCTCGGGGATATACTGGGGCGTGTAGCAGACGGTCCAGTCCGTCAGGGTCTCATCGTTGTCGCAGAGGGGGGTGGGGTAGTACTCGTACTTCTCCAGGGGGAAGCCGTTCTCGTCCTTCTCGTACTTGCCGGCTGCCAGGTGGTAGGGACCCTCATCCTCCGTGGGAGCGGGGGTCTCATTGCCGCCCTGGTTGCCGCTGGGGGCCTGGGTGGCAGGCGCCTGGGGAGCCTGGGTCGCGGGAGCCGCGGTGGGGGTGGTCCCGCCATTGCCGCCGCAGCCCGCAAAGAGGGCCAGCACCAGCATCAGAGCCAGGATCAATGCAACAGGTTTCTTCATGCGTGTTAACTCCTTTCTCGTTGCGCAATGAAATACGATGGAAGCAGTATAGCCCATACTCTGAAAAAAGTAAATAAAAAATTAAATCAATTACGCAACAGAAATCTCATGAAAAGAAAAAGAAATCTCAAAAGTGCGCAAACAACAGAAAAACTCGGCTGACCGTGACGGTCAGCCGAGTTTCAGCGTGTCGACAAAGTCTTGTCGCCCCGCTGAAGCAAGTTTTTCGAACAGGAAATACGGTAGAAATTGTTCGAAAAACTTCTGATTGAACGCGAAAGACACCCCTCCTGGGTTTCTTTCGCGCTATCTTCCTTCCCGTTTTCGTTCCATTTTCGGGTTTGTCTACAGTCTGAAACTCGGCTGACCGTGGCGGTCAGCCGAGTTTCCTTGTCAGCCGGGTATCCGGGAGGTTTGCGGTCCCGGAAAAGGCGTCCGGGAATTCCCTTTACAGATCCCGGGCCTGGAGGCGGTCATAGGCCGCCTGGTAGTTTGCCACCACGTCTTCCAGACCGAAATCGTACAGGCCCTGGACGTAGGAATCCCACTCGCTCATGGGCTTGGAGCCGTCCACGAAGGCGCTGTAGTTCTCGGTGAAGTAGGTGTTCAGGTCGGCAAAGATGCTGGTATTCTCTTCCCGCTCTTCATCGTTGAAGTTCACGGCGCTGGGCCAGTCGTACTCGCCCTTGTAGCCGGGGATCTTCAGCGCCTCGTAGATGGCTACGGTGCGCACGCCGTTATCGGTGAAGTTGGAGCGGTAGTTGTAGTACAGGCTGCAGTTCACCAGGCCGCTGTAGGCGTAGATGCACATGATCCAGCTGGGGGAAGCCTCATGGGTCAGGCACCACTCGGTGAGCCGGCGCTCGCCCTGATCGTTGTACTCCCACAGGATCCCCTCGGGGCCCCAGGAGGTGAAGTCGGAGCCAAAATCGGAGAAGCCCCAGTCGATCCAGGAGCAGGCCAGGGGGATATTGGTGCACTTGGCGGAAACGCAGCAGGAGGCGTAGGAGAAGTCGTCTGCGGCCTTGGCATAGCCGTACTTGATGACCTGGTCCTCGGTGCGCTTGGTACGGGGGATGGGCTCCCAGCGCGCGTTGGGGTTATTGCACTGGGCCTCGGCCTGGTCGATGCCGGAAACGGTCATGAGGTTGCAGCCCACGCCATCGGTATGCTGCCCGGCGTCGTAGTCGGTGCCGGACTCGAAGGTGCGGTAGTTGGGGGAGATGAGGCCTTCGCCGTACCAGGTGCTCAGAAGGGTCATGGCCTCCCGGTCATCCTCGGTGGAACCGCAGAACTCCACCTTGCCGTCGATGATCCGGGGATACATCATCTGGGCGGTGTACACCGTGATGTCCATGCCGGAGAAGAACTGGCCCTGATAGGTCTCCACCACGCTCATGATGAAGAAGGGGTAGATCTCGCAGTTGTTGTACTGGTTGTTGGACATGTTGACCTTGAAGGCGGTGACCGCTTCGTGGACCTGGTCGTAGGTCTTGTAATCCTCGGCCTTGCCCATGCCCAGCTCGTCCAGCCAGTCCTGCCGCAGGAAGTAGCCCATGGCGGAGCAGGGGTCGCAGACCAGACCGTACAGCGCGGGGATGGTGGTCTTGTCGTAGAACACCTTGCCCATGACGTTCTTGTTGTACTGGGCACGGTTCTTGATCTCCCAGAAATAGTTGGGGAGATAGTCCATGTAGTCATAGAAGTTGGCGAAGTAGCCGTCCTCGATGGCGTTTTTCAGGGTGCCCTGCTTGTAGAAGCTGGGAGCGCCGTCCATCATATCCGGCAGATCGTCGGAGGCCAGGAGCACGGAGAAGTTCTGGCTGCGGTTGGCGGAGTCCACCAGGGAGTACTCCACATGAACGCCGGTGTATTCCCGGAGCATCTTCCAGGTGGGGATCTCTTCCCAGCCGCCCTCGGGGATATACTGGGGAGTGTAGCAGACGGTCCAGTCGGTCAGGATGTAATCGTTGTCGCAGAGGGGAGTGGGGTAGTACTCGTACTTCTCCACGGGGAAGCCGTTTTCATCCTTCTCATACTTGCCGGCTGCCAGGTGGTAGGGGCCCTCGTCCTCTTCGGGGGCGGCGGTGGGAGCGGCGTCGCCGCCATTGGCGGGAGCCTTGGTAGCCGGCGCTGCGGAGGCGGGAGCCTGCGTCGCAGGGGCAGCGGAGGGAGTACTGGTCCCGCCGTTGCCGCCGCAGCCCGCAAAGAGGGCCAGCACCAGCATCAGAGCCAGGATCAGCGCGATGGTCTTTTTCATGCTTGTGTTTCTCCTTTCTGATTTGGATATTGCCCATTATAGCGCTGTGAAAAGAAAATGTAAATAGTATGAATAATAATATTTTAAAATAATAATTTAATAAAAACGAAATACAAACGCATGAGTGAGAGAAGCAGAAAACCGGCTGTCCCGCGGGACAGCCGGTGTTCCGACTGTAGACAAACCCGAAAATGGAACGAAAACGGGAAGGAAGATAGCGCGAAAGAAACCCAGGAGGGGTGTCTTTCGCGTTCAATCAGAAGTTTTTCGAACAATTTCTACCGTATTTCCTGTTCGAAAAACTTGCTTCAGCGGGGCGACAAGACTTTGTCGACACGCAGAAAACCGGCTGTCCCGCGGGACAGCCGGTTTTTCTTACAGGATATGAGAGTCGGTTGCGTTTTTTCTCCCCGGAGGGAGGATTGGGGGAAAACTCAGAACACCGCGTTGGCCTGGTAACGCTCGTAAGCGGTCTGATAGTTGGCCAGCACGTCAGACAGACCGAAGTCATACAGGCCCTGGATGTAGGCGTCCCAATCGCTCATGGGCTTGGAGCCGTCGATGAAGGCACTGTAGTTCTCGGTGAAGTAGGTGTTCAGGTCCGCCATAATGGCGGTGTTTTCCTCACGCTCGTCGTCGTCGAAGTTGACGCCGCCGGGCCAGTCGTACTCACCGGTATAGGTGGGGATGCGCAGGACCTCGTAGCAGGACAGGATCCGCACGCCGGTATCGGTGTAGTTGTTCCGCCAGTTGAAGAACATATGGCAGTTCAGCAGGCCGTTGGAGCCGTAGATGCAGAAAAGCCAGCTCACGCCCGCGTCATGGGTCAGGCAGAACTCGGTGAGGCGGCGCTCGCCTTCCTCGTTGTACTCCCACATGATGCCCTCGGGGCCCCAGGAGATAAAGTCGGAGCCGAAATCGGAGAAGCACCAGTCGATCCAGGAAACGGCCAGGGGGATATTGGAGCACTTGGCGGAAACGCAGGCAGAACCGTAGGAGAAGTCGTCCGCGGCCTTGGCGTAGCCGTACTTCAGGACCTGGTCCTCGGTGCGCTTGGTGCGGGGGATGGGATCCCAGCGGCAGTTGGGGTTCTTGCTGTTGTTCTCGGACTCCACGACGCTGGAGACGTTCAGAATGTAGCAGCCCACGCCGTCGTCATGCTGACCGGCATCGTAATCCTCGCCCGCCACAAAGGAGCTGTAGTTGGGGGAGATGAGGCCTTCGCTGTACCAGGTGCTCAGCAGGGTCATGGCCTCCTTGTCGTCCGCGGTGGTGCCGCAGAATTCCACCTTATTGTTGATGACCCGGGGATACATCATGGAGGAGGTGTAGACGGTGGTGTCCATGCCGGAGAAGAATACGCCCTGGTAGGTTTCCACCACGCTCATGATCATGAAGGGGAAGATCTCGCCCTTGTTGTACTCATTGTTGGACATGTTGACCTTCATGGCCTTGATGACGTTGTACACCTGGTCGTAGGTCTTGATGTCCTCGGCCTTGCCCATGCCCAGCTCGTCCAGCCAGTCCTGCCGCATGAAGTAGCCCATGGCGGGGCAGGGGTTGCAGACCATGCCGTACAGAACGGGGATGGTGGTCTTGTCATAGAAGACCTTGCCCTTCAGGTCCTTGTTGTGATGGGAACGCTCGTTCAGCTCCCACATGTAGTTGGGCAGATAGTCGATGTAATCATAGTAGTTGGCGAAGTAGCCGTCCTCGATGCCGTTCTTCATGGTGCCCTGCTTATAGAAGCTGGAGGCCTGATCCATGATGTCGTCCAGCTCGTCGGAGGCCAGAAGCACGGAGAAGTTCTCACTGCGGTTGGAGGAGTCGATGATGTTGTACTCCATGTGGACGCCGGTGAACTCCCGCATCTGCTTCCAGGTGGGGATGTTCTCCCAGCCGTCCTCGGGGATGTACTGGGGGGTGTAGCAGGTGGTCCAGTTGGTGAGGACGTAGTCGTTGTCGCAGAGAGGACGGTCGTACACGTACTTCTCTACGGGCCAGCCATCGGCGTCCTTCTCATACTTGCCGGCGGCCAGGTGATAGGGACCCTCGTCCTCGGACGGAGCCGGGGTCTCTTCAGCACCCTGATTGCCGCTGGGGGCCTGAGTGGCGGCGGGAGCCTGAGTGGCGGGAGCCGCCGTGGCATTGCTGCCGGAGGGAGTGCTGTCACTGCCTTTGTTGCAGCCCGCGAACAGGCTCAGGGCAAGCAGGAGGGCAAGCACCAATGCGATGTACTTCTTCATAAGTTACCCGAATTGCTCCTTTCATGTATTGCTCTCAAAAATCCTGACACGAATATATTACAACAATTTAGACGGAATGTAAATACGGGATTTCGACAGCTTTGCCGAAAGAGACGTTGAAATGACAAGGAGGTATCCCGGCCGGGACGGGGATCCCGTGCCGGATCTCACCAGGGAGTCTGCAGCCGCGGCCCCGGGAACCCGACCTGCACCGGTTCCTTTCCCCTGCCTTCCGGCCTGCGGCAGAGACGGAGTAAAAAACGGCATATTCCAGTCGCCGGACTGAGGCCGAGCGGCTTCCCGGATAACCCGGGCCCACCGAAGATATACGGAAATGAAAATATTTAAGAAATATAATAACAAAAAATAATCGGAAAATTGTTTTCATTTATTAAAATATATGCTATAATCTCCCCAGGCTCTGAGAAATCAGAGAGAGAAAGGGCATCGGCCCTAACGTTTTAAGGAGGAAAGCTATGAAGACCAAGAAGACTGCAGCCCTGGTACTGGCTCTGCTTCTGGTGCTGGCCCTGTTCGCCGGCTGCAACAACGGCGGCGGCGGAAATGCCCCCGCGACCCAGGCACCTGCTGCACAGACCCAGGCACCTGCTGCACAGACCCAGGCGCCCGAAGAAGACGAGGGCCCCTACCATCTGGCCGCCGGCAAGTATGAGAAGGACGCCGAGGGCTGGCCTCTGGAGAAGTACGAGTATACTCGTCCCCTGTGCGACACCGATGAGACCTTCACCCGGTGGTCCACCCTCTACACTCCCCAGTATCTGCCCGAGGGCGGCATGAATTCCATCGAGACCTGGCAGAAGGTCGCCGAGTGGACCGGCGTTCACATCGAGTATGACCTGGTGGACTCTGCCAACCGTCAGCAGAACTTCGCCGTGCTCCTCGCATCCGATGACCTGAGCGATATCATCGACCAGGGATGGTTCATGTACAGCGGCACCCTGGAGCAGGCCCTGGACGAAGGCTACTTCGCCGACCTGTGGGATCGCCGGGACCTGATGCCCAACTTCATGTGGGAGATCCACAACCGCAGCCTCACGAACCCCGAATGCCTGAATACGCTCATCTACAAAAAGAGCCACCTGATCACCCTGTACGGCCTGGTCATGACCCCCGTGCCCACCATGGGCTACGTGGTCCGCGGCGACTGGATGGACACCCTGGGCCTGGGCAGCAGCCTGGATATCGAGACCTGGGATCAGATGCACGATATCATGACCGCCTTCAAGGTCAACATGTCCAACAACCAGTACGGCAACGGGGAGCTCTACCCCTTCTTCATCTACAGCGTGGGCGAGTCCACCCCCGGCTACAACTTCTGCGCCTTCAACACCGTGCTGTACATGAGCTCCTGCAACTATACCCGCGTGATGAACGGCAAGGTCGAGCTCTGCGGCACCACCGATGACGACAAAGCCCTCATGACCATGCTGAACCAGTGGTACAACGAAGGCCTGATCAACCCCAACTTCCAGTCCTACGTTATCGGCTCCGACTATGAGGCCGGCGGCCGGATGGACTGGATCGGCGCCCAGCCCCAGACCCCCGGCGCGGTCCGGCAGGACGAGTCCTCCAGCGTCGACCCCAACACCCGCTGGGATCCCATCCACCGCACCAAGCTCACCCCTGACCAGGAACTGAACTACGGCAACCGCATCGGCGAGACCCATTACGGCTCCGCCAACCTCTCCGCCAAAGCCCATAACCTGGATCTCCTCGTCGCCTACATGGACTGGTGGATGAGCGACTTTGGCGGCGACTGGACCTCCTGGGGCCCCGAGGGCAGCGGCATTGACGCCGGCGAGGGCTACTGCTGGTTCTACAACGAGCAGGGCGAACGGCAGCTCACCGACTGGGTCATGACACATGACGCGGGCGCCATGTGGATCATGCTCATCTACACCAACAACAACCTGGTGGAGTTCTGCCTGCATGATATCAGCCGGAGCTACAAATACCCCGGCGGCGACCGGGAATGGGAGTTCTATCAGGTATGGAGGATCCCTGGTTACAGAGGCCTCTACGACTGGCCCACCGGCATCGTCTTCAATGATGAAGAGACGGAAGAACTGAACAACCTCCGTACCGATATGACCACCTACTTCTCCGAGAACTACATCTCCTTCCTCACCGGCGTGAAGCCCCTGAGCGAGTGGGACAGCTTCGTCCAGGATATGAAGACCTTCGGCATGGATAAGCTGCTGGAGATCTATCAGAAAGAATACGACGCCTACATTGCCGAGCAGTAAGCTCCAGATTACCCCGGATTCAACCGGCGGCGGACTTCGGTCCGCCGCCGATCCTTTTTGGGAAAGTAAGGGAAATATTAGAAAATATAAACAATTATAATGAACATGAACTGAATTACGAAAAAATATGTTTTCATTTCTTAATGGATGTGCTATAATCCCTTTCGTCTCTGAGCGTCAGAGAGAGAAAGGGGATCGACCCTAACATTAAGGAGGAAAACATGAAAACCAAGAAGACTGCGGCCCTGGTGCTCGCTCTGCTTCTGGTGCTGGCCCTGTTCGCCGGCTGCAACGGCAGCAACGGCGGGACCACGCCGACCCAGGCTCCTGCGACCCAGGCCCCCGCGACCCAGGCTCCCGCCGGACAGGCCACCGAAGCGCCTGCGGAAGAGGACGAAGGCCCTTACCACTACGCCAGGAACTATGCCACCGATGAGGATGGCTGGCCCCTGGAGAAGTACGTGTATGAGCGGCCCATCGCCGACGACGACACCACCTTCACCCGGTGGACCACCTGCTACACCCCCCAGTATCTGCCTGAGGACGGCTTCAACAGCATTGAGACCTGGCAGAAGGTGGCCGAGTGGACCGGCGTCCATATCGAGTATGACGTAGTCGACTCCGCGAACCGTCAGCAGAACCTGGCGGTGCTCCTGGCCTCCGATGATCTGGACGACATCATCGACCAGGGCTGGTACCTCTACAGCGGCACCCTGGATCAGGCGCTGGATGAGGGCTACTTTGCCGATCTGTATGAATACCGGCATCTTATGCCCAACTTCATGTGGGAGATCCATGAACGGGCCAAGACCAACCCCGACGTGATGAACACCATGTTCTACAAGAAGAGCCACCTGGTCACCCTGTACGGACTGGTCATGGACCCCGTGCCCAGCATGGGCTATGTGCTCCGGGGCGACTGGATGGATACCCTGGGCCTGGGCAGCAGCCTGGATGTGGAAACCTTTGACGACATGCATGAGATCCTCACCGCCTTCAAGGTGAACATGTCCAACAACCAGTACAACAAGAGCGAGATCTTCCCCTTCTTCATCTACTCCGTAGGCGAATCCACCCCCGGCTTCGGCTTCTCCGGCTACAACACGGTTCTCTACATGAGCAAGCTGAACTACATGCGCGTGGTGGACGGGCAGGTCCAGTTCCTGGGCGCCCAGGACGATGACAAGGCCCTGATGACCATGCTGAATCAGTGGTACAGCGAAGGCCTGATCAGCCCCAACTTCCAGTCCTACGTTATCGGCTCCGACTTTGACGATGGCCACCGGGCCGACCAGGTGGGCGCCATGCCCCAGACCCCCGGCGCC
Source organism: uncultured Clostridia bacterium (assembly GCA_947165825.1). Taxonomy (GTDB): domain Bacteria; phylum Bacillota; class Clostridia; order Oscillospirales; family Oscillospiraceae; genus UBA1774. The sequence continues at coordinate 17,944 of CAMVBX010000022.1, forward strand.
GTTTCTCAGGACGAGCATTCCAGCCTCGACCCCAACACCCGCTGGGAGCCCGTGCACCGCACCAAGCTGTATTCCGGCCAGACCCTGCAGTACGGCAATAAGCTGGGCGAGACCCACTATGGTTCCGCCAACCTCTCCGCCAAGTGCGACAACCTGGAGCTCCTCTGCTCCTATATGGACTGGTGGATGAGCGACTTCGGCGGCGAATGGACCTCCTGGGGCCCCGAGGGCAGCGGCATTGACGCCGGTGAGGGCTACTGCTGGTTCTACAACGAGAAGGGCGAAAAGCAGCTCACCAACTGGGTCATGACCCATGACGCCGGCGCCATGTGGATCATGATTATCTACTGCAACAACAACCTGGTGGAGTTCTGCCTGCACGATATCAGCCGCAGCTATTTCTATCCCGGCGGCGAGCGGGAATGGAACTTCTACGACGTGTGGAAGGTCAAGGATTACGGCGGACAGTATGACTGGCCCAGCGGCGTGACCTTCACCGACGAAGAGACCGACGAGGCCAACACCATCAAGGCCGACCTGGAGACCTACTTCTCCGAGAACTACGTCTCCTTCCTGAACGGCGTGAAGCCCCTCAGCGAGTGGGATTCCTACATCCAGGATATGAAGACCTTCGGCCTGGATCGGCTTACCGAGATCTATCAGAACGCCTACGACGCGTTCATCTCGGAGCAGTAATCGATCTGCGGAAACAAACTTCGGCGGCACCCATGGGGTGCCGCCGATTTTTTGCTGCGCGGGTCAGGGCTGGGTGACGATCAGCCCATGGGGACGTCCCAGGTCCTGCCGTCGTTATCCAGACCCCACATCTCGAAGAGGGTATTGTAGAAGGGAGGATGGGCAAAATCCAGGTTGAACTCGAAGAGCCGGTCTCCAAAGCCGCCCCGCTGGTGCCGCTTTTCAAAGACCTCCATGAATTCCTGCAGCCGCCCGCCGGGGATGGTCAGGATCATCTCGTCGTCCCCGGCCCTGGCCCGTTCCCGGTCGCCGGGATCGGGGAAGGTGATGCGGAACTCGTTCTTCAGGAAGGAGGGAATGGTGCAGTAGATGCAGGAGTCGATCCCGTCGAATACGCTGGTAAAGGTGCCCCCCACCACGGCTTTTACCGTGCTGCAAAGATGGTTGATCTTGGCGGCCTCAGCATAGACGATGACGATATCCGGCACGAAGGAGCAACTCTTCAGCGGAGCGGTGACGAGGTAGGGATACTTGCCCCGGGGGAGCTTGGGGAAGTCGGCAAAGAATTTGCGGGCGTTCTCGATCCCCGGGATGCCGATATATTTGCACACCTCATCGAAAGCGGGTGTGCCCGGTTCGCAGTCCACGCAGCCGAAGCTCACCGGAGGCGTCCAGCACCAGTGGTCCTTCGTGCCCATGGCGATGGTCAGGCCCTTCATGCGGGTATAGGAAAAGGTCTGGCACAGGGCCATGTGTTTGCCGTATTTCTCCATGGGGAAAACAGCCTCCTTCGGCACGTCTTCCCGGTTTTCGCAGAATTTCATGGCAATGGGCATGCTGCGGAGCTTCAGCTTCTCCTCCAGCAGTGCGCCCCAGCGGTTGATTTCCTGAATTTCCATATCTGCCTCCATAGCATGGACAGGCGGGACGGCTCAGCCGTCCCGCCTGAACTGTATTTATTTTCCTGCGGGCACATCCCAGGTGGTGCCGTAATTGTCCAGACCCCACATCTCGAAGAGGGTGTTATAGAAGGGGGGATGGGGGAAGTCCAGGTTGAACTCCAGCAGCCGTCCGTCGAAGCCCATGAACTTGTTCATCTGGTTAAAGGCGGCCATGAAGGCATCCATCTTTTCCGGAGGGATGGAGAGGATGACCTCGTCGTCATAGGCCCGGGCCCGCTCCCGGTCGCCGGGATCGGGGAAGGTGATGCGGAATTCGCCCTTCGTAAAGGTGGGCACGGTGCAGTAGATGCAGGAGTCGATGCCGTCGAAGGTGCTGGTGAAGGTGCCGCCGATGGCGGTCTTGATGCTGCGGCACATATGGTTCACCTTGGCCGCCTCCGCATAGACCAGGATCACGTCGGGCATGAAGGTGCAGCTCTTGATGGGCGCGATGACCACGATGGGATACTTGTTCTTGGGCAGACGGGGGAAGTTGGCGAAGAACTCCGCGGCCTTTTCCTTGCCGGGGATGCCGATGAATTTGCAGACCTCATCGAAGGAGGGGGTGCCGGGGTCGCAGTCCACGTTGCCGAAGCCCACCAGGGGGTTCCAGCACCAGTGATCCTCTTTCCGCATGGCGATGGTCATGCCCTTCATGCGGGCGTAGGAGAAGGCCTGGCACAGAGCCATGTGCTTGCCGAATTTCTCCTTGGGATACACGGCCTCCTTGGGCACGTCCGCTTCGCTTTCGCAGAATTTGACGCCGATGGGCATGGTCCGCAGCTTGAGGCTTTCTTCCAGCTGTGCGCCGTATTGATTCAGATCCTTGATTTCCATAGTTCGCTCCATTCCTCTCGTTCTATGTTGATTTGGTTCTTCCTCAGTCTTCAAAGGGGAAATGATACTTCAGACCCAGCTTGTCCCGCAGGCCCAGAATCTCCTTCTGGATGGATTCGCCCACCGGAACGCCCTTATCCTTCCGGTCCTGCCAGGCCAGCCATTCCTTTTCCCCGGCGGTATAGATCCGCTCCGCGCCGGGGGCCTTTTCCGAGGCCCGGAGAGCCCGGCAGATATCCCCGGCGGTTTTCCGGAAGGTATCCAGCCCCATAAAGAACTCCGGGTTGATGACGAAAAAGAAGTGTCCCAGCCGGTAGGGCCTGTTCCCGCCGTCCTCCGTCTTCCCCGTAAGGGCCTTCATGAAGGGACCGCCCGCAAGAGCGGCAGAGAGGATCTCCACAATGGCGGTGAAGCCGTAGCCCTTATAGCCGCCGGTGTCCTCCCCCGCGCCGCCCAGGGGAAGGAGGGCGCAGTTACCCTTCCGCATCTCCGTGAGGATCCTGTCGGGGTCGGTCATGGTGCTGCTGCCGTCCCTGGCCACCACCAGGCCCGCCGGAGCGCTTTTGCCCTCCCGGGCATAGAATTCCAGCTTGCCGTTCTGTACCGTGCTGGTGGCGCAGTCGAAGTTGAAGGGGAACTCCTCATCCGTAGGCATGGTAAAGGTGAGCGGGTTGGTGCCCATCATGGGTTCCACGCCCCAGGTGGGGGCAACGCTGGGCCGGGCGTTGGTGCCGGTGATGCCGATCATCCCCGCCTTGGCCGCCATGCCGGACCAGTATCCGGCGATCCCGTAGTGGGTGGAGTTGCAGATGCTGCCGCCGGCCATGCCGTAGATCCGGGCCTTCTCGATGAGCTTTTCCATCATCCGGTGGCTGGCGACCATGCCCATGCCGTCGTGGGCATCCATCACCAGGGTGGTGGGGGTCTCCTTCAGCACCTCCAGCCGGGTCACGGGCAGAAGGGTGCCGTTGTCGATCCGGTCCAGATAGATGGGCTTGAAGCGGTTGCAGCCGTGGCTTTCGATTCCCCGACGGTCCGCCTCCAGCAGAACGTCCGCACAGATGACGGCGTCCCCGGCGGGCACGCCGTAGGCCATGAACACCTCCGTCATGAAGGCGTTCATCAGCGCCCAGGGCACATAAGGCCGCGTTTCGATCCCCTGCGCCATGGTCACATCCCCTTATACATATTGATCAGCCGCCAGCCGCCGCCCAGGTTCTTCACCCGGTAGCCTTTGCTCTGCAGGAAGCGGCATGCGTTATAGGCACGGTAGCCCACGCCGCAGTACACCACGATGGTCTTGCTCTTGTCCAGCTCGGCGTACCGTTCTCTCAGCTCGTCCACGGGCAGGTGGACGGCGCCCTCCACGTGGCCCATATCCCATTCCTCGCGGCTCCGGCAATCCAGTACGATGATGTCCGGGTCTGCCAGATACTCCGGAAGCTTCAGATGGCTGGCATAGTCCATCTCTCCCCGGACCTGGTTGGCGGCGATCATCCCGCCCACGATCACCGCATCCTTGGCGGAGGAGTAGGGCGGGGCGTAGGCCAGATCCAGATTCTCCAGATCAAATACGGTCATCCCCGCGAAAAGGGCGGTGCTCAGCACGTCGATGCGCTTGTCCACGCCCTCCCGGCCGATGGCCTGGGCGCCCAGGAGCTTTCCGGTCTGCCGCTGGACGGTAT
>CAMVBX010000023.1 GCA_947165825.1 uncultured Clostridia bacterium
CCCGCACCGTGAGCAGGGGCAGCAAACAGAATGCCTGAAAAATGATGCTGACCCCCTCCCGGCGGTACTTGTCCAGGTCCAGGGATCTCAGGTTGTCTTCCCCCAGGACCACATCCCCCTCCCCGGGGGTGTCCAGCCCCGCCAGCATACTCAGCAGGGTGCTTTTTCCGCTGCCGCTGGGGCCGACAACGGCATACAGTTTCCCGGATTCAAATTCATAGCTCGCGTTTTTCACCACAGGGGAAGTTCCCCCGGGGTAGGTGTAGCTGACGTTTTGTAACGTTAATGCATACATGGCAAAACCTCCCTATTTATGATTTTGCTGCGGCGGGACGGAGGTCCCTCATCAGTCATCCGCCTTGCGGGGGGCGGCGGCTGACAGCTTCCCCCAGGGGAAGCCAGAGTGCGGATCGTTACTGCATCCGGTTGTTCATTACCCTTCTCTCATCTCTCGTCCCCGCCGCGCGGGCTGCCTTCCCCTGGGGGAAGGCGGCTCCGGCATCCCACGGAAGCCGGAGACGGATGAGGGACATTCATCCCTATTCTTTCGCCTGCAGTTGGGCCAAAACGTGCTTCCTGGCGCACAGCCAGGCAAACACCCCGCTCCCCAGGGCGCAGGCGGCAAGATGGGCGGCAAGGTAGATGCCAAACGGTTTCAACACACTTGAAAGGTCCGGATGTTGAGTCAGGATCACCATAAGGAAACCCAGGATCAGGCCAAATAAGGCGCATAATAATTGGGCAAGGGTATAGATTCCCACGCACTTTCCGATCTTCGCCCCCAGGGCCCGGATAACGCTGATCTGCCGGGAAGCATGAAGTACGGTCAGCCCGGGCAGAACACCTCCAAGGAAAAGAGCAGCGGCAATGGTCAAGGGATACAGCGTCTCGATGAGCTGATGGATCTTATATATCCGGTCCGCATAGGAGGTGTCCATCTTGAAACGCACCGCAGTTTGTTCCTTTTCCAACTCACCTTTGGCGTAAGCCGTGAACTCTGCTGCCTTGTGGTAGTCATTCAAAGTATACTCCGCCAGGTCCAGCTGGAAGTTGGCACCTACCAGAAAGAGGACCTTCTGCCAGGCTTCCGCAGGCATAAAAGCGATCTCCCGTGGGTTTTCTGTCCGGATGATCCCCACCAACGGGACGAAGGGGCGACGGGCGTCTCGACGATCCATGTCAGTCTCCCCAGGCTTCAGCGGATCAAGGCCCATGGAGGTAACATTGTTCCACCAATCCAGCTCATTCACCCGCACCATGTCCCCCAACTGTAAACCAAACTTATCTGCATGTGTGGAATACAGGATCAGGATCCGTTCCTTTGTGTTCAAAGCCGTTTCCTCATCCCAGCCGGGAAGCCATACCACCGGCTCCGTTACCAGTTTGTCCAGACGGTTGGTGAGAATGATCGTAGCTTTTTCCATTTCCACCATTGCATCCTGGGCGGTGTATTCATAATAGGGATTCCGGACATAACCGGATTCTGCGATTTTCAGCGCCCGGCGATAACTCAGACCGCCTGAAAAATCCGCTTTGATCTCCACGTTCTGATATAGTTCGGTATAAATGCCCCGAAGGACCGTGAGCGTACCGAAAGCGAAAGCTAGGAGAGCTGCAAGCAGGAGGCTCAGGAAGCTTCTGCCGAAATTCCGCAAAAGGAGACGGCTCAAATACCTCCCGCTCCAGTTCATTTCTGTTTCTCCTGCACCAACTCCAGAATACTCTCTCTCCGAACAATCAGGAGACCCGCAAAAGCCATCACCGCCAGCAAGAGCAGGAACCCCAAGGCTCCAAGGATGAAGAGCGTCAAATCTGCGGAAACGTGAGTAGTCTCAGATGCCGCCAGTTGTGCACCGGTAACGATCCGCGCAGCCAGGAAGCCCAATACTGTGGAAACGGCCCCCAAAAGCAGGAATGGAACAAGCAGACGGTTTGACGCCTCACCCTTGGGCATGCCCAAGGCCCGGAAAATTCCGTATTCCCGTCTTTTCCGCCCAATAAACAGCCAAACGGTGAGGATCAGGGCAAAGAGGGCTGCCCCAGTGAAAATCAAGAGCTTTACCAATGCCAATGACTTTGCCCGCATCAGATCCTTCGATATGAGAAGCCAGCCTCCGTCGCTGAACACATAAGTAAGTCCCATGGCCTCCACCTGGGGCAGGCATTCCTCCACAAACGCAGGGATATCCTCGGCATTCCCCACGACGAAACTCACTTCACTGGGCTTGAATTCGTGCCCCTCGGCATTCCGGCATTCCGGCAGGAAGGCAGAGGGGACAAAAATCGCATTATTGCTCCAACACCAAAACAGATCCCGAAAAGGATGGTTCCCCTCATTCAAATCCCTCCAGGCCCCGATGATGGTAAAGGTCTGAGTGGTGTATTCCGTATTCTGCCGCCCTCGCGTTGAGGCCACAGCCCCCAGAGGGGCATACTGCTCGCTGAGGTAGTTCCCCAGGTCCAGGGTGATCGAATCCCCCACCTTGAGCCCATAGGCATCCAGCACATCCGTATTCACCACGCATACCGACTGCCCGGCGTCCGACGGGGTGATAAACCGTCCGTCCTCGCAGACGATCCTCCCCTCTGCCACCCGGCGCTGGGCAGCCATATCGTCCCCGTACACCACGTCGAAGGTGTGCAGATCATCATTGGTCACTTGGATAAGCTCCCGAAGATCAGCAAATTCCTCCTGTTCCAACCAGTCTTCCGGAAAGTCGGTAATATCCACGAAATACGGCCACCAGTCAATAAGCGTATCATCTCCAACGACGAATACATGCATAAGCCCGCTGGGGTAGTATTCCTGCTCTTCCACCGGCGCAGAGACATAATGCTCTTCAGCGTCGTTGCGCAGCACCAAAAGAACTCTTCGGCCGGGTTGAAGGACATCCGCATCTCCTGGGAACAGGCAATTATCGAAACCAAATGTGTTCAGCCGATCGCCGCCATGTTCAGGGTTGACATTGTAGATGACATTTAGTTTTCCTCGGGCTTCTTCCTTATGGATCATGACGTGTATTGCAAATTGATCGCTGAACTTGGTGTGTGTGCTATCCATAAGCCAAATGGGATCACCTGCCAGGAGTTCAACATTCTCCAGAGTCACCCATTCCTGGCTTTCATGTGTCGGCCACATTCGATCCAACAGCTTTATTGCCGGGGTCGGGAAGCGATCCGTCACCGTGGCAGTGATGACAGCCCGAGCGTTGTAAGGAAACATGTGGGAATCCATATCCAAACGCATATAGGCTTTTGAGACTCCTGCGGTGAGATATCGCCGCTCCACGCGGGAGACATAGGCAAGCGCCCCCAGCTTATCAATCAATTCATTTTGTATACTCTTCTGGTGATAATTCTCGTAGGTGGTCTCCTTGTCGTAATACTCTGCCCCATAAGATGCCGTCCTTCCGGTTTCATCCGTCATCAAAAAGCAGTCGAAGACCGTGCTGTTTTCCGGAACTGCTGCCTCCTCCACAGTAAGGACACCTTCATATTCATCCCGTGCTTCCCGATACTCACGGTCCGCCACACTGTATTCCGAGAGGTTATAGAGGAACAGGAATGCCGCTGCCGCCAAAAGCAACAAGGTCAGAGCAGTTTTTAACGGACTCCGGTACAGGCTTTTCAGGTGTGTGCCGATCTTCATGTCAATTGGCCTCCTTCGGATGTCGCATCAATGGAATCAATTATCGCAGTGATCTCTTCCACGGAAAGATTTGCACTGATGGTGGTGGCGTAGTCCTTGGTAAACCATACTGCTGTAATGGTCCCCTCGTTCTGAAAGAGGAAAAACGCTTTTGCTCCGCTGCGATACTCCCGCACCGTCGCTCCGCTCTTTTGGAATATTGTGGACTTAACCGCCTTTACGGGAGTGATGGTTATGCTGAGGCGTTCGTTTCCCCGGGCGTACTGCTCCATCATCACCAGCGGGTCCTCGCTGATGTGGGATTCCGTGATGACGAAACCCTCCGGCAGCTTCGCCGGATACACTGGCTCCGTGATCCCCAGCTCCGCCAAGGCTTCCAGGATGGGGCTTTTCCCGGAGACCTCCTGTGCCGCGGGCTCATACCGCCCCGCCGTGTCGTTCCACCGGGGAACCCAGGCCCATAAACCCAGGGAGTCCGCCGCCAGAGCCGCCCCGGCCAGGAGCACGACCACCACCGCCGCGATGAGCACACGCCGGAACAGCCTCGGCGCAGTATGAGTCCGCGCGGGCGGTGTGCAGGGCTTCTCGTCACGCCGGATCTCCGCAGCAAAGGTCTCGTCCAGTTCCGCGGCTCTGTCCGACAAAAACTGCTGCCAGCTCTCCTCCGGGTCCGGCTCATTCAGCGAAGGCTGCAATTCCTCCAGCGCCTCTAGGATCGCCTCCAGCTCCTGGGACACCGTATCATCGATCTGATCCGGGCAGAAGAAGGTATCCTTCAGCCTCCGCTCCCATTCCTCTGCCGCTATCTCCTCCGGAACCTTCCGATCTCTGTCCGCCAATGCTCTCACCTCCCGCGTCATCGCAAACCGTCCTTTTCCATAGCCGCGCGCAGATGCTCCCTGGCCCGTTTCAGGCGCATGTAGCATGCCCCGGGGTCGATCCCCAGCTCCCGGGCCGCTTCCTTGACCGGCCATCCCTCCAGATAGACCCGCAGCAGCAGCCGCAGCTCCTCTTCTTCGATGAGGCCGCGATACAGGAGCTCCGGAGACAGCTCATCCCAATACCCCGCCGGATCTGCCCCCTTCTCTCTGTCCTTCCGCAGCTTCTCCAGGATCTCCGCAGCGTATTTCGCGCTTCGGAGCCGATAGCCGATCACGTTCCGCAGGATCTGGAAGAGATAAGCCCGCTGATTCTGACATTCCCGGAGGGTGTCCACGCGCCGGATAGCTGTCAGAAAGGTATCCTGCAGAAGATCGTCCGCCGTGTCCTTCGGGAAGCCCAGTCTTACGGCGCATCGCCGCAGGACCGGGGAGTGCTCCAGATACAGGGCATGGATAAACTCCCGCTCCGCATTTCCCAGTCGGAGCAGGCCGGTATCCTGCATATCCCGCATATCCGCTTCCTTGAACAAGGCGTTCTCCCCCCTCTGCTTTATTAGTTGCATGAGAAGGCCGTTTTTTAACAGGTTCCCGAAGAAAATTTTGCCGTTCCGACCACTCCCGGTATACAAAGGGCCGCCCCCCTCAGAAACTGAGGAGGGCGGCTGTCAGGTTCGTTCAGATCTGATAAGCGATTTCGTAGGCTTCCCAGATGACGCTCATGAGGTTCCCCACCTTATGGGCGTCTCCCAGTACGTGCACCCGGGGATCTCCCTCCCCCAGGTTCCCATCGGGAACATAACCCACGGAGAGGATGACGCTGTCCGCCGGGATGGAAAAGGTTTTGCCCGCTTCGTCCTTCACCAGGACCTCCCCTGCCTTGATCTCCTGGAGGGCGGTGGAGACGTGGACGGGGATCCCGTAATACCGGATGATCTCCCGAAGCATGTTGGAGTTGGCGGCGCTGAGCCCCATGATCTTCAGGATATCGTCCTGCATCTCCACGATGACGGGCTTCTTCCCCTTCAGAGCCAGATCGTAGGCGATCTCGCAGCCGGTGAGGCCGCCGCCGATGATGACAACATGATCTCCCACAGGTTTATTTCCCAGGAGATAATCCACCGCCTCCACGGCATTGGGGCCGTCAAAGCCGGGGATGGGAAGCTTGCGGGGCTTGGAGCCGGTGGCTATGATGATCTCTTCCGCATCCATGGTCTTCAGGTCTTCCTGCGTCACGGCGGTGTTCAGCCGGATCTCCACCGGCAGCTTTTTCAGCTGGCGGATATACCAGGCGATGAGCTCCTTATCCTTTTCCTTGAAATCCGGCGCGGCTGCAGCCCGGAACACGCCGCCCAGCTCGCCGCCCTTTTCATACAGGGTAACGGTATGACCGCGCATGGCCAGGAGTCGGGCAGCCTCCATGCCTCCGATGCCGCCGCCGATCACGGCGACCTTCTTTTTCTTCTCTGTCGGCTTCAGCTCCAGTTCCTTTTCCCGGAAGGTCACGGGGTTCAGGGCACACCGGCCCATATGTCCCGTCATGCCGCAGGACAGGCCCTTATAGCGTGTGACGGGGAAGCAGCCGTTATGACAGGCGATGCAGGGCCGGATATCCTCCAGATCTCCATTGCGCACCTTGTCGCACCAATCCGGATCACACAGGAGCTGCCGGGCGATACCCACGCCGTCCACCTTGCCGCTGCGCACCGCCTCCGCCGCGATATCCGGGTCGTTCATCCGTCCCGCGCAGATCACGGGGATATCCACGAACTGCTTCAGATAGGAGACCTCCGGCAGGTTGCAGGCCATGGGCATATACATGGGGGGATGAGCCCAGAACCAGGAATCATAGGAGCCGTTGTCCGCGTTCAGCATATCCGCTCCGGCCTCCTGCAGGATCCGGGCGACGGCAGGACTCTCCTCCATGCTGCGGCCGAACTCCGTATAGGCCTCTCCGGGCAGGGCGGCCTGGTTGAAGCCCCGGATCTTGCTGGCCACGCTGTACCGCACGGAGACGGGATAATCCTTGCCGCACAGCGCCTTGATGGCCTTGATGATGTCCGTGGCGAAGCGAAGCCGATTCTCCAGGCTTCCGCCGTATTCATCGGTGCGGTGGTTCATGTTGGCCATGGAGAACTGATCCAGCAGGTAGCCCTCATGCACCGCGTGGATCTCCACCCCGTCGATGCCCGCCTCCCTGCACAGGGCGGCGGTGCGGGCATAGGCCTGGATGGTCTCCTGGATTTCCTCAAGGGTAAGAGCCCGGTGCTTCAGCTCCGGGGCCCAGACGTTGGGCATGCCGTCGCTGGGGGCGACGAGCATCTTTTCCACCATTTCCCGGGGCATTTTCTCCATGCCCGGGAATACCATCTGGGAACGGCCGAAGCTTGTCCCCAGCTGGAAAAAGGACCTGGAACCATAGGCATGAATATCGTCCATCAGCTGCTTCATGGGACCCAGGAACAGCTCCCGCTCCTCATACAGCCAGCGGTGCCCCTTGGACGCGGTGCCCACATTGGCCACGCCGGGGATCATCAGGCCAACGTTGGCCTTGGCCCGGGCGATATAGTAATCCCGATGGCCTTCGCTGAACGTTCCTTCAAAGCCGATGGGGTTGGTACCCCCCATGGCGCAGAGGACGATCCGGTTTTTCAGGGTAACGCCCCCCACCTTCAGCGGGGTGAACAGCGCCTCATAGTTCTTCGACATGCTCTATCCTCCAAATATGATGAATGGGATATTATTGATCGAACCGGTAACGAAGCAGATTCCAGGAATGCCGCCGCAGGAGCTTCCCATCCCCCGCTTCGGGCTTCACCCGCTCCGGATCGGCTGCGGTATTCACCGCCTTCAGATCCGCAGAGTACAGCTGACTGTGCTCCACCAGGGTCAGCCTGCCCCAGCCCTGGAGATCCGGCTCCAGCTCCGCATCCTCCTCCAGGCTGCGGTTCACCGCCAGTACCGTGAGCTCATTCCCGTTTTCCACAGCGATGGCCTCAATGGCGGGCATCTCCCCATACTTCCCCGCCTGACACGCGGGGCAGTCCACCCGGGTGAGCATGGCCTTCCCCCGGGCATGGGCGGAGGCCTGCAGGAAGGGCCAGAAGATGGTCTGGGCCCAGGCTTTCCCGCCGGTTTCCGTCATGATGGGGGCAATGACGTTCACCAGCTGGGCCAGGCAGGCGATCTTCACCCGGTCACAGTGCCGCAGAAGCGTGATGAGCAGGCACCCCACCACCAGGGCGTCCTCAAAGGTATAGATATCCTCCAGCAGGGGCGGGGCCACCTGCCAGGGGGCGATCTTCTTATCCGCATCATTGGAATGGAACCAGACGTTCCACTCGTCAAAGCTGAGGTACATGGTCTTATCTGAGCGCTTAATGGCTTTCACCGCGTCGCAGATGGCCTCCACGCTGCGGATGAATTCGTCCATATCCCTGCAGCAGCCCAGATACTCCGCCGTATCGTCGGAACGGTTGCCGTAATAGCTGTGGAGGGAAAGGTAATCCACCTGCTCATAGCAGCGGCTGAGTACCTCCGTTTCCCAGGTTCCGAAGGTCTCCATGCCGGAATTGGAACTGCCGCAGGCAATGACCTCGATCCCCGGATCCACCAGCTTCATGATCTTCGCCGCCTCGCAGGCGGTTCTGCCGTACTCCTCCGCCGTCTTATGTCCGATCTGCCATGGCCCGTCCATCTCGTTGCCCAGGCACCAGGTGCGGATGCCGAAGGGCTGTTCGAAGCCGTTTTTCCGCCGCCGGTCGCTCAGCTCCGTTCCGCCGGGGAAGTTGCAGTATTCCACCAGGTCTCCCGCTTCCCGGGGAGTTCCGGTGCCCAGGTTCACCGCCATCATGACCTGACTGTCCGCCTTCTTCGCCCAGGACTGGAATTCGTCGATACCCACCTGGTTCGTTTCGATGCTGTTCCAGGCCAGCTCTGCCCTTCTGGGTCGTTTGGCCTTGTCCCCGGTGCCGTCCTCCCAGCGATAGCCGGAGACGAAATTGCCGCCGGGATAGCGCACGATGGGCACACCCAGCTTCTTCACCAGCTCCAGCACATCCTGCCGGAAGCCCTCTTCGTCCGCCGTGGGATGGTCCGGCTCATAGATCCCGCCGTAAACCGCTCTGCCCAGATGCTCGATAAAGGAGCCGTACAGCCGGGGATCGATCTCCCCGATGGTGAAAGCCCGGTTTGCAAAGAGTTTCGCCCGCATAATGTATCCTCCCATGTATGTTTATTCGTTATCCTTTTGCTTACCCGGTTCTGCCGACAGCACCCGAAGCCGGCCCTCCGCCACGGAAAAGCGCAGTTCCATTCCCGCAAAGGCAAAACCGTATATCCGCTTTGGATCCTCCTGGTAGGCCGGACGGGGATCCATGGTCAGAACGCCGAGCAGGGCAGCCTGCTTCTCTTCGGGAATCCGATCCAGGAGCTCCCCAGGAAAATCCACCTCCAGCGGCCGCCAGGCCACCTCGTCCGTGAATCCTCCCGCGGCGTCCGGATGACTGTCCGCATAGGGCACATAGGGCTTGATGTCGTAAACCGGCGTTCCATCCACCAGATCCGCTCCGCCCAGCAGGAGGAGCGGCCCCCGTTCCTTATCCTGCTTCAGTTCCAGCAGCCGTACGCAGCTCAGTCCCAGAGGATTGGGACGGAAGGGCGAGCGGCTGGCAAAGACCCCGACCCGCTTGTTCCCGCCCAGACGGGGCGGGCGGACGGTGGGATGCCAGCCCCGGTCCGCATTTTCGGAGAACTGCCAGATGAGCCAGATATGGCTGTACGCTTCCAGGCCCCGCACCGCCTCCGGATTGCGGAATTCCGGTTCAAACTCCAGAACGGCGGTCAGCTCCGGCACCAAACCGCTCTGCCTGGGTACGCCGAATTTGCTGCCGAATTCCGTATGGACCCGGGCGATGGGTCGCAGTTCCATGATTCCACCCTCCCGATTATCGTTCTCTTTACCTTACCACATGGAGGGAGAATTGGCAATCCTTCTCCGTGCCCGGCCCCTTGTGCGATCTGCCCATCCTCGCTCGGATGAATTTTCATATATTATGTATATTTATTCATTATTTTTCTTGACTCCCGGGGATTTCGGTTGTATACTCATCTCATCATTCTGAAAGCGTATATGGAGGAATACACCATGTCTTACAAAAAGATCGTTCTCGCCTATTCCGGCGGTTTGGACACCAGCATCATCATCCCCTGGCTGAAGGAGACCTATCCCGGCTGCTCCGTGATCGCCGTAGCCGCGGATGTCGGCCAGGATGACGAGCTGGACGGGCTGGAGGCAAAAGCCCTGAAAACCGGCGCCAGCAAGCTGTATATCGAAGATCTGAAGCAGGAACTGGTGGAGGATTTCATCTTCCCCGCCATGCAGGCCGGGGCCAAGTATGAGGGGTATCTCCTGGGCACGAGCCTGGCGAGGCCGCTGATCGCCAAAAGACTGGTGGAGATCGCCAAGGCGGAGGGCGCCGACGCCATCGCCCACGGCTGCACCGGCAAGGGCAACGACCAGGTGCGCTTCGAACTGGGCATCATGCATTTCGCGCCGGATATGCCCATCATCGCCCCCTGGCGGATGTGGGACATCAAATCCCGGGATGAGGAAATCGACTACGCGGAGGCCCACAACGTCCCCCTGCGGATCAACCGGGAGACCAATTATTCCAAGGATAAGAACCTGTGGCACCTGAGCCATGAGGGCCTGGATCTGGAGGAACCCGGCAACGAGCCCCAGTACGAGAAGGACGGTTTCCTGGAGATGAGCTGCTCTCCCCTTCAGGCTCCGGACGCGCCGGAGTATATCGAGCTGGAGTTCAAGAAGGGCGTTCCCGTGAAGCTGAACGGGAAAAGGATCGGCTCCGTGGCATTGATCTCCGCCCTGAACAAGCTGGGCGGGAAGCATGGCATCGGCCTCCTGGATCTGGTGGAGAACCGTCTGGTGGGCATGAAGAGCCGGGGCGTATACGAGACCCCCGGCGGCACGATCCTTTACAAAGCCCATGAGGTGCTGGAGACTCTGTGCCTGGATAAGCTCACCCTGCACAAGAAGCAGGAGCTGAGCATCACCTACGGCGAACTGGTGTATAACGGGCAGTGGTTCAGCCCCCTGCGGGAAGCGCTGGCCGCCTTCGTCACCAAAACCCAGGAGAGGGTCACCGGCAAGGTGAAGCTGAAGCTTTACAAGGGCAACATCATCAATGCAGGCGTCTGGAGCCCCAACACCCTCTATTCCGAGGAGATCGCCACCTTCGGTGAATCCGATTACCGGCAGTCCGATGCGGACGGCTTCATCCGGCTCTACGGTCTGCCCACCCGGATCCAGGCTGTGGTGGACGGGAAAAAGGCCTGATGGCGCGGCTCTGGGAAGGCCGTGCGGGGAGCCCCACCGATGCGGCGGCCGACGATTTCAACGCCTCCATCCGGGTGGACAGCCGCATGTACCGGCAGGATATCCGGGGCAGTATGGCCCATGCCGCCATGCTGGGGGCTCAGGGGATCATTCCGCCTCAGGCGGTGGAGGAAATTCTGGCCGGACTGGAGGATATCCTGACGGAACTGGATTCCGGCGCTCTGACCATCGATCCCGAGGCGGAGGATATCCACAGCTTTGTGGAAGCGGAGCTCACCAAGCGAAAGGGCGATGCCGGGCGGATGCTCCATACCGCCCGCAGCCGGAACGATCAGGTGGCGGTGGATACCCGCCTGTATCTCCGCAGCCGGGTCTCGGATACCCGGGAAAAGATCCTCGCCGTGATCGCCGCCCTCATGGACCAGGCGGAGGCAAACCGGAACGCCGTCATGCCCGGTTACACGCATCTGCAGCGGGCTCAACCCATTACCTTTGCGCACCAGCTTCTGGCTTATGCCTGGATGCTGCTGCGGGACCTGGGACGGCTGAAGGATGCCACCGCCCGGATGAACAGTCAGAATCCCCTGGGAGCCTGCGCCCTGGCAGGCACCAGTCATCCCATCGACCGGGAACGGACTGCCCGGGACCTGGGCTTCACCGGCGTCAGCCTGAACAGCCTGGACGCGGTTTCGGACCGGGATTTCATTCTGGAGCTGGCCTCCTCCCTCGCCATTCTCATGACCCATCTCTCCCGGCTTTCCGAAGAGCTTATCCTCTGGTCCAGCTGGGAATTCAAGTTCATCGAGCTGTCCGATGCCTGGACCACCGGATCCTCCATCATGCCGCAGAAGAAGAACCCGGATATGGCGGAGCTGATCCGGGGCAAGACCGGACGGGTATACGGGGACCTGATGGGCTTGCTCGCGGTGATGAAGGGCATTCCCCTGGCCTACAACAAGGACATGCAGGAGGACAAGGAAGCCATCTTCGACGCCTTCGATACGGCAGACGCCTGCCTGGGCGTCCTGGCCCCCATGCTGGCGAGCATGCGCGTCAACGGGGCGAATATGCGGCGAGCGGCCGCCATGGGCTTCATCAACGCCACGGATCTGGCGGATTGGCTGGTGGAAAAGAAGGCCGTCCCCTTCCGTACCGCCTATAAGCTGGTGGGTCAGTTGGTGGGCCGCTGTGTCAAGGAGGGCGTCACCCTGGAAGAGCTGCCTCTTGAGGCGTACCGGGAGGCAAGCCCGGTTTTCGATAAAGGCCTGTATGAAGCCCTGGATCTGGACGCCTGTGTCCTGCGCCGCTCCTCCCTGGGCGGCACTGCCCCGGAGCAGACGGACAAGCAGCTGGCAGCCCTGAAACAGGCTTTGGAAAGTATCTGAAGGCACGGATAGAATGCAGCAGAAGATCCCCCGCAGCAAAGAGCTGCGGGGGATTCTCCATCATGTTTGATTCGATGTCTGTCCTTCTCCGATTTATTTTCCGTAGCGGTCCGCAAAGAAGATATAGCAGGAGGAAGCCCAGGAGGACCAGAACAGCTGCTTCTCCCCAAAGGCCACCAGGCCCCGCTCCCCTGCGCCCGTAAAGGCATTATGGATATGGAACATGCCGTTATCCCGCAGGGTTCTGGCATACCGCAGACCCATCTCCTTAGCCAGATCCGGTCTCCCGGCGGCTTCCAGAGCAAGGCAGAAAATCAGCTGGGCGGGAACGATGACGCTGCCGCCGGTGAAGCCATGGTGGAAATAGGGACTGTCCACGCTTTCCGAGGCAAAGCCGTAATCCGTAACGAAGCCGTTCTTCCAGATAAAGTCGATGGTCTTGTCCAGGATTTCCTTCGGCAGCCGGTCACCCAGAATCAGCGCGCCGAACATGGGCAGGCTCAGGGATTCCGCTTTCCGGCCCGTGCGGGGATTTACGGCTACCCAGCGCTCTCCGGTCCAGAACATGTCGATGATCTGCTGGGTGAGCTTATCCGCCCAGGCCGTCCACACCAGACAATCCTCCTCAGGAACGCCGATCTCCCTGCCCAGGCGGGCAAGAGCATCCATCAGCCGCACGGTATAGGCGTTCATATCCGGGCAGGCCAGCGGGAAGCCCACGTAGAAGTAAGAGGCGTCCTCCCAGCCGGTCTCCACCGGTCCCTGGTTCTCCCAGATGCCGTCCTGATCCAGGTCCCGGAAATTGAAGAAAAACTCCACCCACCGGGCCATATGGTCGTACAGATCCTTCTTCTCCGCCTTGCTGATCTTGCTCAGATCGCAGTGGTCCATGAGCCAGTCCAGGGCAACCCCCTGGAAGGGAGGCTTCATCCCCATGCCAGTGGTGCTGCGGAAGGAGATGGAATCCTTGATCCTGCCGTTGGCATCCTGCTCATCGAAGCTGGAGCGGAGGATATTCCATGCCAGCTTCGCATCCCGGCTGAGGAAGATCGCCTGCATGGCCTGCTGCCAGCCGAAGGCGCTCTCAAAGATGATGCGCATCATATTCACCATGGGATGCTTGTAGGCATTCTCTCCATCCGGGTCCTGCATCAGGCTCCAGGTATTCCACAGGGCCTGACGGCGCATGGGCTCGAATTCCGCCGGAAGGCTGGGACACACCGCCTTGCAGAAGGCGTCGAATTCCTTCTGCACCGTCTTGACCGCAGCGGCATACTTGGGATAATCCTTCAGCGGCCGGGCCTTGGGGTCGATGCTGAATTCCTCAATGGCGAAGGAGAGCTCGCCCTTCCCATCCGGATTCAGCAACAGGGCGCCGCCGGGCAGCATGGTGACCGTTCCCTTGAAGGGAACCACAAGGCCGGTATTCTCCCCGAAGGGGAAACGCCAGGTCCCATCCCCCAGCTCCAGCGCCCCGGCGCCGAAGGCGCCTCTCTGCGGGGTGAGGCGCAGACTCAGGCCGTCCTTTCCCTCCCCCAGGATCAGCTTCCGCTCCCCGATGCAGAAGCGGACGTTGCCCTTAAGGCTTTCCAGGATCACCTCCGCCTCCGTTGTGGAGATCACGGTGGGCAGCTTCTGCCCATCTGACATCAGCTCCAGAGCCGCCTGGCGGCAGCCATTCTGGGAACCGAAGGCAGCCGCATTTACCCCGCCCCGGCAGGTCATGAGATACAGGGTGTTCTTTCCGTACTGACTGTCCCCGTTATTGGCGTTGGCAAAGGCCATGTCGCTTCCCCTTCGGGAAAACGGCGCGCTCAGGGGATCCACGAAACACTTGCTAACCAGCATAACCGCGCACTCCTTTTCTATTTCACTTTCCTGTTCAGCGTTTTCTTCTGATCCTGCTCTTCAGGTGCTCATCATGCAAAAGCTCCTTGCTGTCCCGCTGGGAGGACTGGTACCAGGTAAAGCAGGCCAGGGCCGCTGTGAGCACATAATAGCTTCCCGCGCAGGCGAGGAAGCTGCCTCCGCCGCTCTGATACAGAGCCAGCAGGCATTCCCCCACCAGGCGCACGGCAAATACCAGGGGCAGATACCGTTTATCCGCGGGCTTGAGTCCGCCTTCCATGCTGTACCACAGCAGACGGGCAACGCAGACGGATATGACCAGCATGCAGAGATAATCCACGGCGCTGAGCCAGTACATCCGCGGGGCGGAAGCGGCCAGAAGCCGAAGCTGTTCCTCCAGCGCCGGGGCGGCATCCGACTCTACTCCCTCCAGCACGGTCTCCAGTCCGTCCCGATTCACACTCAGGGCATTCAGCAGCCGGAAAAGGGCGTTAAACGCGCCCAGGTACAGGAGGTCGAAAAGACGGTACCCCAGGCCGAAGCCGATGGGTACCCGTACGGTGCGGCGGGCTTCCGACCTTCCCCGCCGAAGAAACCACAGGCACAGCCAGATACCTCCCACCTCCGCAACGGCGGTGATGAGACTGCGAAGCAAAGCAAAGCTCCAGGGCGTCATACTCCCCTTCCGGCTTTCCGGGACCAGGATGCCCAGCAGGAGACCGGTGATCAGATAACCGAAGAGGAAAAAGGCGGCCAGGCCGCCCAGCAGGCCGGTGTGATCCAGCTTGCGCCGATATACGAACCAGACGTAATACAGCGCCGGAGCCAGCATACAAAAGCAGAACAAAAAACTCAGTGCGGTGATGAGGGGCTGTGAAAAAACCAGGGTTTGCATATCCACCTGGGAATACCTCCTGCTTACAGCGGCGGGCGGCCATCCGGCCGCCCGCAGGGTGATTACTTTCTCTTTTGATCTGCGAAGAATCGCAGGAAATCATCGTCGATATCGTCGCTTTCTTTCGGCGCGGGCTGCTGAACCTTGGGCGGTTCCTTCTCCGGCTTATCCTGCTTTTTCATCCCGGCCTGGGGCCCTTCCTCAAAGCAGGTGGCGATGATGACGACCCGGATCTCATCCTCCATGGTCTCATCGAAAGCGGCGCCGAAGATGATATTGGCATCGGGATGGGCGGCCTCCTGGACCAATCCGGCGGCCTTCTCCACTTCCTCCAGAGCCATATCCATGGAACCGATGATGCTCACCAGAACGCCCTTGGCTCCGTCGATGCTGGTCAGCATAAGCGGGCTGGTGACGGCCATCTTCGCGGCCTCTTCCGCCTTATTCTTTCCGCTGGCATGGCCGACGCCCATGTGGGCATAGCCCGCATCCTTCATGATGGTGGTCACGTCGGCAAAGTCCAGGTTGATAAAGCCCGTATTCTTGATCAGATCGGAAATGCTGGTAACGGCCTGATGCAGGACCTCATCCGCCACCCGGAAGGCATTGAACATGGTGATCTTCTGCTCGGATACGTACTTCAGCCGCTCGTTGGGAATGACCAGCAGGGAGTCCACCTTGCCCAGGAGCTCCTGGATCCCGGTTTCCGCCTGGGCTGCCTTGCGCTTGCCTTCAAAGGCAAAGGGCTTTGTGACCACGCCAACGGTGAGGATCCCCGCTTCCTTGGCCAGATCCGCGATCACGGGAGCCGCGCCGGTGCCGGTGCCGCCGCCCATGCCGGCGGTAATGAACGCCATATCCGTATCTTCAAATACCTTGGCCAGATTGTTGCGGCTTTCTTCGGCAGACTTTTTTCCCACCTCGGGATCGGAGCCTGCGCCCTGCCCATGCGTCAGCTTCTCTCCGATCTGGATCGTCTGCTTCGCCTTGGAGATGGCAAGCACCTGCTTGTCCGTATTGACCGCAATGAATTCAACCCCGGTGGTACCGGCCTCCACCATGTGGTTCACCACATTGTTGCCGGCGCCGCCGACGCCGATCACCTTTATATTCACGACATTGTCGGGACCGGTTTCCTGATCGTAAGGCATGGCGCAATCCTCCTTCATATACTCTTGGTTTCATAATTTTATAGCAAAGCTCGCCACAGGTCAATACCAATTTGGAAAAAAACTCAATCCGCCCATCGGATCCGTTTCCCCGTCCAGGCCTGCATTCAATATTATTGTAACACTTTAGCCGGTTGAATTCCCTGTTCTTCTGTGATAGACTCTGAATAGCAAACGACCAAAATCAAAATGAAAGGAAATGGTAGAATGAAACGCATCTGTACGCTGATTCTCGCTCTGCTCCTGCTTACGAGCCTCTTTGCAGGCTGCGGCGGCAAGCCTGCGGATACCGCGCCTTCCGGCGAACCGGGCGGAAGCGCTCCGGCAACCCAGGCCCCGGCAACTCAGGCACCTGCGACCCAGGCGCCCGCGACCCAGGCGCCCGCAACCCAGGCCCCGGCGGACGGCGGGAATGCCACGGAAGCCCCGGCTGAGACGGAAGAACCCTCTCCGTACAACTTCGCTGCGGGCAAATACCCGGTGAACGCGGACGGTTACCCCGCCGAGCGGTATGTCTACGAGCTTCCCCTCTGCACAACCGACGAAGTTCTGACCGATTGGTGTACCTGCTATTCCCCGGAGCTGATCCCTGCCGAGGGCTGGGGATCCATGGATACCTGGGCCGGCGTACGGACCATGACCGGCGTACACATTGAATATAATCTCGTATCCTGGCAAAGCCGGTCCGAAAACTTCTCCGTTCTCCTGGCTTCCGACGACCTGGATGATATCATGCAGGGGGCGTCTTTCTATTACTCCGGTTCCCTGCTGGATGCCATTGCGGACGGCTATTTCGCAAACCTGTACAATTACCGGGACTATATGCCCTGCTACCTGTACGAGTGCTACGAAGCCGCCAAGACCTACTCCGACGTTCTTCCCTATATCTATCTGGATGACACCCATATGGCGTGCATGTACGGCCGCTACGATGAAGTGACCCCTCAGATGGGCTTCTATGTGCGGCAGGACTGGCTGGATCAGCTGGGCCTGGGCAAGGCGGAAGACATCAAGACCTATGACCGGATCACCGAGATTTGCGAGGCTTTCCAGGTCGCCCACCCGGAATGCTGGCCCATGTATATGTTCAGCACCATCCAGATCGAAAACTATATGCTGATGGGCTACAATACTTACATGACCTCCGGCAGCCTGACCAACAAGCGCGTTGTGGACGGCAAGGTGCAGTTCTGCGGCAGTACGGATGACGATGGCGAAGCCATGAAGCTGATCAATTCCTGGTACAGCGCCGGCTACATCGATCCCAACTATGGCTCCCACAGCTCCACCTTTGACGGCGGCGGCTACGTGGCGAATGATACTGCCGGCTTCTTCCCCAATGTGGCCTCCACCATTGCCACCGTGGAATCCAGCATGACCGATCCCAATGCCCGGTGGGAGCCCATGCCCATGCCTTTGATCACCGAAGATCAGATGGTGCATTACGGCCCCAGTTCCACCGGCTTCACCTACGGCAGCGTGTGTATCTCGGCCGACTGCGAAAACATCCCCCTGGCTGTCACCTGGCTGGACTGGTGGTTCAGCGACGAGGGTTCCACCTTCACCAGCTGGGGTCCCGAAGGGCTGCTCTGGGAGTATGACGACAATGGCGAGCGCAAGCTTACGGATTTCATCCTGCACCACGAGTACGACTCCGCTGTGGCCATGTGCGTGTACGCCTCCAGCCACCTGACGGAGTTCTGCCTGCTCCAGTCCCGCCGCTACTACGCCTTTGACGGCGGCGAACGCATCACCCGGGCCTTTGAGATCTGGACCCTCCCCAACTGCGACTACAGCTATAACTACCCTGCCTCCATCAAGCTGCAGGACGAAGCCAGAACCGAAGCCGCTTCCCTCATGACCGACCTGAACACGTTCTATGCGGAGAACGTGATCCTGTTCGTGGATGGATCCACCCCCATGGATCAGTGGGATACCTTCCAGGCAAATCTGGAGCAATTCAATCTGGCGGACGTGTGCGCCTTGTGGCAGGACGCCTATGAGATCTACAAGGCCAAGAACGGCTGATTCCTTTGACTCCCGCATACGCAAAGAATAAGAAAAGGAGTGACACCATGCCTAACTACTCTATCGACGGCACCATGTTCAAGCGCAGGGGCGCCTGGTTCGGCATTTTTCAGCGAGGCAGCATCTACGGCGACGTTTCCCTGAATCTGGGTACTTGCCATGGCATGTCCGCCAAAGCGCCTGACCGGAGCCGCCTGATCAACATCTTCCCCACTGCAGAGGGCAGAAAAGTCCCCTATACGGTTTCCGTCGAGCCCGCCGAACTGACCATCGTAACCAATCACGGCAATATCCGCTTCACCTTTGCCAATACCCGTCAGCTCATGGCGGAAGGCGATCCAGGAATGGGTCTGCTATTCGAAAAAACCATGGCTCAGCATGAGACCGTACATCCCAAGAAGGACGGCGCCTGGGAAGCGGTATTCCGTCTCACCTCCTCCTTTATCTTCAAAGGGCTGGAAGGCTCTTCCTTTGATTTCAACGACGGCAAAAACTACTGGGACTGGGAGAAGCTGTCCAGCGGCAAGGTGCAGGGACGCACCCACGAAGGCCCTGACGGCCGCTTTACCCTGGTGATGGAGGAATTCCCCTACGGCGGCATCGTTCGGGAAAGCTACCCCGGCTACGCGGAGGCCAAGGCTTCCATGCAGGCGGAGTGGGACGGCTTCCTGGCTGCGTTTCCCACCTTCAAGGGCGGGCTGGAGGAACAGAAGGCGGAATGTCTGTATACCCTCTGGTCCTACCTTACCAGTCCGAACAGCATGGTGAAGTATCCCATGATCCAGATGTTTGCCGGCGTCATGGCCTCCCAGTGGCAGATGTGCCAGAATGCCGTGGCCCTGCAGGAAAACCCGGAACTGGCCCTGGGCCTGCTGCTGAATCCCCTGGAACGTCAGAGCGACGAAGGCCAGCTGGCGGACAGCCACGACGATTTTGCCGTGGAAACGCAGCTCATCAAGCCCCCCATCCATGGCTGGGCGCTGCTCCAGATCATGAAGCGCCGGGATATCGCCAAGGAGTGGCCCATGGATAAGATCCGGGAGCTGTACGACGGACTGGGACCCTGGGCGGATTGGTTCCTGAACTACCGGGATGATGACGGCGACGGCCTTCCCACCCTGGATCACGGGGATGAGACCGGCCTGGATGACAGCACGATGTTCCTGAAGCATCTGCAGCTCACCACCCCGGATATTGCCGCCTACCTGGTTCTCCTCTATGAAGCCGTGGGCAAGCTGGCCCGGATCCTGGGCAAGCCGGAGGCAGAAGCCGAACAGTGGTTTGCCAAATCCAGGGACCTGCTGAAGCGGCTGGTAGACCGCCTTTGGGACGGAGAACACTTCTTTGCCTTCGACCCGCACACCGGCGAAAAGATCCTGTCCGGTTCTCTGGTCCACTATATGCCCTGCATACTGGGCGACCGGCTGCCCAGGGAGATCATTGACAAAATGACGGATGATCTCTCCGATGAGCAGACCTTCAACAGCGCCTTCGGTCTGGCTTCGGAGAATATGCAGAGCGATTACTTCTATCCCAGCGGCATGAGCATCGGCCGGGGTGTTGTCGTGCCCCCTGCCATGCTGTACATCTGCACCGGTTTGTGGGATACCCACCGGCGGGAGGATGCCCGGATCTTTGCGCAGAAGTACTGCGACGCCCTGCGCACCCGGCGGTTCCCCTTCCTGATTAATCCCAAAAACGGCTTTGGCAGCGGTTATTTCGGCGGAAGCTGGCCGCGCTGCGCCTATATGACCCTGGCCCGAATGCTCTCGGAGTAAACCGAATCCAAAACAGCGAGGTACACCGGCGGGGGTTCAGCCCCCGCCGGTCATTATCCGATGAAAAACGATCTTCTCTTTTCTGATCGGGATCTGCGGCGGTTGCTGGTCCCGCTGATCATCGAACAAGTGCTCACCAGCCTGATGGGCATTGTGGATACCATGATGGTCTCCAATATCGGCTCCGCCTCCATGTCCGGGGTTTCTCTGGTGGATTCCGTCAATAAACTGGTGATCTTCCTGTTCACCGCCATGGCTACCGGCGGAGCCATCATCTGCGCCCAGTATCTGGGGCACAAGGATCGGGATGGGGCGGACCGATCGGCCAGGCAGGTACTGCTCAGCACCTGTTCCCTTTCCCTTCTGGTGATGGGGATCTGTCTGCTTTTCCGGAAGGCTCTGCTCCGGCTGATTTTCGGAACGGTAGAGCCCGCTGTGATGGAAGCGGCGGAAACCTACTTTCTGATCACCGCCTTTTCCTACCCTTTCCTTGCGGTGTTCAACTCCACCTCCGCCATTTACCGCGCCGCGGGAAGCACCCGCCTCCCCATGGTGATATCCGTTTGCGGGAATCTGCTGAATATCGCGGGCAACGCGATTCTGATGTTTGGTCTGCACATGGGCGTAGCCGGAGCCGCCATCGCCACGACAGGATCCTATGCCTTCACCGCAGGCGCCATGCTTTTTGCCCTTCACCGCCCAGATCCCCCAGTGCGGATCGGTAAGCTCACCGACCTACGCCCGGAGCCGAAGATGATCCTCCGGGTGCTGCGTATCGGCCTTCCCACCGGAGTGGAGAACGGCATGTTTCAGCTGGGCAAGCTGGTGGTGCAGAGCACCGTTTCCACCCTGGGTACCGCTGCCATTGCCGCCAACGCCATCGTCACGGTGCTGGAATTCATGACCAGCATGCCCAGCCAGGCTATGGGCACCGGTCTCATGACCGTTGCGGGGCAGTGCATCGGCGCAGGCCGGCAGGATCAGGCCCGCTATTATATCCGTAAGCTAACCCTCTGGTCCACCCTCGTGCTTATCTGCATGAACTGGGGCTTTTACGGGCTGGCCGATCCCATCTGCCGGATCGCAGGCATGGAGTCTGACGCGAAAGCAATCGCTCTGCATGTGCTTCTGATCATCAGCATCTGCAAACCGCTCCTTTGGCCGCTGGCCTTCGTACCGGCAAGCGGCATGCGCGCGGCGGGGGACGTTCGCTTCGGCATGCTGGCCTCCACCCTGTCCATGTGGATCTTCCGCGTGGGCCTCACCACCCTGCTCTGCCGTGTGCTGGGTGTTGGATTGGTGGGGATCTGGTGCGGTTATTTCGTGGATTGGGGGATTCGCAGTATTGCGTTCACCCTCCGTTTCCGAGGAACGAAGTGGACCGATCACCGGGTGATTGACTGAAGGATCCGCACAGTGCTTCTCCGTCCGTATCCCCCTTAGGGAAGTGCTCCGTTCATTCCGTCCCGGCTGCAGCGGGATCCCAAAACAAGAAAATGCAGGACAGGCGAGGGTTTCCCCTCGCCTGTCCTCAGCGTGTCGACAAAGTCTTGTCGCCCCGCTGAAGCAAGTTTTTCGAACAGGAAATACGGTAGAAATTGTTCGAAAAACTTCTGATTGAACGCGAAAGACACCCCTCCTGGGTTTCTTTCGTGCTATCTTCCTTCCCGTTTTCGTTCCATTTTCGGGTTTGTCTACAGTCTAAAAGGGCGCGTTGCAAAATAGCGCGCAAAAACAAAAGCACCAGCTTAGTCCAAAAA
>CAMVBX010000024.1 GCA_947165825.1 uncultured Clostridia bacterium
GTACTTTGTCTACAGTCTGAAAGGAACCCAGGAGGGGTTCCTTTCGCGTTCAATCCTCAGTTTTTCGAACAATTCTTTTCCTTATCTATGTTCGAAAAACTGGCTTCAGCGGGGCGACAAGAATTTGTCGACACGCTGAACCCGGCCGGGGAGACCCCCGGCCGGGTTTTGGTAAATGTCTACCACACCTGCCAGCGCAGGACAAAGGCGAGGAAATACAGGACCGCAAGGATGGCACAGCAGGCGGTCAGTACGGCGTTCGCCGCCTTCTTCTCCGTCACCAGGGCCATGGCCAGCGGGACAGGAATCAGCGCGATGAGATAACGGGGCCCGCTGAGGAGCCAGGTGGCCCCGTAGGCTACAGCGTAGTACCCGATGAACCAGGCCGTGTACCCCGGCCGCAGCTTCTTCGCGGCGAAGAACAGCAAAAGGAGTCCGGCAAAGCTGAACAGCAGATTGGGCAGCCAGAGGCCCAGGAAGATCTGCGGCCTTTCCCCGAAATCATGGATGGCATAGTCCGTCTGATAGGCCGCCGTGTTGAAAAACCACCCCAGGTGCTGATGCCAATGCTCGCTCTGGTATTCCAGGAATTTGAAGGGGTCCCCGGAGACCCGGTAATTGATCCAGCAGTATGCCCCGAAGCCGGCGGGGACCAGGAGCAGGGCGAGCGTCCGCAGGAGGATCCGCCTCAGGCGCCCTCTCCCCTTCAGCCGGTCCCGCTGCCGGATGAAGTCCTCAACGAGCAGGAAGATCAGCGGGATCAGCAGGCTCAGGCCCAGGCTCCGGGTGAAGGCCGCCGCGCCGCCGCAGATACAGCCCGGAACCCATCGCCTGGTCCGGGCCAGATACAGGCACAGGGCGCAGAACAGGAGGAACAGCCCGTCGCTCATGGGCGCGGCGAAGAAAAAGACGCCGGGGATGATGCAGAGGAACCGGACCGCCCGCAGGGCGTCGCCATGGGGCAGATCCAGGCGCAGGAGCCGGTATAACGCCGTTCCCGCCCCGGCGAAGGCCAGCCCGGACACAATCAGCCCGGAAATCAGATCGTTTCCGATGAGAAGGCTGACCAGCCGCACCAGGACCGGATATCCCGGCAGGAACACCAGCCGGACAAGGGAATCCCAATCCCCTTCGGAGGCGTACCAATCCCGGACGATGTCCAGGTACTGGCCGCTGTCCAGACAGCGCCAGAACTCCAGGGATTCCCGGAAGCTCTCCGTCTCCCCTGCGGCCAGCCGAACCGCCCAGGTGAGCAGCAGGACGGCGATATCCACCCCCAGCAGGAGAGCGAAAATGCGCGGTCCCATCCCCGGTGGTTCGGAAAGGTCCGTCTCCTCCTGCTGCGGCGCGTTCCGGCTCCAGGACCGCATCCATACCGGCACGAAGCGCAGACACACCAGGGCGAAGAGCACCACGGCGGCCAGAGAGGCCGCAAGGGCGGGGACGGAGACGGTTTTCTGTCCCCGGTACCACAGGATCCACACCGCAGCCAGGACCGCCAGACCCAGGAACGAGATCCAGAAGCCCGGTTTTCGCAAGATCTTGTTCATTTATCCCCCGGCTTTCATTTTCCGGTCCTCTCCCCCTCCAATTCCTTCAGCCGGTCCAGGACCGCCAGAGCCGCCTCCTCCTTGCTCAGCAGGGGCAGCTCCCGGATATCCTCCCGGGTGATGAGGGTCAGGACGTTGGTATCCACCTGAAAACCCGCGCCGGCCTGACGCAGATCGTTGGCGCAGATCATATCCGCGTTCTTTTTGGTCAGCTTTGCCCGGCTGTTTTCCAGCATGTTCTCGCTTTCCATGGAGAACCCCGCCACAAGCTGGTCCGGACGGCGATGCTGCCCCAGCCACAGGAGGATATCCTTCGTGCGCTTCAGGGGAACGGAAAGGTCCCCTTCCTTCTTTTTGATCTTGTTTTCCGCCACTTCGGCGGGGGTATAGTCCGCCACGGCGGCGGCCTTGATGATCCAGTCCGCGGTCTCCGCCCGCTCCGTCACCGCCCGGAACATATCCTCCGCCGTGGTCACATCCACGGTCTCCACAAAGGGAGGCGGCTCCAGGGCGGTCTTCCCGCTTACCAAAGTGACCTCCGCCCCACGGAGCATGGCCATTCTGGCGATGGCGTAGCCCATCGTCCCGGAGGATTGGTTGGAGAGATACCGCACCGGATCCAGGGGCTCCCGGGTAGGCCCTGCGGTGACCAGGACCTTCTTTCCCCGGAGGTCATGGGGCAGGGCGATCTCCCGCAGGATATACTGGAGGATGGTTTCCGGCTCCGGCAGCTTCCCCGGGCCGACGGTCCCGCAGGCCAGGCGCCCCACCGCGGGGGGGATGACGGTCCAGCCGTACTTCTCCAGCTGCCGGAGGTTGTCCTGTGTCGCCGGATTTTCCAGTATATGGGTATTCATGGCCGGAGCAATGAGCCGGGGACAGCGGCAGGCCAGGAGGGTGGTGCTGAGCATATCGTCCCCCAGACCGTGGGCGATCTTGGCGCAGATATTGGCGGTGGCGGGGGCAACGATCACCAGATCCGCCCGGTCCGCCAGGGCGATATGCTCCACCTCATTCACCGTGAATCGGTCAAAGGTATCCGTATACGCCTTCCGGGCGGTGAGGTGCTCGAAGGTGAGCGGCGCGATGAACTTCGTCGCGTTCTCCGTCATCACCACGTCCACCTGGGCATGGAGCTTCACCAGGGCAGAAGCCAGATACGCCGCCTTGTAGGCCGCGATCCCCCCGGTGACCCCCAGCAGCACGGTTTTCCCTTTCAGCATGTGCGTCGCCTCCCATGGTTGGTATCCTTTGGAGCCTCATTATACCCGAGGGCGGGATAAACTGCAACCTCGCCTCTTGCTTTCTTCTTTTTCTGTGATATAATGCGCAGGAACCGACGTCGGCAGTTCCGGGGCATCCGCAGACAGGAGCCCCAGGAACAGCGGTCCGAACCGGTTCGAAAATACAATTGCGCCCTATCCGCAAAGCGGAGGGGCAGCAGGAGGTAGAAAAAAATGAACAAAAGCTTGGATGTGCGGGCCCTGACGATCCTGGGCCTGATGACGGCGCTGCTGATCCTCTTCTCCTTTACGCCCATCGGGACCATACCCATCGGCCCGCTTTCCATTACCCTGAACGTGATCCCCGTGGCCGTGGCGGCCATTGCCCTGGGGCCGGTGGGCGGCCTGATCATGGGCTGCGTCTTCGGGATCCTGAGCTTTCTTCAGTGCATCGGGATCGGCATCCCCAGCGGCATGGGGGCCACGCTTTTCGGCATCAATCCCTTTCTGGCCTTCATCCAGCGGTTTGTTCCCCGTGCCCTGGACGGCTTCCTGGTGGGACTCATCTTCCGGGCTCTGGAGAAAAAACCCGGTCCCCGCATTGCCTGCTTCCTTTCGGGCTTCTGCTCCGCTTTCCTCAACACGCTGCTTTTCATGAGCGCTCTGCTGCTGCTCTTCGGGAATACGGATTACGTACAGGGTCTGATGGAAAATAAGGGGAGCCACAATTTCCTGGTCTTCACCGTAATGTTCGTGGGGATCAACGCCGTGGTCGAGATGGTGGTATGCACCGTCGTCTCCGGCTTCGTGGGCTCCGCCCTGTACCACGCCAAGATCCTGCCGCTGCAATTCACGAAACGATCCTGATTCCGCCTTCAGGCAGACCGGTATGTCATCGGTCTGCTTTTTTTAATTCTGCGAAACACAAAAGGAGGCGTTCCCCATGCTTCTCGCCATCGATATCGGAAACTCCAACATCTCCATCGGCTGCATCCGGGAGGAGGAGATCTGCTTCGAGGTCCGCATCGCCACGGACCGGGCCAGGACCTCCGACCAGTACGGAGTGGAGATCAAAAACATGCTGGAAGCCAACGGCGTGCGGAAGGAGGGGATTTCCGACTGCATCATCTCCTCCGTCGTGCCGCCGGTGTTCACCGCCGTCTGGACCGGGGTATACAAGATGATCGGTATCCGCCCCATGGTGGTGGAGCACACCATGGACACCGGGCTGGAGCTGTGTCTGGATATGCCCTCCCAGGCAGGGGCGGACCGGATCGTGGTGGCCGTGGCCGCTCTTGAGCGGTACGAGGCTCCCCTGATCATCATCGATATGGGCACCGCCACCACCATGGAGGTGGTGGAACCCGGCGCCCGGTACATGGGCGGGGTCATCATCCCCGGACTGCGGGTTTCCCTGGACGCGCTGACGGGAAGGACCGCCCAGCTCCCCGCCATCAGTCTGGGCAGGCCCGGCAAGGTCGTAGCCAGCAACACGGCGGACTGCATGCGCAGCGGGATCATGTACGGCACCGCCTGCATGCTGGACGGGATGATCGACCTGATGCGGGAGGAGCTGGGGCACGGATCCACCGTGATCGCCACCGGGGGCCTCTCCCCCTTCATCACTCCCCTTTGCCGTCATAAGATCCATCTGGAGCCGGATCTGCTCCTCCGGGGGCTGAATATTCTGTACAAGCGGAACAAAAAAGCGGAATAAGGCGTCAAATGGGAAAAAGGCCCATCCGGGGGGCGGGATTCCGACCATGACACGATCCCTGATGATGCTCATCCTGTTGGCTCTGACCACCGCGTTTCTGGAAAGTCCCCTCGCCGCCTTTACCCTTCGGCGGCGGGACGGATTCCTGTACGTTCTGGGCATCAGCGCCCTGGTCAATCTTCTGACCAATCTCCTCCTCAACGGGGTTTTTCTGCCCCTGCTGCAGGCCGCGCAGCCGGGCGGCATCTGGGGCGGCTGGTTCGACCTGCTGCTGGGGGAGCTGGTCCTGGCCTATGCCGGAGAAGGCTTCCTGTACCGTGCGCTGATCCGGGGGATCACCCTGGGCCGGAGCATGCTGGTCTCCGCCGCCGGAAACACAGTCTCTCTGGGGATCGGCCTGGTGCTGTGGGCCCTTCTCGGCGGATCGGAGAAAAACCTGACCGTCGGCTTCGCCATCCTGTGCGGGATCGCGGGGGTCTGCTGGTTCGTCTGTCTGGCAAGGGGGATCGCCCATGAAAAATCGTAGCGGCCCGGGCGCCGGGTACGCCGGTCTGAGCCAGGGCATCGGCTATTTCTTTGTGCATGCCCTGGTGGAGCTCGTCTGCTTTGCGATTCTCTCCGGGTATTTCACCCTGGAGGGCGGGATCATCTGGACCATCGCCCTGGTTTACGATTTCTTCGCCTTCGTGCTCCAGGGTCCCATCGGAGACCTGAACCGCCGGTGCAAAGTCCTGGATATCGGCAGCATCGGGACCGCGCTCATGCTGGCCGGAGTGCTCATGATCACCGGAAGCTCCGGTTTTCTGAACATTCTGGGGCTGATCCTCCTGGCCCTGGGGAATGCCTTTCTTCATGAAGCCGGGGCCATCAGCACCACGGTCATGTCCGGAGGCAAGCTGCTGCACAGCGCCCTGTTTGTGGCCGGGGGCTCCTTCGGCCTCATCACCGGCCAGGTTCTGGGGGGTGTTCTGAAGATCAGCCGGTTCTGGCTTCTCCTGCCCCTGGCCGTTATTGAGCTCCTGGTCCTGCTGACCAACCGGCGGTGGCTGAATCAGGCCGTACGCTATCCGGACTTCGACCTGGTGAAACAGCCGGACCGGCATTCCGCCATCTGTCTGGCGGCCTTCGCCGTGACGGCGGTGCGCTCCTTCATCGGGTACGCCATCCCCATCTCCTGGAAAAAGGAGCTGTGGCAGAGCTTCCTTCTCTTCGGCATGATGGGCCTGGGCAAGGCCCTGGGCGGATATCTGGCAGACCGGTTCGGGGCCAGGCGGGTCGGGGTATGGTCCACGATCCTGTGCATTCCCTTCCTGCTCTTCGGAAAGGATCTGATGCCGGTCTCCGTTTTCGGCGTATTCTGCTTCTCTCTGACCATGTCCATCACCTTCGGCATGCTGCTGAGCGTCATCCGGGAGAGTCCCGGCTCCGCCTTCGGCGTCACCACCGCCGCTCTGTTTGTCGGTCTGCTCCCGGTTTTTCTGTTCGGCAGCTTCGGATATCTCGCAAACAGCATCCTCATCGTGATCCTGTCCCTGGGGAGCGCCTTTGTACTGAATCGGACACTGAAATAAGGAGGTAACGGATATGCTCATTTCTCTGCTGAAGGGATTCCGCCTCATCCCCGGTCTTCCCCTTGTGCAGCTGGACGCCGCCATGCCGGCATCCGCGATCTTCTATCCCCCGTTCCTGTTCATCGTGATCGTGGTGATCGCGGCCCTGGCGCTGCTGATCGGTCTTCTGTTCCGCCGACATCGGCAGCAACAGGTGAAGCAGGCGGCGCGGCAGGCGCAGCTTGCCGCCCGTGGGCAAGAGCGGGCCGAAGGATCGGATCCCGATCGCCCGGCAGACTGAGTGCGGCCGCGGAAGCATGAATCAAGGAGGAATCCGTATGATCCAGTCACTCTTTCTTTTTTTCCTCAAGGGAAAGGATCTGGACGTAGCTGTGCCCGACGCTGCGCCTGATCCCGGTGACGTGCACCCGACGATCTTTCCCATCGTTCTCATCGTTATCCTTGCCATTGTGGTGATCATCATCCTGGCCGCCCTTCTGCGCCGCCGCAGATAAAGCAAAGATCCCGGACGATCACCGTTCTGCTGTCAGAAACAGCGCACCCCGGCGCTTCGGCGCCGGGGTGTTTCCGCATCCCCCGCCTCACAGGGAAAGCGCTTCCGCTGCCGATGCGATCCTCTCCCGGAGAAAAGCAGCCTGCCTTTCGCTCTTTTCCTGATTTTGGGGGTTGACAAGTGTTATCCATCGTGCTACCCTCTGTATAACAGCTGTTATCCAGAATCGATGTGAGGTGGTTTCCATGAATAAGCTGTCCCTTTCCGACGGGGAATGGAAGCTCATGAATCTGCTCTGGGAAAAAAGCCCCCTGACCATCGGGGATATGGTGACCGCGCTGAAGGAGGATACCGCCTGGACGAAGGCGACGGTGAATATCATGCTCAACCGCCTCTCGGAGAAGGGCGCGGTGCGGATTGACGCCTCGGGACCGCGGAAGCGCTATACGCCCCTGCTGGCCCGGGAGGACGCCCTGCGGCAGGAGGCGAAGAACACCCTGTCCCGGATCAAAACCGGCGGCCTGGGCCTGCTGATCAGCACCATGGCCCGGGAGAGCGAGCTCAGCGACGAGGAGATCGACGAGCTCTACCGTCTGCTGAAGGAGGGGAGGCAGGAGCATGACTGACCTGACCTGGGCCATTTCCTCCTGCGCTCTGCTCCTGGCACTGATCGCCCTCCGGGCTGTCTTCGGCTCCCGGATGAAGCCGGGGCTGCGCTATGCCCTGTGGGGCCTGGCGCTGCTTCGCCTCTTGCTGCCGATCCAGCTCTTCTCCGCCCCCTGGGGCGTCTCGGCGGAGCTGCCGGATCGGGCGGCTGCGCAGGAAATCAACCGCCCGGCGGCGGTGTCTGCGCCCCTTCCCGCAGCGGAGCCTGGGACGGCCGCCCCGGTGACCAGAACGGCTGTTCAGCCGCGGCCATCCGTCGAAATCGCCGCAACACCCGAAAAGACGGCGGAACCCGCGGCGGAAAAACGGAGCCTGGGGGATATCCTCCTGCTCCTGTGGAAGCTGGGGGCCTGTGTCACCGCGGCCCTGTTCCTCTTCACCAACCTGCGCTTCCGGCTGCGGCTGCGCGCCCGGCGCAGGCCCCTGGAGGTTGACTGTCCCCTGCGGGCCTGCGCAGTGGAAAACCTGGCCTCCTCCTGTCTTTTGGGAAACACGGTCTACGTCTCGGCGGAGATGGCAGAGGACGAAACGAAGCTGCGGCATGTGCTGGCCCACGAGCTGAGCCACCACCGCCACGGGGACCATATCTGGGTCCTGCTGCGCTGTGCAGCCCTGGCCCTCCACTGGTACGATCCCGCGGCCTGGTGGGCGGCGGCCCTCTCCCGGCAGGACAGTGAGCTCTGGGCCGACGCGGGAGCCCTGGCGCGCCTAAGGGAGGAAGAACGGGAGAGCTACGGCGAGACCCTCATCCAGCTCTCGACCCGCCGCGCTCGCCGGGTCTCCCTCCTTTGCACCGCCACTGCCATGACCAATGGCAAGCGCTCCCTCCGGGAGCGGGTTCGGATGATCGCGAAGAAGCCCCGCATGACCGCCGCGGTGCTCGCTGCGGTGCTGCTCCTGGCGGCCGCCGCCGCAGGCTGCGCCTTCGCCGGGGCGGAGAAGGAACCCGCTGTCACGCCTGAGCCCGGCGCGTCCGCTCCGGTCACCCAGGCGACCATTGACCGAAATTCCCTGTTTACCGGGGTAACTCTACCGGCGAATTGTGAGAACAACCTGCAGGGACAACTGTACTGCCCGGAGAACGCTGCCATTTATGGCACCAGCTTTGCACGGAACAGAGACGACCTGTTGTCTGCCCTGCTGGGGGATTCGCCGGAAAAGTTGAGTGACGGAGTATACCAGAGCGGGTATTCTACACTCAACTGCCAGTTTGACACGAGCATCCGGCTGCGGGATAACGGGATCATGCCCATTTTGGAAGCCGCATTTCCGGTGACTGCACAGGCCGGGGATACGGAAGGCCGAAAGGCCATGGGCGTATCCAAGGAAAACTACGGATCGGGGGATCTGGCATGGCTTCCCATGGATGAAGCCGCAAAACAGGTCGAGGCCTTTTTGAAAAGCCTTTCTGTCAACGGTATTGAACGGTTTATGGCAAAGACCTTGGATCCTGAAACGATCAGACAGACCCTCGATAGCTTGCTGGCTTATCTCCGGGAAGAGGGGAAGTCTGCGGACGAACGGGAGATCGAGCGGATCAGCGGTTTGCTGAAAGAAGCCGAAGGATTGGAGGACGGGTACTATTTCTTCTGTTATCGAATGGTTCTGGACGATGTTCCCGTCTTTACCTCCCCCAATACAGCGACGGAGATCGGGCTCAACGGCGCTGAAATCTACTGCATTTATGGGAAAGACGGGTTTGTATTTCTCAACATGACAAGAGTTCCCAGCACCGTGACCCTGCAGGACAGCGGCGCATTGATCCCGCCGGAGACCGCAGCCGGGACGCTGGCCGGATACCTGAGTTTCGACCCGGAAGCGCCTGCAATCCGGCTGGAGGATTTCTATTTGACCTATGCCTACCAGAACAGAGACAATAACGCACTTCATCCGACCTGGGTGCTGGTCACTTCCCGAGCTTGGTGGAGGGACGAGTCAGTGCGCCAATATGGGTATTATATGATCGACGCCATCACCGGCGAGCGGATCGGGAGATAGAGAATGTCCATCCGGTCAAAACCTTTCTGCTGCCGGGTCATCCATCTTTCCTGCTGTGCGTACGGCTGCCGCAGGCTATAATAGAGCGGGGCGGCGGCGAGATCACCCTTTGGCAAAGCCATAACGAGCTGCGCCTGCGCCTCACGGAGACGGGGGACCAGATTCTCTCCTACCGCCAGCAAATGGACTGAGATACGATGCATTCAGGGCGTCCGGCCTGCGCCGGACGCCCTGATCGTTCATTTCCCCGCTTCCGCGATCTTCCTCCGGAGGAAGACCGCAGCCCTTTTGACTTCCTTCTCCCAATCCGGCTCCCCGTGGTACCAGAACTCCCCGGTGAAGAGCCGGACCCCCATGGCCAGGGCGGTGCGGAGACAGCCGGAATAATCCGTATGTCCCCCGGAGCCGAACCGCATATCCCGGTAGACCCCGGGCCTGGTCTCCTTCAGGTGGAGGGCGAAGGTGTGTCCTGCCCCCAGAGCCAGATCCTCTGTGACGCTATGGCCGTATTTCACCGCCGCGTTCTGCAGGTTTCCGATATCCGGGTACAGCCCCAGCCAGGGGGAACCGATCTCCCGCACCCAGGCCATGGCTTTCCCCACCGTATCCATAAAAGGGGTCTCCATGGTCTCAAAGGCCAAGACTACCCCGGCCTCCGCCGCCCAGGCGGCGCCCAGGCCCAGCCCCTCCCGGAACCTGGCGCGGGTGGAGGCGTCCCCCGGTTCATAATACACGTCGTACCCCGCCAGCTGAATGATCCCGATCCCTGCGTTGGCCGCGAAGCTGATGGCCTTCCGCAGGATCTCCAGGGATCTTGTCCGGACCTCCGGATCCCGGGCCCCCAGAGGATACTTCCGGTGACCGCTGAGGCAGAGGGTGCGGATGGGCGCTCCCGCCTCCCGGCTTTTCAGGCCCAGCGCCCGCTGGGCCGCTTCGCTCCAGTCCAGGCGGGCGAGCCGGGCATCCGTTTCGTCGATGCTCAGCTCCAGGCGGTCGAAGCCCGCCTCCGCGGCTTTCCGGCAAAGGGTGGCCGGATCATCCGCGGGGGGCAGCGCTTTTTCATACAGGCCGAGGGAATATTCCATCATGCTGCGCTCCTGTCCTTGCGCCGGATGCCGGCGCAGAGTATACTGAAGAAAAAAGCTGCGGAGGGAAAAAGATGGGGTTCACAAAACGAAAACTGGCGGAACTGGAGAAATGCTATTCCATCGCCGCTCTGGACTGGCCGGAAAAAAACGGCTTCCTGGTGGCCTCGGAAAAGGAGGACGCCTGCCTGCTCTTTTCCCAGGAGGGAGAGATTCTGGATACGGTCTGGACCTCCCCCGGCGGCGTGATGAGCATGGAACAGCTCCCCGGCGGCAAGGGGGATTTTCTGGCGGTCCAGCGCTTCTACGGTCCCGACGACGCGGACAACGCGCAGATCGTTCTGGCATTTCCCCGGGAGGAGGGCGGCTGGACGGTGCGCACCTTGTGCAAGGCTCCCTACGCCCACCGCATCGGCATCCTTCGCCGGGGCGGTCTCCTTTGGCTCCTGGTATGCTGCCTGAAGTCCTCCTGCGCCTGGCCCGGGGACTGGCGGGATCCCGGCGCCTGCTATGCTTCGCCGCTCCCCCGGGATCCCATGGCGCTGCGGTCCTGCCCGGGCCTTAAGCTGAATCGGGTCGGAAAGAATCTGCTGCAGAACCACGGCTTCTGCAAGCTCCGGCGGGCGGATTACGACGAAGGCCTGATCGGCTGCGAGGAGGGGACCTTCCTCTATACACCCCCGGAAACGCCGGAGGGGGAATGGGAGATCCGTCAGCTCTGCACCGTACCCAGCAGCGACTCCGTGCTGCTGGACCTGGACGGGGACGGGAAGGAGGAGCTGGGCTGCCTGAGTCCCTTCCATGGAAACAGCCTCGTCATCTACCGTCAGGATGACTTCGGGAACTACGTACCGCAATGGAAGTATTGCCGTCCGGAGAAGGAGACAGCCTTCCTCCACGCCACATGGCCCTGTCTTCTGGGCGGAAAGCCCGCCTGGCTCGTGGGCTGGCGGGGCGGCACCCAGGGGACCATGGCGATCACCTGGGACGAGACCCGGGCGGATTATCATGCGGAGCTCCTGGAGCAGCCTGCAGGCAGCGCAAACGTGATGCATTATGTTAACTCTTCCGGGGCTGACGTGATCATTGCCGCCAACCGGGAGCATGACGAGGTCGCCATGTATACCTGCGCGGGCTAAGGCAGCGCTCCGGCCTCAGTCCTTCTTTGCCTTGCGCAGATCCTGGAAGACGCCGAAAGCCAGAAAAACGATCCCCGCGATCAGGGAAACGATCGCCGCCGTCTTCAGCGGGGTGCCGACGTAATCCAGGCCGCTTTGGAACAGCTCCGCGCTCCAGGCGGACAAATTGCTCATAAACAGAGCGGCGGCAATATAACGGGCAGCCGTCAGGATGGCGGCGATCAGGCAGAAAATCACGCCTATGCCTTTGTTGTTCATCTCATACCTCCTGCAGTTTCTGTTGTTTTACCGATTATCTCCCCGGGCGGGTCCCGCTGCGGGCGCTGCGTCACCGTCCTTCAATGACGCTCTGCATCTCCGGCCATAGGGGATCCAGGCAGTCCACAAGCCGTTTATACAGCCTGTAGCGCTTTTCATACCTCCGGCCCGCTTCCCGGTTCGGCTCGAACCGTCCCCCCACGGGACTCATGGCCCGGGCGGCGGAGGCCAGGTCCGGATAAGCGCCCGTCCCCGCCGCCGCGACGATGGCGCAGCCCAGGGTACCCGTCTCCCGGGCTTCCAGCCGTTCCACCGGCAGGCCCAGAACATCCGCGAACATCTGCGCCCAGACCTCGCTCCGGGCAGCGCCCCCCGCCAGACGAATACAGTCCGGCGGGGCTTCTTTTGTGGCCAGGAGCTTTTCCAGATGGACCTTGTGGCAGTAGACCACGCCCTCATACACGCTCCGCGCCAGCAGCTCCCGTCCCTGATCCGCAGAGAGACCGACAAAGGCCCCCCGGGCGTTGGGATGGGCGTTGGAGCCCATGAGGAAGGGCAGAAACAGCGGAACGAAGCCCTCCGGCTCCGTCTCCTGTACCCAGCGGTCCAGCAGGGCGTAAACGCTCTCCCCCGCCGCCTCCGCCTCGGCCTTCGCCTCCGGCAGAAGGGTGCGGATGAACCATTCGCTGTTCCCCGCTGAGGTGGGGCTGCTCTCCTCGATAAGGTAGTATTCCGGCAGGCAGAACAGGGAGTTCATGGCCGCCCGTCCGTCCGTGACGGGGCTGGGGCGGAGATACTCGTTGATGCTCCAGGTCCCGGCGATCATGCACACGTTCCGCTCGTCCAGAACGCCGGCCGCCAGGGCGCAGGCATCGATATCGAACATGCCCCCCAGCACCGGGGTCCCTTCCCGCAGGCCGCAGCGCTCCGCCGCCTCCCGGGTGACATAGCCCGCGGCCGCATCCGACCGGCACAGGGGCGGGAAGACGGCGGAAAGATCCTCCAGGCCGAAAAGCGCCAGAAGCGCGGGGTCATACTGCCGGGTGCGGAGATTCACCGCTCCTGCGCCGGAGCAGTCCGTCAGCTCTCCCCGGGCCTCCCCGGTGAGGCGGAAACGGACGTAGTCCTTGCAGCCGAAGGCCCAGCGGATCCGGGGGATCACCTCCGGCTCATGCTCCCGGAGCCAGGGGAGCAGGGCCACCGGCTGGCAGGCCATGATATGCTGACAGGAGAGGGCAAAGGCCCGCTCCTCCGTTCCGTCCCTCCGCCACCGGTCCACATAGGCATAAGCCCGGTTATCCGTGGAGAGGATTCCGTTCCGGACGGGCTTCCCGTCCCGGCCCCAGAGATAGAGGCCCTTGCCATGACCGCAGACGGCCACCCCGGCGATCTCCGACGGATCCGCGCCGCTGCCCTTGACCGTTTCCCGGATGACGGCGCAGTTGGCTTCCCACATCTCCTCCATGTCCCGCTCGAAGCAGCCGGGTCCCGGAGTGAGGACCGCGGTATCCCGGGAGGCGGAGCAAAGCTCCCGCCCCCGGACATCGTACAGGGCGGCTTTGGTGGAGGTGCCGCCGTTATCCACGCCCAGATAGTATTTCATCTCAGGTTTTCCCCGCATAATCCGGATTCAGGATATGGGGACTCCCCTTCCCCGCAAAGAAGTCCGCGCAGATCTCCAAAGCCATGCGGTAGATGTTCCACAGGGATTCAACCGTCTGGCTGGCCACATGGGGCGTGAGGACGCAATTCTCCAGGGTCAGCAGAGGGGAATCCGCCGGCAGGGGCTCCCGGGCATATACGTCCAGCCCGGCTCCCGCGATGGTTCCGGCTTTCAGGGCTTCATAGAGCGCATCCTCGTCCAGGATGCTTCCCCGGGCGGTGTTCACCAGCACCGCCGTTGGCTTCATGAGCCCCAGGAGGCGGGCATCCACCAGCTTTTCATTCTCCGGACGGGCGGGGATATGGAGGCTCACGGCGTCGGAGCGCCGGAACAGCTCTTCCAGGCTCACCCGCTCCACCTGCTCCGCTTCGGCCTCCTCCGGGCTCAGGTGATGGTCGCACACCAGCACCCGGCAGCCGAAGCCGGCGACCAGCTTCCGCAGCTTCCGGCCGATGCTCCCGTAGCCCAGAATGCCCAAGGTGGCCCCGATGAGCTCATGGCCCACGTCCTTCACCCATACGCCGCTCACCGTGCGGGTCTGGGCGAGCTTCATCCGTCGATTGCAGCTCAACAGCAGGGTCAAAGCCATTTCCGCGACGGCGTCCGTATTCGCCCCGGTGGTACGAGCCACGGCGATCCCCGCCCGGGTGGCGGCGGCCAGGTCCACCTTATCGTAGCCCACGCCGAAGCGCACCAGGAGCTTCGTCCTCTCCCGGATCCGGGAGAAGGTGGGCTCCCCGTAGGGCTCCACGTCGATGATCCCCGCGTCCGCATGCTGCAATTCCCCCACCACCTCTTCCTCCGAGAAGGGCAGCTGGGGGACCCAGCGGTATTCCAGATCCAGGCTCCGGGCATAGTCCTCCGCCCGGCGGTTCAGCTCCGTGAACAGCGCGGAATGGTCGCCGAAGAAGGAAACGACCTTTCTCATGCTTACCCCTTTCCCGCCGGAAGGGTATAGGCCTCCGGCGCATTCCGTCCAAACAGGGCCTCCAGCTCAGCCGGGGTCAGATCGCCCCGGCGGAACATATCCATCATCTGGGGATAAGCGGCTGTACACAGGGTACCCGGAATATCCGAGCCCCAGAGGAGCTTCCGGATCCCCACCGCGTCCCGCACCCGGCTCAGGAGCTCCAGGGCCGTGGGATATGGCCAGCCTTCCGCTCCGAAGAAATCCGGCATGGCACTCACGTCCAGCCAGCAGTTGGGGAGCCGGCCCAGGCCGGCCATCCGCATCCATTTCTCCCGGTTCTCCGCTCCGTCCAGGGGGCGGGGATAGGCCAGGTGGCACAGAACGAAACGGGTCTTCGGGCAGGCTTCCAGCGCCGCCCGCAGTTCTTCCGGGGCATAGATCCCGTAATCCGTGGGGGCCGGGTCGATGGTGACCGTGAGTCCCAGCTCCCCCGCCCGGGAAAAGAGCGCCAGCATCCGCTCGCCGGTATACCGCAGGCCGGGATACATGGTCTGCTCCGTCAGGGATCGCATCTCCAGCTTCACGCTGCAGAGACCCCGGTCGGACCAGTATTCCATCTCCTCCCGCCAGCCCTCCCGGGGTTCCAGGAGCATAGCTCCGCTGAGCCGATCCGGGTATCGTTCCACGGCCCGTGCCGTTTCCTCGTTCTGGGGGGAAAGGGGCGTCTGCTGGATGACCGCCGCCTCCACTCCGTATGCGTCCATCAGGGCGATGAGCCCTTCCTCCGAAAAGCAGCTGTCCGTCAGGTAAGGGGGCATGGCCCGGAAGCCGCCGTCTGCGGTCATCCGCCGGCCGTTCCGCTCCAGGCGGCTCCCCAGCCGTTCCTCCCCCCTGCCCAGGGCAGAGGGGGGAGAGAGATGGACATGGGCGTCGATGATCTTCAAGCTCAGAGCCGCTCCTTCACGTCCGGGCGGACAAAGCCTTCCGGATAATCCTCAACTTTGTGCCCCACGATGGTGTATTCCTTGTCCCCGCCGGAATACCCGTTTTCCAGCTTCATATAGGCCTGGGGATCGAACATGCCGGAGGCGGAGAAGCTCTCCACCCCCGTGGCGGGGGCGGTGGAGAAGGTATAGGTCACGTCCTGGTTTTTGAAATTCTGCAGCCCGTGCTCCAGCATGCCCTCCATGGCGGCCTTCAGGGTAAAATGGGTGCTGCACATGACGAAGCCCAGCTCCGTCAGCTCTTCCATGGTGACGGAGGGACGGTATTTCCCGTCCGGTCCCTTCTCCGCCCGCACGTCCGCGAAGATCTTGGGGCCGGTGACCCGTTTGGCCATCTCCTTGGCCTGCTCCAGATTGATGATGGCCACCATCATGGCGATGACGTACTGCCCCCTGGCGGCGCCGATATCGATGGCCTCCTGCAGGCGTTCGCAGCCCTCCTTCATCTCCTCCGGATCGAAGGGATCCGCGTTGCTCCGGGCGATGAGAAGGCAGTCCGTCCCCTCCAGGGCGTCCAGGGCGGCCCGGACCTTGGCCAGGTATTTCTCCCGGGGCAGAAGCCGGGTACTCTCCTCCATATCCGCGGAATCCTCCAGCTGGATGGCCGCAGCCCCGGCCCTGCTCAGCCGCCGGGCGGAGCGGTATACCGCCAAAGGTCCGCCGAAGCCGTCCTCGATATCCGCGATGAGGGGGATGGAGCTGGTCTGGGATACCCGGCTCACCACCCATTCCAGATCCGTCAGGCCGGTAAAGCCGTAGTCGATCACCCCGTTCATGGCGATGGAGGTCTCTCCCCCGCTGAGCAGGCTCACCGGGAAGCCGCACATTTCCACCGCATGGTTGGAGGCGCAGTCATACACGCAGGGGACCAGGAAGCAGCCCCTGCTCTCATCCAAAATCTGTTTCAGGGTCTTTTTGCTGGACATATCTTGTCCCTCCCGTCTGTTCGTTGCAGACAGTTTATCACAGTTTCCCCGCGGGAACAACACCGGGCCTCTTCAGCTTGCTTTTTCTCCCGGATTGCCATACAATGGGGGTAATCGGAAGAAAACACCCATTGGGCAATGGCTGCTCCGGCGCGGATCGGTTCCCGCGCCCGGAGCCGGAACGGAGGTCAATATGTATCAGTTTCGTCCCGTTACCCCCCGGATGCGGGTCATGCACGAGCGCACCAGGGAGCGCATTTTCCACGTGGACGCGGAGCGTTCCCTCATCGTCACCCGGGCGGCGCAGAAATACGAGAGCGTCGTACCCACCATCAAGAACGCCCTGATCTTCAAGGCCATGTGCGAGGAAATGACCACCCGGGTGGAGGAGCACGAGATCCTGGTGGCCAACAACAGCAAGTATTTCTGCGGCTGCCGCTTCGATCCCCGATGGGGCGGCGGGGATATGTACGTGAGCCTGGTGGAAAACGGCACCTGGAAGCTGGGAGAGGACGGCCTGTACCACAATCCGCCCACGGACGAGCTCCGGCTGGTGATGAGCCCCCAGGAGATGGCCGATCTGAAAAGCATCAGCGGCTACTGGAAGGGTCGCACCATCGGGGACATGGCCATGTCCTGGCAGCCGGAGGGCTACGATGAGCTGAACCGGCTGGGGGTCCGCTCCTTCGGGGCGAACATGCCCATCGTCATGATGCCTGCCGGCCACTCCACCCCCGGCTATGCCAAGGTCCTCCGTCTGGGTTATGCCGCGCTGAAAAAGCAGGCCCGGGACTGGATGGACGCCCACCGGAACAATCTCATGGGGGAGGACGTGGAGAAATACATGTTCTACAGCTCCGTGGAGA
Source organism: uncultured Clostridia bacterium (assembly GCA_947165825.1). GTDB lineage: Bacteria > Bacillota > Clostridia > Oscillospirales > Oscillospiraceae > UBA1774. Next base: position 17,070 of record CAMVBX010000024.1, read on the forward strand.
TCGTCTGCGACGGCGCCATCACGCTGCTGAAGCGCTACGGCCAGACCTGCTACGACGCCGCGGAGAAGTGCTCCGACCCGGTGCGGAAGAAGGAGCTCCGGCGCATGGGGGACGACCTCACCTGGATCTCCGAGAATCCGGTGCAGACCTTCTCCCAGGCCTGCCAGGCCACCCTGCTGTACGAGAATATGATCGCCATGTCCGGCGTGGGGGATATCGGCTCCTTCGGCCGCTTCGACCAGTACACCTGGCCCTACCTGAAGGCGGATCTGGAGGCGGGTCGGATCACCATGGACGAAGCCCAGGAGATCACCGACTGCTTCTTCATGAAGATCAACAGCTTCTATAACGGCGGCGTCGGTCCCCTCACCGTCATCATCGGCATCGGCAACACCTACCTCCATACCACCATCGGCGGCGTGGATCCGGATACCGGAGAGGACGCCACCAATCCCGTCACCTACATGACCCTGGAGACCCTGGGCCGCCTCAGCCTGCATGATCCCACCATCTCCCTGCGCATCAACAAAAACACCCCGGAAAAGCTCTGGGAATGCGCCATCGAGGTGAACAAGCTGGTGGGCGGCCTGCCCCTGTTCCAGAACGACGAGGTCATCATCCCCTGGAGCATGAAGCAGCTGGGCTTCTCCCTCCGGGACGCCCGGGATTACGCCCTCATCGGCTGCCAGGAGATCACCGGCTCCGGCAACGACTACGCCGCGGGCAACGGCACCACGCCTCCGGAGGCCTACACCCAGTACAGCACCATCCTGGACATGGCCCTAAACGACGGGAAGAACCCCTTCAACGGCGTCCAGAGCAGCCTCCATACGGGCTATCTCTATGAGATGAAATCCCTGGACGAGGTGAAGGAGGCCTGGAAGTCCATGGCCCGGTACGTGCTGAAGGCGCAGGTCTCCATCATGAACTATGTGGAATACCTGTTCATGTACCACGACCAGCACCCCATCCTCTCCATCAGCATGGAGGGCTGCATGGAAAACGGCAAGGACATCGTCTGCGGCGGGGCGAAATACAATTCCTTCGGCTGCACCGCCGTGGGTCTGGCCACGGTGGCGGACTCCCTCACCACCATCAAATACATGTGCTTCGACAAGAAGCTCTGCACCACCCGGGAACTCTACGACGCCTATATGGCCAACTGGGAGGGGTACGAACCTCTGCGGCAGAAGATCCTCTCCACCGTGCCCCATTACGGCAACGCGGATCCGTACGCGGACGAGCAGATGAAATGGGTGGTGGACGCCTACTACGATATTTGCACCGAATGCTACAGCCGGCGCTGCAAAATCTTCAAGGGCGGCATGTACGGCGCCGCCAGCCATGTGGCCCAGGGCTACACCACCTGGGCTACCCCGGACGGGCGCAAGGCAGGCACCCCCATCGCGGACGCCGCCTCCCCCGCCCAGGGTCGGGACTGCTGCGGTCCCACCTCCGTCCTCTCCTCCGCTCTGAGCTTTGAACATGGGAAATTCATGAACGGCCTGGCCCTGAACATCCGCATCCATCCCTCCGCCCTGAACGGAGAGGAGGGGATCGCCAAGCTCCGGAACCTCACCCAGACCTATATGGACATGGGGGGCATGGAGGTGCAGTACAACATCGTCTCCTCCGAGACCATGCGGGCCGCCCAGGCGGACCCGGACACCTACCGGGACCTGGTGGTGCGTATCGCGGGCTACTCCGCCTACTTCAACGAGCTCTCCCTGGACTGCCAGAATGATCTGATCTCCCGGACGGAGAACAACTTCTGAGCTTCTTCGCCCCGGATCCGCTGCAGCGGATCCGGGGCGAACGGTTTTTCCTATTGACGGGAGTGGTATAATAAGAAAAACTCCCTGATTTCGGAGGCAAACGCCATGGAAGCGAAGCCGATCCTGTGGATCGTGATCCCCTGTTATAACGAAGAGGCGGTTCTGCCCATCACCGCCCCCATGTTCCTGCAGAAGCTGGAGGACCTGGGCAAAGCCGGGAAGATCAGCCCCCAAAGTCGGGTGCTCTTTGTCAACGACGGCTCCAGGGACCGGACCTGGGCCATCATCCGGGAGCTGGCGGAAAAGGACGAGCGCTTCCTGGGCATCAGCCAGAGCCGGAACCGGGGCCATCAGAACGCCGTGCTGGCAGGGCTTATGGAGGCCAGGGACAAGTGCGACATCACCATCTCCATCGACTGCGACGGGCAGGACGACGTAAACGCCATGGACGCCATGGTGGATGCTTACCTGGCGGGCAGCGAGGTGGTTTACGGGGTCCGGTCCAAACGGGAGACGGACACCTGGTTCAAGCGCTTTACGGCGGAGAGCTTCTATAAGCTCCTGGCCGCCATGGGGGCGGAGGTGGTATTCAACCATGCGGACTACCGCCTGGTGAGCAGCCTGGTGCTGAACCACTTTGCGGACTACGAAGAGGTGAACATCTTCCTCCGGGGCATGTTCCCCCTGGTGGGCTTCCCCAGCAGCAGCGTATACTATGACCGGGCGGAGCGCCTGGCCGGGGAAAGCCATTATCCCCTGAAGAAGATGCTGGCCCTGGCCTTCAATGGGATCACCAGCCTCTCCGTCAAGCCCATTTCCCTCATCACCGGCCTGGGGGCCGCGGTGAGTCTCCTGGGTCTGGTCATCGCCATATGGGCCATCGTGGAGGCCATTCTGGGCAACACCGTGGCAGGCTGGACCTCCACCATCTGCGTGGTCTGCCTCCTGGGGGGCATCCAGCTCATCAGCCTGGGGATCATCGGTCAGTATGTGGGCAAGACCTATCTGGAAAGCAAGCATCGCCCCCGGTATATCATCAGCGAAAGGACCTGGGAAAAGCCGGAAAGGCACTGGATCGAACAATAAAACGCACCGGAGGCCGCATGACGCGGCCTCCGGTTTTGTTTCACGGGTTTTCCATTTTCTTTTCCAGATCGGCCAGGATCCCGCCGAACTCGGCGTAGTAAGCCTCCTTCGATGCATGGCCGGGGAGCTCCAGGGGCATCTCCCCCAGGTTCCCGATCACCGTGGGCACCCACTGGTAGGGCACGGAGACCACCACATATGACAAGCTTGTTCTTGAAGTATGGACTGATGGAACTATTTCACCGGAAGATG
>CAMVBX010000025.1 GCA_947165825.1 uncultured Clostridia bacterium
GGAACCGCCCTGATCCATCTGATTCTGCAAGAAGTTCCTAAAATCGGCGGAGAATTGATGAAACACGGAAATATCACGTTTAATTTTGATGAAACGGGAGCATCACGCATCGTTCATCATTCTGCTGACAACGATGAAATCCTTGCAGCTAGCCTTGCAGCACCTTATGTTGCAAAATATGGGAAGCTGATTGCGGGGCAAAAAAACCACGAAAACCAGGGCGTGACTACACTGACATATGCGGCACCTATCCTATTGAACGGGGAGCCTGTTAATGAAGGAGTGATAATCCAGTTCACGAATAAAGGCAGGCCGCGCGCTGTGAATGTAGGGCTTCAAACCGGAGGGAGCGTAAAATTGCAAAAAAAAGAAGCCCTCAAAGGTCACGGCAGTCGTGTTTCTCGAATCGAGAAAGGGACGGCTCTACCCACAATGAGTGCTTCCGAGGAAAAAGTAACACAAAACAACGAAAAAGGCAAGAGGCAATTTTCCGTAGACGACGCAGACACATACAACCGCACGGCGCTCGTCACCGAAGACACCGTGGACAAATGGCTGAAGGACTATGCCGCCAAGGGCAGCCCAAAATACGCCCAGGCCTATATCATCCGCATGACGCCGAAGCAGTTCGTCGATCTGACCACCAGCACGACGGGACGGCTGCTTATCGGGAACCAAACGGAAGCGCTGGACGCAGAAAAGCTGATCGAGGCAACGCGGGACCAGCCGCTGCAGATCCAGATCTCCGACGGGGAAGTCGTAGGCCACGAGGGAAGACATCGGGCGACGGCGCTTTCCCAGGCAGGGGTCGACAGCATCCCGGTCCTGGTCTTCGATTACAGCAACAAGTACAGCAAGACTGACGTGCAAGAAATGGCATTGCAGGGGCAGGTCTTTGGCGGGACCAGGAGCAACGCTGCGGAGACGCTGCGGGATCTGATCCCACTCAGCTACGAAAACCGGGACCGGATCGTGCAGGAGTACGGCACGCAGCCCGCAGCGGAGCGAATGCGGGAGAAGTACAGCGGACGGAAGACGGTGCAGTTCTCCGCCGAGGACAGCGACGACGAATACCGGCAGGCGCCGGGGACGGAGGCGCTGGACAAGCTGGGGGTGAAGCTGGCCGGGAGCAAGGGCAGGTATGAACTTGACAGGTTTCTCCCGGTAGAGTACAATGCCGCCGTGAGTAAACAGGGCAGTCGCGCATCCGCCGCGAAAGCGCGGATGTGAGGAAAGTCCGGGCTGCACAGGGCAAGGATAACGGCTAACGGCCGCCGAAGGCGACTTCAGGAAAAGTGCAACAGAGAGATACCGCCGCCCATCAGGGCGGCAAGGGTGGAAACGTGGGGTAAGAGCCCACGGAACGGCTCGAGAGTGTCCGTTCATGTAAACTCTATCCGCAGCAACACCGTGGTACTGGGGACAACAGGTCGGCCCGGCCGTCCCCAAGGAGGTGGCTGGAGCGCAGCGGCAACGCTGCGCCAAGATAGATGACTGCCGCGGGCGCATTCGCGTCCGCACAGAACCCGGCTTACGGTTTACTCACCAGGGGGGGACGGTCTGAACGGCCGTCCCCCCTTTCGTTATGTCAGGTCCCGATAAAAATAGATGTCCGCCTTGTTTTCCTGCACCGTTCCGCGGTAAGCTCGATTATCGAAGCCGCCTATGGCAAAGCCGTGTCTGAGATAAAACAGACAGGCGGAAAGATTATTGTCCTGACCGACTGTGTATACGCCGATCATTCCCAGCGTCCGAGCCTCGTCCATGCAGGCCTGGATCAGTTTTCCGCCGACGCCGCATCTGCGGTAATCAGACTTGACCTTCAGATCGTCCAGATATAGATAACGGAACATCTGTTTCCTCAGCACGGCGAGGCCAATGCAGGCCGCATTCTCATATGCTCCCAGGAATATGCCTTCTTCTTTCTCCACGTCGTAAGGCTCATCCGGAAAGCACATTTCCTCGGCCTGGGAAAAACGCTCCGTCCGATACGACCAAATCCCCTCATGGAGCTCAGGGATCATCCTGCCCCACAAAAGAAAGGATTCATTTTTCAGCCGCGCATCCTGACCATGAGCAGGATCGATCCGACAAATCTCGACCAACAGCGGCACCTCCCGGATACACAGGCACCGGCTCCCCTGCGGGGGCCGGTGCCGTTTGATTCTGTTCTTTTGCGGATGGTTTTACTCGTTTTCCGCCAGCGCCTTTGCTTCCTCGATGATCTTCTGCTGGACCATGGCCGGCGCTTCCTCATACCGGGCAAACTTCAGGACGAAGGAGCCGCGGCCCTGGGTCATGGAGCGCAGGTCGATGGTGTAGGAGCTCATCTCCGCCATGGGAACCTCCGCCTCAACGATCTGCATCCCGTCATGGGCGTTCATACCCAGAACGGTTCCCCGACGCTTGGAGCTGATATCGCTCATGATATCACCCAGGTTGGAATCGGGAATGGTCACGGTCAGGGTCCCGATGGGCTCCAGGATCACGGGGCTGGCATTGACCAGTTCCTTGTAAGCCAGGTTGGCCGCGGTCTTGAAGGCCATTTCGGAGGAGTCGACCGGATGGAAATCCCCATCGTACAGGGTGGCCTTCAGGTAGACCATGGGATAGCCGGCCAGAACGCCCTTTGTGCAGGATTCCCGCAGGCCCTTTTCCACCGCGGGGAAGAAGTTCTTCGGCACGCTGCCGCCGAACACTTCCTCGGCGAAGACCATATCTTCCTGCTCAGTCTGGGGCTCGAAGCGGATCTTAACATCCGCGAACTGGCCATGGCCGCCGGTCTGCTTCTTATGACGGCCGTGGGCTTCATACTTTTTGCGGATCTTTTCCCGGTAAGGCACACGGGCAGGAGACAGGACGACCTCCACCCCGAATTTGTTCTTCAGTTTGGAGCAGAGCACGTCCAGATGAATATCTCCGGCGCCGGAAATGACCAGCTGCTTGGTCTCGCCATTGTTCTCCAGGCTGAAGGTGGGATCCTCTTCGGCCAGACGGCTGAGACCCTGGGCAACCTTGTCATCCTGGCCCTTGGTCTTGGGGCTGATCGCCATAGAGTAGCAGGGCTCCGCGAATTCGATCCCGGGAGCTGCCTCGACCTTGGAGGCGGCACAGAGGGTATCGCCGGTCTTGCTGTCCGTCAGCTTGGCCACAGCGCCGATATCGCCGCATTCTATGACCTGGACCTCAGTATTCTTCTTGCCCTGCATGACATAAATATGGCCCAGCTTCTCGTTGGCGCCGCTGCGGGCATTCACCAGGGTCATATCCGGGGTGACTTTGCCGGCCAGGACCTTGAACAGGCTGAACTTGCCGAACTGATCGGAAATGGTCTTGTAGATGATCGCCTTGGTCGGCGCATCAGGATCCAATTCCTTGCCCTCTTCCTTGGGGCCGGGGAAATAATTGACGATCGCGTCCAGCAGCACGGTGGTGCCCAGGCCGCTCATGGCACTGCCGCAGAAAACAGGGCAGATATCTCCATCCTGAATACCCACGCTCAGAGCGCCATAGACTTCCTCCAGGGAAAGCTCCATGGTTTCCAGATACTTCTCCATGAGTTCTTCGCTGGTACCGGCGGCATTCTCCACCAGCTCCTCGTTGAGTTCATTCAGGCGGTCCGCTTCGGCTGCAGGCACGGGGATCTCCGTCCGCTTGCCCTTCTCGATCCGATAGGCTTTCTTGGTAATGACGTCGATGATGCCGGTGACCTTCTCCCCTTCCAGCACAGGCATGGCCAGGGCGGTTACGGAATTGCCGAAGCGCTCCCGGAGCTGGTTGAAGGTGCGGTCATAGTCCGCATGCTCCTCATCCGTCTTGGAAATATAGATGGCCCGGGGCTTTCCGGCCTGGGTCAGGGACTTCCACGCCTTTTCGGTGCCGACGTTCAGGCCATCCTTGGCGGTGACGCAGATAATGCCCGCATCCGCTACCCGCAGAGCCTCCTGAACCTCACCGGCGAAATCGAAGAAACCGGGAGTATCCAGAATGTTGATCTTGATCTTGTTGTAGTTGGCATAAACAGTGGCAGTGGAGATGCTGATCTGCCGCTTGACTTCCTCTGCATCGTAATCGCAGGTGGAGTTGCCCTCTACTACCTTGCCGAGCCGATCAGTCATCCCCGTGAGGTAAAGGATGCTCTCGGCCAAGCTGGTTTTGCCGGTGCTGCCGTGGCCCAGCAGACAAATATTGCGGATCTTGTCTGACATGAATTTCCTCTCCTTATTAGAATCTGCAAACTTAAAAAATTATACATGAGCATGGAGAAAAAAACAAGCCCTTTTCTCCGGTATTGCGGGGCAGGTTACGCGGGAATTGCAGACAGGCCTCACTTGTCTCCGTCCGAGTTGTCCGCAATCAGCAAGGTCGCTGCCGTCCACCCCAGTTGGAAGACGATCAGATTCCAGGCAGATATGTTGACGAACGCTCCTCTGGCTGAAGCTATGACGATGATCGCCATAGCCAGCACCGAGCCGATCAAGGTCATCGCTGTGGATCTGCGTACCGCTTTGATCATCCTTCGCCCGCAGCGGACGACTTCAAAATAGTGATTCAATCCCTCCCGGGTCATAATGGCTGCAGGAGGTTCCGCTTCATCCGGATCCCCGTCCACAGAGAGGCGGAATCTGTCCTCCGCCGGGGGGAACGTGACCTCATCGCCGGTGAGTCGGAATTTGCTCTTGATCATGGCCGGAGTGATGCCGAAATCCCGGATCGCAAAGATGGGACGCAGTCTGCTGCTGTTCAGGGACATCAGGGCAGCACGAACGCTGTCCGAAGGGGTATACTCGATAACGAACAGACCGCAGAGTTTGCCGTTCACCGCCGTATAGATTGCCCCGTTCACGTCGATATTCGCCGGGACCTGAATGCCTTTCAGACTCATATAGGCGCTGGTGCCCAGATAGATCCTGTCCTGGGCAATCCCCGCGCTGAATCCGCCGTCTGCATCATACTGGAAATCGTCCGTGCGCCGGGTCGGCGCTGCATACTGCCGCATGAGTTCGCTGAAGGCATGAGACAAGCCTGAACCGGAGGCAATCATCATGCTGCCCGTATAGGAAATGATCTGCTCTACCCGTGTCCCGGAAAGGACCTTCATCCCGGTGATGCTGACAGCCTTATCCGGAAACAAATCTCCATCACGCAAAATAAGGCCTTCTCCGGCTCGGATCTCCTCCGCGCCGCTCCAACCGGCGATCGCCGCGCCCCTTCCCGCCAGTCTGCGGGCGATCAGGGAAAACACTCTATGGTAGGAAAGCAGCGCAGTACAGGAAGCCGCTGCTATGGCAAGCCCCGCCATGGTATGTATCCAGGAACCGTTTCCGGAAAGGACAGCCGCCAGCAGGGCCAGGAGCACACACAGGGCAATGCAGGGCAGAGATATCCGGCGATACAGCTCGTCCACGGGGTCCGGCTGAATCATTCGGGCAATAAACCCGCGGTATCCCCCCAGATGCTTGGATATCACCGGTCCCAGATCCGTTTGCGCGGGTTCCGTCTGTACCACCGTAGGAATTTTCGCTCCGCGCATGGTCCGGAAGGAATCCCAGAGAGCAGTACGCCCCATTCTGGTTCCCAGCAGGGCAAAGGCCACCGTAAGAGCTGCCGGGGCGCTGTAGGGCAGGCCTACCGGAGCATCCACACTGCGCATAAGCCACAGGGCATCGCCAAGCGCAGTCAGATTGGCGAACACGACCATCGTCTCAATGCCGGGTTTTCCCCCCGCAAGCGATTTTATCCCCCGGGCCAGGACATCCCAGCCGCAGGCCATAACGGCAGCCTGCACAAACATGAGCACAGGATAGAAGGTGCTCTTCTGCCGCAGGAACTGCAGCGCGCTGTTTTCCCTTCCGCCCAAAAGGGTCAGCAGACAAATCAGCACACACAGGGCAAAGGCGATAATGGTGCGCCGCTGCAGGCCGGGAATACCTGAAGCATATTCCTCCGCAGCTTCTGCCGGTCCGAGATCTGCCATCCGCTGCAGCCATTCCTGCTTGGCTCGGCGCACGGCCTCCTCTCTGGCGGCCTTTGCCTCTTCCCGGCGTCTGCGAAATTCTTGCCGTTCCTCCGCTCTGCGTCTGCGCTTTTCTTCCCGTTCCTCTTCTTTTCGCTTGCGCTGTTCTTCCCGCTCCCGCTCCCGCTCTTCCCGGAGACGCTGCTCCTCTTCCTGCTTTCTGGCGGCCTCAAAAGCCATCGCCGCGGCTTTCGCTTCCTCTTCCGCTATACGAAGCGCTTTCTCTTCCGCGGTTTTTCCCGGATCTTCCGCCGGTTCAGGCTCAGCTTCCGGCGGGATCGGATGATCTTCCGCCGGCAGATCTGTTTCCTGTGCGTCTTCCGATTCCGGGATTACTCCCGGTTCAGCCGCCGGTTCCCGGGTTTCCTGGGATTCGCCCTCCGGCTCCGGGTTTTCTTCCGATTCGGCTTCCGGCTTCCCTTTTGCTTCGGCAGAGGCTTTGGCGATGGCATTCCAGATAGCCGCCGGATCAATCTCCGGCACGTCGTCTTCCATCCGGATCGGCTCCGGCGGAGGGTCCACAGTCGTATCCGCAGTTACGGTATCCTGTTCCTCCAGGGAAGGCCCATCCATTTCATGCCGTATTTCCGCAATGATCTGTGCTGCCTGTTCCTCCAGTTTATCCTTGGAGAGCTTGCGTTCATTGCGTATAAAGGCTTCGGATTTATACTCTGACAGGATCTGTTCCAGGGTGAATACTTCTTCGGGATCCTCCGGTTTATTCACTTTTGTCTGATCTAACTCAGACATGGCAGATTCCTCAATTCATCTGGATTTTTGACTGCGCTGACGCACCGCTTCATACAGAACCACAGCCGCCGCCGCAGAGGCATTGAGAGAGGATACCTTCCCCTTCATGGGAATGGATATCAGGAAATCGCAGGATTCCCGGGTAAGCCGGGCCATTCCCGAACCTTCGGATCCGATCACCAAAACGGTACCTTCTGTCAGATCAGCATCCCAGAGACTCCGATCCCCTTCCGCAGCGGTCCCGAACACCCAGAGGCCGGCTTTTTTCAGGCTCTCCAGTGCTGCACTGAGATTAGGCACCCTTGCAACGGCCATGTGCTCCACGGCTCCGGCCGAAGTCTTTTCCACGATGGCGGTAATCCCCGCGCTGCGGTGTTTCGGGATCACGATCCCATGGGCTCCTGCCGTCTCCGCGGTGCGGATGATCGCGCCGAGGTTATGGGGATCGGTGATTTCATCGCAAACTACGACCAGCGGTTTTTCCCCCCGGGATCGGGCAAGCTCCAGGATGGATTCCAAGGTGTCGTACTCCCGCAGCGCGGCAACGGCGATGACCCCCTGATGGGCATGGGTCAGGCTCATCGCATCCAGCTTATGGCGATCCACCTCGGAGATCACGGCGCCCTGCGCCTTGGCTTTCTGCGCGATAAAGCGCAGCGCTTTATCCTGTTCCCCCCGGGCTAGATAGACCTTGTCTATCGCCCGCCCTGCCCGAAGGGCTTCGATCACCGCGTTCTTTCCTTCAATCCGGCTTTCGTCCTGCCGGTCAGCTTCGTTCATATCTGCTCCAAACCGGAGGTCTTTCGCCTGACCTCCTGCATTTTCTCTTTTATGACATGTTATTATATCACGCATATTTCTCCGAGAAAAGTCTATTTCCCCAAAAAGCGTCAGGAAAGTTTGTATTGGGAGATTCCGCCTCCCCGTCGTTTCTATGATCTCCGGCGGTCGCGGCAGCGGATACTGTCCGGAAAAATAAGGGTTTGCTTACTTCCCTATCGTTTTCAATTTCTCTTGCTATTCTCCCATTAGATGATGTATGATATAGGATGTATGTAGGACCGCATCGGTCCAGTTTGTTGCCGACAGCAGGACGGCCTCCGATTGCGCTATTCCCTGCTCCGGCGAGAAAGGAGTTTTCTCATGAACGAATTCCTGCAGACTCTGGGAATCATCTCCCCCAGAGAGGTTTACCGTAATCTGGAACCGGCCAGGCTGGTGGAAAAAGCGCTGGAGAGGGGCGAAGGCAAGCTGAGCGGCAACGGTGCGCTGGTGGTGGAGACCGGGAAGTACACCGGACGCTCTCCGGACGACCGCTTCGTGGTGGACGAGCCCGAGATCCACAATGACATTGATTGGGGCAAGATCAATGTGCCGATCTCCCCTGCCCGCTTTGACGCCATTCTGGGTAAAGCCTGTGCATATCTGCAGGGACGGGAACTCTTTGTTTTCGATGGATTTGCCGGCGCCGATCCGGCGCACCGGCTTCCGGTTCGGGTCATCAATGAGCTGGCCAGCCAGAACCTATTTATCCATCAGCTGCTCGTTCGCCCCTCCCAGGAGGAGCTGGCAAGCTTCCAGCCCGGGTTCACCGTGATCGCCGCCCCCGGTTTCCTCTGCCAGCCGGAGCTGGATGGGGTACACTCTGAAGCTGCGATTATCATCAGTTTTTCCCGGAAGCTGGTGCTCATTGCAGGCAGCCGTTATGCCGGTGAGATCAAGAAGAGCGTTTTTTCAGTGATGAACTATATTCTCCCGAAACAGGGCGTTTTCTCCATGCATTGCTCCGCCAACCAGGGGCCCGACGGGGATACCGCCATTTTCTTCGGTCTCAGCGGCACGGGCAAGACCACGCTTTCTGCTGACCCCAGCCGTCGGCTGATCGGCGACGATGAACACGGCTGGAGCGAAAAAGGCGTTTTCAACATTGAGGGAGGCTGCTACGCCAAGTGCATTCGCCTGTCCAAGGAGAACGAACCGCAGATCTGGGATGCCATCCGTTTCGGTTCTCTGGTGGAAAACGTCGTGATGGATCCTGAGACCCGATCCCTGGATTTTGACAGCGCAGCGCTGACGGAGAACACCCGGGTGGGTTATCCGGTTGAGTATATCCCCGGATGTGTGATTCCCGGCATGGGCGGTCATCCGAAGACCGTGATCTTCCTGACTGCCGACGCCTTCGGCGTACTTCCGCCGATTTCCAAGTTGAGCCGTGAGCAGGCCATGTATCACTATGTAAGCGGATATACGGCCAAGGTCGCGGGCACGGAACGGGGGATCGTTGAACCCCAGGCTACCTTCTCCACTTGCTTCGGCGCGCCGTTCCTCCCGCTCCATCCCTCCGTATATGCGGAGATGCTCGGCCAGCGGATCGATGCCCATAAAACGAACGTCTATCTGGTGAATACCGGCTGGGCTGGCGGCCGTTACGGCAGCGAGCGCAGCTTCCGCATGAAGCTCCGTTATACCCGTGCCATGGTGACCGCCGCTCTGAACGGAGATCTGGAGAAAAGCGAATTCACGGAAGACCCGATCTTTGGACTCCATGTTCCGAAGAGCTGCCCGGGCGTCCCGGACGAGTTCCTGAATCAGCGGGCGCTCTGGCAGGACGATGCGGCCTATGAAGCTGCTGCCAGAGAGCTGGCGGAAAACTTCCGCAAAAACTTCGAGAAGTACAGCAACATGCCGGAGAGCATTATCAACGCCGGTCCCAGGCTGTAACCTTCTACCCGTCCGATCTCCAGACCGGGCTCAGCCCGTAACCGGCTGCAGGAGCTGTTATGAAAGAAAAGAAACCGGATAAAAACAATATCGGCGTGCTTTCCTGGATCATCAATGTGATCCTTCTGAGTGCATTCTGGCCTGCCGGCGTTATCCTGCTGATCATGCGGCTGGGCGGGAACGATATCATTTCCAAGCTGCTGCTGCAGCTTTTCAGCAAGGTCGAGGAACACCATGAGGACACTTCCCGTTTTGATCCGTTAATGCCTCAGTCCAATTCCTCCTCCCGTTCCCGTGCCGCTCGTCAGGGCTTCCATGTGGATCAGCCTGGTCAGACGCCGCACACCCAGCCGGAATATGCGCAGACTGCACAGAGCTCCGGGAACCCGGCAACTCCCGCCGAACCGGAGAAAAAAGCAAAGGATCCGGTAGCTCGCATCGGGAAAGGGCGGACTCTTCTGATTATTATCGGCTGGCTGTTGCTGGCGGCAGGCGTACTCACCGTATTCGAGCCGCTGAGCAAGGGCGCGCTTTGGGGTGCTCTGGAATCCATTGCCATCGCTCTGGGCGGTGGCGGGATGCTTTTTGCCTCCTGGAAAAAGGGACGCAAGGAGCAGGATTACCAGAACTGCGTCAAGGTAGTGGGCGACAAGGCCAGCATCGATCTGAATACGCTCGCCGCCTCTGTCGGGCGTAAACCGAAGGACCTGGAGAAGGATCTGGATGATATGGTCGACAGGGGATATTTCGGGGATGCCGCCTACTTTGACAAGGCCCGGAATGTGCTCATCATCGATCCCGTCAAGGCGGAGGTGCAGCTGAAAAAGGCTGCCGAAGTCAGCCCCGAAGGCAAGGATCAGTATCAGCTTCTGCTTATGGAACTGGATCGCAGCGTACAGCGCATCCGGGAGCCCGCCATGCAGCAAAAGGCTTTGAAGATCCGCGGGCTTACCGCTTCCATCTTTGCCGCCGTCCGGGAGGATCCTGCCAAGCGGCCCAAGATCGGGACTTTTCTGAACTATTACTTCCCTCAGACCCTGAAGCTGCTGAGCAGTTACGGAGATATTGAAAGCAAGGAATACCAAGGGGAAAACCTCAGCAAAACCCGAGAGCGGATCGACGGGGCTGCTGACCTGCTGATCGACGCCTATCAGCGGCAGCTGGATGCGCTGTATCTGTCCACATCCATGGACGTGGACAGCGATATCGACGTATTGGAAACCATGCTCAAGCGGGATGGCCTCTCCGGAAGCGCCTTTTCGGCACTGTCAGAGGAATCGCCCGGTCAGCAGCAGGGCGGCGTATAGCGGTTACAGCCGAAGCGAACAGCTTTTGAGACCTTTTACGGATCCGGGGAGTTCTGCTCTCCGGATCCTTTCTTTCGGCGGACTGCGGGCGGATCGGAAGACGATGGGAAAACTCCGCAAAAAGGTATTTCAAATAAAGGATCTGCATGTTATAATAGATTGATATAGCAGCCTTTCTCCGGGAGGATATTTTTCAATGGAACTGGTGACCTGTGTAGGTAGCGCAGCAGCACTCCGCGCCGCCGTAGCCGGCGGTGCAGATATGGTGCGCATTGGTCTGCGAAACTACTGCCGTACCGGAAGCCGCAGCATGACGGAGGAAGAGTTCGGCGAATCGGCTGCCTACTGTCTCCCCCGCGGCGTGCAGATCTGCGCTGTCATGGATCTCACCGTTCCGGCCGAGCGTTTCCCCGGCACGGTGGATGCCGCACTGCGGCTTGCCGCAATGGGGGTTTCTTCCTTCTGCGTATCCGATCCGGGACTTCTCCGTGCTCTGCATATGCGGATGCCGGATATATCGGTTCAGGTGTCCGCCGCAATGGGCATTCATGACAGCACCGGTGCGATCCTTGCCGCAAAGTTCGGCGCTGCCCGTCTGCTGCTTCCTCCGCAGCTCAGCCGGGATGGGATCGAGCGGATCCTGCAGCGCAGCCCCATTGCGGGAGAGGTCATGGTTTTCGGCAATGCCTGTCTCAGCTGCGGGATGCCCTGCCGATTGGCATCCTTCGGGCTGAAGGGCAGCGATTCCGCAGAAGTCTGCACACGTGCCTGTCTGGAGAGTTTTGGTTATGCCTCGCGCCCGGACGGATTCCGTCCTGCCCTGCGGCCGATCTCGCTGGCGGACCATCTACCGGAACTGGAGCAGCTGGGTGTACATGCGGTCTCCATTTCCGCCGAAGGGCGAAATGCGGATTTCGCCGGCGCTTTTACCAGCCTGTTTTATCGCCTTCTCCATGACCGCAAACCGCCAAGTCGGGATGAGATCTATGCGCTCATCCGCCGCTACGTCCCCGAGGGAGTGAGCGACGACTATTTCATCGGCGCGCCGGAAAATGCGTTATTGGCCAACGACCAGCCGGTCCGGTCCAGGCGAATCCCGGCTGCCCAGCGATTTCAGAACCCGGAAGAGGAACCGCAGCGGGTGCCCGTGGCCATGTCTGCCATTCTGCGCAGAGGTCTCCCGATCCAGCTGCAGGCAAAAGATATGGATGGGCATGTCGCCTCATTTTCCGGTGCTGTCCCGGAGGCAGCCCGATCCGGCAAGCGTGAACTCACGGAAGTCCTGCTGCGCACACAGTTGTACAACACGCTGGGGACTCCGTTTTATTGCACAGAGGCTCAGGTATTTGCGGAACCCGGACTCAGCCTGTCCAGCCTGGACGTAAGCCGGGTACGCAAAGCCGTTCTGGATCGTCTGATGGAACTTCGAGCCGTTCCACCGTCCTTGAGGACCGATCCTCTGCCGCCTCTGCTGCGGTGTGAAAGCGCATATACCACGCCGGAGCTCTCCCTCTCCGTGCGGAAGGTCACGCAGCTTTCGTCCTCTCTGGCTGCGCTGAAGCCGCTGTATCTCCACGTTCCCATGGAAGTTCTGGCGGAGGATCCGTCTTCCATTACTCCCTTCTGGGAAAATGGACATACCAGGATCTGCGCAATTCTCCCGCCGGTTGTGCCGGATGCGGACGCAGTGGAAACATACCGCAATCTCAGCACCTTGAAGCAGCTGCATATCGAAGACGTGCAGATCCATTCCTTGAGTCAGCTCGGACCGGCCAGGATTCTGGGGTTCCGGGTCCACTGCGGGATCGGCCTTGCCGTGAGCAACGACTGGGCGCTGCGTGTTCTGCAGGATGGCGGAGCAAGCTCTGCCACACTCTCACCGGAGCTCAGCTTCAGTCAGCTCCGTCAGCTGTCCAAGTGTCTGGACACGGAGCTTTATGCCTATGGGCGCGTACCGCTGCTGTGCTCGGAGACCTGCCTGATCAAGGCAGCCGGCGGAAGCTGCGACTGTCATAAAGCCTGCGGGCTTCTGGACAAAGCCGGAAGGCTGTATCCGGTGCAGCGCACGGGAGGCTGCCGCAGCATCCTGTACAGCGCGGACAAGCTCTTTCTGGGAGACCGTCTCCGGGAGCTGAAAACTCTCGGCGTTCGCTGTTTGCACCTGGCCTTCACCACAGAAAATGCCAGAGAATGCTTCTCCATTGCCGAACGGTATCTTGGTCTCAATACCTATGCACCTAATGCGAAGATGAAGGGATATTATGAAGAAAACCGAATTGGTTCTGGCTTCCGCTTCTCCAAGAAGACGGGATCTTCTGGAGATGCTGGGGCTATTTGATCTGACCGTTCTGCCCGCCCGCGTGGAAACTCCGCTGGATCCCCGGATCCCCGTTCCGGAAGCGGTAGCCCGGGTCGCCCTGAGCAAAGCCAAGGACACTGCTTCCCGCGCGCCAAAGGGCTCCCTTGTTCTGGGGGCCGACACCGTCGTTTGTCTGGAGGGAAGGATCCTCGGCAAGCCGAAGGATGCGGAGGAAGCCTCCACCATGCTTCATGCCTTATCGGGCAAAAAGCACACGGTTTATACCGGTATGGCTTTGATCCGTGACGACCGGCAGCTGTGCGACACTGCCGCGGCAGAGGTCTGGTTCCGTCCTTTGGCGGACAGAGAAATCGACGCCTATATTGCCACCGGAAGTCCGCTGGATAAGGCGGGCGCATATGGGGCGCAGGATCTGGCCGCGCTGTTCGTTGAGCGTATTGAAGGGGAGTTTTATACCGTAGTCGGTCTGCCCATGTGCGGGCTGGGAAAACTGCTGGCTGCCTTTGGTATCCGGCTTTGGAGTGACAATGGCTAAATTTTTCAAAACCGCAGGTGTGGTCGTTCTGATCCTTCTGGTTCTCGTCCTTCTGCTCACCGGTATCGGACGGCTGTTGGGCGGGTCATCTCCCCTGTCCCAGTTTCTGCAGGCAGCGCTCTCCCCTGCGGAAAAGTTTCTGGGCAGCGGTGTGGCCAAGCTGGAAACGCTCTACGGATATATGCACGATTATGACCGGTTGAAGGAGGAAAACACCGCGCTGAAAGCCCGCATCGCCGAGATGGCGGCGGAAGTCCGGCGCAGTCAGGACGCCAACGAAGAAAACGAGCGTTTACGCACTCTGCTGAATCTGCAGCGCAATCATATGGATTACGTCATGGTCGACGCCTATCTCATCTCCTGGTCCACCTCCAGCTGGAGCAGCGCCTTCAACATCGACTGCGGCAGCCGTGACGGGATAGAAGTCGGAGATTGCGTCATCACCGAATGCGGATATCTCGTCGGCATCATCACGGAATGCGGCAGATACTCCTCCACGGTCCGTACGCTTTTGGATCCCCGCAGCGCCGTTGCCGCCCGGATGGAAGAAGCCGGCATCACCGCTGTCGCCGCGGGAGACTTCGCCCTGATGGCACAGGGACAGCTCAAGCTCACGTATCTGCAGGACGCGGGAGTTCTGGTCGCCGGTGACACAGTCCTGACCACCGGCAGCGGAGGCGTGTACCCGGCCGGACTGGTGATCGGCACCGTAGCCGATCTGCGTCTTGACCAGGGCGGATTTACGGAATATGGCATCATGGATCCTGCCGTCGAACTCACCTCTTTGCAGCAGGTATTCGTGATCCGGGGTTACGCGGAGGAGGAAAATGCGAGCTGAACACATTCGCAGCGCCCTGCGCACAGCCCTTATCCTGCTGGTGTTCTACCTCATACAGGTGATTCTTCTGGCCCGCTTCCGCCCCTGGGGCGTCGTTCCTCTCTCCATGCCGCTGCTCGCTGTGGCGGCGGGGCTCTTTGGCGGCGGCGTATGGGGCGGATGCATCGGTCTTTTCACCGGCATCATTTGCGACAGTTCATTGGGAGACTCTGTTCTCCTGTTTACCGTTCTGCTGACGGTCATCGGGTTCTTTTCCGGTTTTCTGGGAGAATTCGTCATGGCCAGAGGCTTCCCTTCCTTTCTGTTGCTGGGGATTGTCAGCCTCGCTCTTTGCACGGGGTTTCAAGCCCTGCTTTTCGCCTTGATGATCCCGGCCCCCCGGAACGTCCTTCTGCTGACGGCTGTCAAGCAGCTGCTCATCACCCTTCCCTTCCTGATCCCCGCTTACCTGTCCGTCCGTTGGGCTCTCCGGCCTATCCGGGCCGCCAAAAGAAAAACCACGTTCTGAATCTCTCAGCTTTTTCCCGTCAGAGGTATGCCATGAAACGGAACACATCCATTTATCGCGGACGCAGCGCCCTTCTGGTGGCACTGCCCCTGATTCTTGCCTGCATCGCGCTTTTTGCGCTGTATGACCTGCAGGTCTTGAAAACAGACTACTATGCCGAGCAGAGTCGGAACACCGTATTCAGTTCGGAAGTCGTTTCTGCTGCCCGGGGTGAGATCCTTGACCGCTACGGCCGTGTCCTCGTGAGCAACCGGGTCAGCCTGGACGTGACCATCGATCGCAAGCGGCTGGTGGAGGGTTCGGATCCCAATGGGGCTATCCTCGGCCTTATCCAGCTGGTTCAGTCCGCCGGATACGGATATGCGGATACCATGCCGATTTCCCGGGAAGCCCCCTTTGCCTACCTGGAGGGAGGACAGGAGTCCTTTCAGCAGTATCTGAAGCATTTTGAGCTGGAGGAGGACACCTCCGCAGCTGATCTTCTCACCTGGATGCGGCGGCATTACAGCATTCCGGATTCCTACACGCCCGAGCAGGCCCGCACGGCGGCGGGCGTGCGATGGGAATTGGAGCACCGGGAATTGTTCGACGGCGGCACATACACGTTTTCCTCCGATCTGGATACCGCGCTGATCTCCGCCATCTCCGAACGGACCTACCCCGGTGTGAATATCGTTACCAATTCCGCAAGGCAGTACAATACCGCCTATGCCGCTCATCTTCTCGGCAGAATCGGCCAGATTCAGCCGGAGGACAAGGAGTATTATCTGGATCAGGGTTACCCCTACAATGCATACGTCGGCCTTGAAGGCGTGGAAAAGGCGTTTGAATCCCAGCTCCATGGAACAAACGGGATCCTGGTCACCGTCCGATCCGAGGACGGGCAGGTGATCGACAGCTATTATCAGGAGGAGCCGAAAGCAGGCAACAACGTCTGTCTGACGATTGACCTGAGCTGTCAGCAGGTGGTGGAAGACGCACTTTCTTCGGAGATCGAGAAAATCAACCGGAATCGATTGCGGGATGCAAAACCTGGAGAGGAAGTGCAGCTGGCCAAAAGCGGCGCAGCTGTTCTGATCCAGGTCGGCACCGGTGATTTGCTGGCCTCGGCTTCATATCCCACCTTTGACCTGTCCAACTATTCCCGGGACCTGGCCCAGCTCAGTTCGGATCCCTCCGCTCCCCTGTTCAATCGGGCTTTTCAGGGCACATACGCGCCGGGCTCCACCTTCAAGGTCGTGACTGCGACTGCCGGTCTGAATGAGGGGGTCATCGCCCCGGATACCAAAATCTATGACCGAGGCATCATCGACGAATACCAGGGTTACACATATACCTGCTGGATCTATCCCGGCTCCCACGGCACGATCAACGTCCGGGAAGCGCTTCAGGTCTCCTGCAACTATTTCTTTTACGTTGTCGGGCGCACGCTGGGTATCGACGTGCTGGACCGCTATGCGGCAAACTATGGGCTTGGCCAACCCACGGGGATCGAGCTCTACGAATCCAAGGGCACCCTTGCCTCCAAAGAATACAAGGAAAGCCGGATCGGAGAATCCTGGTACGTAGGGGATACGCTCCAGGCTTCCATCGGCCAGTCCTACCATCTGTTTACCCCCCTGCAGCTCGCCTCCTATGCCGCGACCATCGCGGCAGACGGCAAACGGTACGGGGTGCACATTCTCCGCTCCGTTCTATCCGCAGATAACGGGACCGTCCTGGAAGCCTCTGTTCCGGAGATCCTCAGCGAAGTCGGTGCTGATGCCGCCCTCTACCGGGAGATTAAAGAGGGCATGCTTATGGCCTCCCGTTACGGCTCCGCATCGTACGTATTCCATAATTATGATATTCCCGTCTGTTCCAAAACCGGCACGGCACAGGTGAATCTCGACGAAGTGAATAACGCCGTGTTCATTGCTTTTGCCCCGCGGGAGGACCCGGAAATCGCCCTCGCTGTGGTTGTGGAAAACGGTGCAAACGGCTACTATCTGGCTGAGGTGGCCAGGGATATTTTCGATTGGTATTTCCACCGGCAGACGGAACCCTCTCCCATACCGGAAGGCCAGCTTCTCCCCTGACCGGCGGCGTTGTGCCGGAATTCTTGTGATTTCCCAATTCTTCGCGTATAATGGTATATCCTTCGTGTGAACAGGAGGTTTCCGCATATGGGCAAGGTCATCCTGGTGGCTTCCGGAAAGGGAGGCACCGGCAAATCCACCTCTGCCGCCGCACTCGCCTGCGCTCTGACGGAGCTGGGCCGGAAGGTCGTCTGCCTGGATGCGGATGCGGAGCTGCGGAATCTGGATTTGTGCCTTGGTTTGAGCGACTGCGCCGTCATGGATTACGGAGACGTACTGGCTGGTCGGTGCAGTATCGCGGATGCTCTGACACCCTCCCGGGAATACCCCGCATTATCCCTTCTCGCGGCACCGCTGGAACCGGCGGAGGGCTGCGCAGAGGCGTTGATCCCTGCCCTGACTCAGGACTTTGATTATTGCCTGCTGGATTGTCCCGGCGGCCTCAGCGCAGCGTCTCAATGGGCGCCATGGGCCGATCTGGCTCTCGTGGTTGCTGCAACGGATCCCTGCAGTCAGCGGGATGCCGCCCGGGCTGCGCAGGTCCTGGATGAACATGGTCTCCATACGGCAAGGCTCCTGATCAATCGGGTATCCCGGCGTTTTCTTCGCAGCGCGCAGGCTACGCTCGACGATACCATCGATTCCGTAGGATTGCAGCTGATCGGCTATGTGCCGGAGGATCAGAGCGTAGCGCTCGCCCTTGCCATGGGAAAACCGCTTCTCACCCTGTCCCGCCGCGGCGCAGCCGCTGCATTCCGGCGCATTGCCAGGCGCCTGGACGGACAATCTGTGCCCTTAAGGAGGTAGCATATGAATATTGCCCTGATTGCCCACAACAACAAGAAGGAGCTTATGGTGCAGCTCTGCATTGCCTACTGCGGCATTTTCTCTGCGCACAATCTCTGCTCCACCAATACCACCTCCCGGCTCATTACCGAAGCCACCGGCATGGAGGTCCAGAAGTATATGTCCAGGAGCCAGGGAGGCATCCAGCAGATTGCAGCCCGGATCTCCTATAATGAGATTGATATGGTCCTGTTCCTCGCGGATCCGAAAGCGCCGGAATATCTGGAGGATATGGGCCTGATTGCCAGACTGTGTGATCAGTACAGCATCCCCTTTGCCTCCAACGTGGCGACAGCAGAGATGCTGATCATGGGTCTTCAGCGGGGAGACCTGGCCTGGCGGGATATCGTCAATCCCAAGAAACGTTGAACGTATTCAGAAAGGAAAACCGAATCGTGGAAAAAATCAAACCCAGAACGCTCTCCGGATTCCTGGAATTACTTCCGGACCGGGAGAGCCAGATGCAGACCATACAGCAGATTCTGCGGGATACTTACGCTCTGTTCGGATTCACCCCCATCGATACGCCTCTGATGGAGGCCTCCGAAATCCTGCTGGCCAAGGGCGGCGGAGAGACGGAAAAGCAGATCTACCGCTTTGAGAAGGGAGACAGCGACCTTTCCCTGCGCTTCGATCTCACCGTGCCTCTGGCCAAGTACGTGGCCATGAACGCCGGCCAGTTGGCCTTCCCCTTCCGCCGCTATCAGATCGGCAAGGTGTACCGGGGAGAGCGGGCACAGCGAGGCCGTTTCCGGGAGTTTTATCAGGCGGATGTGGACGTCATCGGTGACGGGAGCCTGGATCCCTCCAACGAAGCGGAAATGGTGGCCATCATCTGCGCCGTGTTCAGCCGTCTTGGCCTGGACCGTTTCCAGGTACGTATCAACAACCGCAGACTGCTGAACGGATTGTTTGCCTGGCTCGGCTTGGAGGACAAGGCGCAAGCCGTCATGACCGCGATAGACAAGCTGGATAAGATCGGTCCGGAGAAGGTCGCCGCCATTTTGGCGGATGATCTGAGAATCCCGCGGGAAACAGCGGAAGAGCTCCTGAGCGTCATTTCCGCGCCGGATCCGGCATCCATGCTGGAGACCCTGTCCGGCAAGGATCCCGCTCTGGATGAGGGGATCCGGGAGCTGAAACGGGTAACCGATCTGCTTCCCTCCTTTGGCGTACCGTCAGACAAATGGCGTCTGGATCTGACCATTGCCCGCGGGTTGGATTATTACACCGGAACGGTGTACGAAACCACCCTTTTGGATCATCCGGAGGTCGGATCCGTTTGTTCCGGAGGCCGATACGATGATCTGGCCGCCTATTATACGGATCGCAAACTGCCCGGTGTGGGCGTCAGCATCGGCGTATCCCGCCTCTTTTACATTCTCCAGGAGCAGGGCCTTCTGCGGGAAGAATCGGCAGTTCCCCCATGCGACGCGCTGGTAATCCCCATGGGGGACACCCTGGACTGGGCAGTGCAGACCGCGACCGTACTGCGCCGCGCAGGCATCCGCAGTCAGGTCTATATGGAACAGAAAAAAGCGAAGGCGAAATTCGCCTATGCGGATAAACTGCATATCCCCTTTGCCGTTGTAGTCGGCGAGGAGGAACGAAACGCCGGCACCGTTTCCCTGAAGGATCTCCGAACCGGCGAGCAGCAGACCCTAGATCCCTCCGTGGCAGCGGAAAGGATCCATTCCGGGCTCCCTGATCGGGGCAAGCCCGTTCAGGAAGGAAGGACACAGGAATAAAATGACACAGATGCGTACCCATACCTGCGGCGAGCTCCGGCTGGAGCACGTGGGGCAGCAGGTAAAACTCTCCGGTTGGCTGGAAAACCTTCGGATCGTGGGCAGCGGATTTGCCTTTGCCGTAGTCCGGGATTTTTACGGCACAACCCAATTGGTGATCGAAAACGAGGAGATGCTGAAAACCTTCCGGGCCATCAACAAGGAATCCTCCATTTCCGTTGAGGGCATCGTTCGGGAGCGGGACTCCAAGAACCCGAAGCAGGCCACCGGAGACATTGAGATCGTCCCGGAAAAGGTGGAGGTTCTGGGCCGCTGCCGATACGGTGAGCTTCCCTTTGAAATCAACCGAAGCAAGGAAGCCGACGAATCTGCCAGATCGGAAGAGCGTCGTGTAGGGAAAGAGTGTAGATCTCGGTGGTCG
>CAMVBX010000026.1 GCA_947165825.1 uncultured Clostridia bacterium
TCGCGCTATCTTCCTTCCCGTTTTCGTTCCATTTTCGGGTTTGTCTACAGTCCGAGCGACCGGGTATTATCTGAACACATGCCGGAGTTTCCGCCGTTTGCCGTCACCTGGCTCGGTAGTACTCCGCAAGCATCTCTGCCGTCTCCTGCCCGATTATGCAGCTATAACCGCTGAAATTGCCCTGATCATCCCACCGGAGCTCACAGCCTGAAGGGCAGCCTTTGCAGATTGCGCTGCGATCGTTGATTTCCTCGTAGGCATCCGCTTCTGGAAGACGCGGCACTTTTCTTGGGCCGGACGGCGTGGGGCCCTTGTCCCACATCACCCGGTCATCCGGTTTAGCGGGTTTATTCCCCGGTACGCCATGACCAAAGGCATAAGAGTTGTGCATGTTCCCATCTGCAATACGCTTCAGCAAATGGACCAGGTTTTCCTGCTGCACTTCTGTGAGTACGTCCAGCTTCTTTCCGACCGCTTCCGGATGAAGGCGAAATCCCGCGGCCAGAGTCTGCATTAAGCTCACGATTTCATCCTGTCGTTTCATCCTGATCCCCCGCTTTCCTTGATCTGTTCATACTGTAGCATCCGCAGGAAAAAAAAGCAAGGCTCCCTTTGCGTGACGGTCAATTTGCCCAAAACCGCCGAACCCAGCTTGTGACCGGGAGAAAAATATGGTATCATCTCAAATAACGGGTAAAGGAATGAACAAAAATAAAGGAGAGCAGCATGAAACGGGAACTTGGGAAAACCGGCATTATGACCGCGCCGATGGCTTTCGGTGCCCTTCCTATCCAGCGGATCAGCAAGTCTGAGGCGGTCCGCCTTCTCCAGATGGCTCTGGATGGCGGAATGACGTATTTCGATACCGCCCGATGGTATACGGACAGCGAGGAAAAGCTCGGAGAAGCCTTCCGAGATCGGCGCGATGCGCTGTTCATTGCGACCAAGACCGGGAGTCAGACTCCGGAAGGCTTCTGGGCAGATCTGGAAACCAGCCTGCGGTCGCTGAAAACCGATCATATCGACGTTTACCAGTTTCATAACCCGGCGTTTGTCCCCCGCCCGGGAGATGAGTCCGGGCTGTACGATTGTATGCTGAAGGCAAAGGAGCAGGGTAAAATCCTTCACATCGGCATCACGAACCATAGGATCGGTGTGGCCCGGGAGGCGGTGGAGTCCGGGCTTTATGAAACCCTGCAGTTTCCCTTCAGCCTGCTTGCCTCCCCCCAGGATATTGAGCTGGTGGAGTCCACGGTCAGCAGCGGGATGGGCTTTGTCGCCATGAAAGCCATGTCCGGCGGTCTGATCCGCAGCGGAAAGGCAGCGGCAGCCTTCATTGCACGGTATCCCGTTCTGCCAATATGGGGCGTACAGCGGGAATCGGAACTGAGGGAGTTTTTAGACTATCTCCGGGAGCCTCCCGAAATGTCCGCCGAGCTTGAGGAAATTATGGAGAAGGATCGCAGGGAGCTTTCCGGCGACTTCTGCCGCGGCTGTGGATACTGCATGCCCTGTCCTCAGGGGATCGAGATCAACACCTGTGCCAGGATGAGTCTTCTCCTGCGAAGAGCGCCTTCCGCGATGAATCTCAGCCCCCAGGGCCAGGAGATGATGAAAAAGATCGAGACCTGTCTCAACTGCGGTGCCTGCAAGGCCAAATGCCCGTATGGTCTGGATACTCCCGCGCTTCTTAGGCGCAACTACGAGGATTATCAGCGGGTGCTTTCCGGGGAAATCCAGGTTTGACCGCTGTGCAGCCTGCATAAAAGTGCGTTTTTTTCTCTGTCGGTCGGTTGACTTTGTTCCGGCATGGTATATAATTAGCGAAAATGTGCTGAAGCTGGCACATTGTTTTCATTCCCGTAGATCAAAGACAGATTCAGTCAAAATACAATGAGCATGGGGGAACAGGATTTATGCGCAACTCGGAAAAGACCATGGATAAGATCGTCGCCCTTTGCAAAAACCGCGGTTTCATCTTCTCCGGCAGCGAGATTTACGGCGGTCTGGCCAACACCTGGGACTACGGCCCGTTGGGCGTAGAGTTCAAGAACAACATCAAACGCGCCTGGTGGAAGAAATTCGTCCAGGAGAGTCCTTACAACGTCGGTCTGGATGCGGATATCCTGATGAACCCCAGAGTATGGGTCGCCTCAGGCCACGTCACGAACTTCAATGACCCTCTGATCGACTGCAAAGGCTGCAAGCGCCGTCACCGTGCCGACAAGCTCATTGAGGAATGGGCCAAGGAAAACAATGTGGACGTGAACGTCGAAGCCATGACCAACGACCAGATGGTCGCCTATATTCGGGAACAGCAGATCCCCTGCCCCGGCTGCGGCAAGAGCGATTTTTCCGATATCAAGAAATTCAACCTGATGTTCAAGACCCATCAGGGCGTGACGGAAGACTCCGGTTCTGACGTATATCTTCGCCCCGAAACCGCCCAGGGCATCTTTGTCAACTTCAACAACGTCCTCCGTACCAGCCGCAAGAAGGTTCCCTTCGGCATCTGCCAGATCGGCAAGAGCTTCCGGAACGAGATCACGCCGGGGAACTTCACTTTCCGCACCTGCGAATTCGAACAGATGGAGCTGGAGTTCTTCTGCGAACCGGATACAGACCTGGAGTGGTTCCAGTACTGGCGCGGCTTCTGCCATAACTGGCTGCTGAGCCTGGGCATGAATGACGAATGTCTTCGCCTGCGGGATCACAGCCCCGAGGAACTGAGTTTCTATTCCAAAGCAACTACGGACTTCGAGTACCTCTTCCCCTTCGGCTGGGGCGAACTCTGGGGCGTCGCCGACCGTACGAATTACGACCTTACGCAGCACCA
The DNA here is from genome assembly GCA_947165825.1 of uncultured Clostridia bacterium. Taxonomy (GTDB): domain Bacteria; phylum Bacillota; class Clostridia; order Oscillospirales; family Oscillospiraceae; genus UBA1774. The sequence continues at coordinate 2,837 of CAMVBX010000026.1, forward strand.
GAATGAGTCCCATCAGGATATGAGCTATTACGATCAGGAGAAAAACACCCGGTATATCCCCTACGTCATTGAACCCTCCCTGGGTGCCGACCGTGTGGCGCTTGCCTTCCTGGTGGATGCCTACGATGAAGAAGTTGTGGATCCGGAGAAGAACGACGTCCGCACCGTTCTGCGTCTCCACCCCTTCCTGGCCCCCATGAAGTGCGCCGTGCTTCCTCTCAGCAAGAAGCTGGGCAAACCCGCGCAGGAGGTCTTTGCCAAGCTCAGCCGGAAGTTCATGTGCGATTATGACGAAGCCGGCTCTATCGGCAAGCGTTATCGCCGTCAGGACGAGGTAGGCACTCCTTTCTGCGTGACCTATGATTTTGACAGTGAAACCGACGGGTGCGTAACCGTCCGGGAGCGGGACAGTATGGAGCAGGTCCGTCTGCCGATCGATTCTCTGGAAGCGTATATTGAAGAAAGGATCGCCTTCTGATCAAGGGGGGTAAGAAACATTGAACAAGAGCATTCGCTGCAAGGAACTCCGGGTATTTGCGGAAGAAATCCGGGTGAAGACCCTTACCACCTTCGGCCATATCGGTTTCGGCCATATCGGCGGCGCCATGAGCATCGTGGAAGCGGTCAGCCTGCTTTACGGAGAGTTTATGCGTTATGATCCCAAGCGTCCCAACTGGCCCGACCGGGATAAGCTTGTGATCTCCAAGGGGCATGCTGGTCCTACCGTATATGCCACCCTGGCCATCAAGGGTTTCTTCCCGGAAAGCATGCTTCGGGAACTGAACCAGGGCGGCGGGCGTCTGCCCAGCCATACGGACCGGAACAAGACCCCTGGGATCGATATGACCACGGGCAGTCTGGGCCAGGGAATCAGCAGTGCCTGCGGCATAGCCCTGGGTGACCGGATGGACGGCAGAAACAGCACCACCTGGGTCATCATCGGAGACGGCGAACTGGACGAGGGGCAGAACTGGGAAGGTTTCCTCTTTGCCCACCAGTACAAGCTGTCCAATCTGATCGCCATCATCGATGTGAACGGCCAGCAGCTGGACGGTTACACCAGCGACGTCATGGATCTGGGCGACGTCGGGCAGAAGCTCAGCGCCTTTGGCTGGAAGGTTTACGAGTGCGACGGTCACAATATCCCCGCCCTCTATCAAGCGTTTTCCGATGCGAAGGAATACGCCGACGGCCCTGCCGCCGTGGTCATGCATACCCGCAAGGGCAATGGCTGCAGCTTTGCCGAAGGCATTGTCTCCAACCATCATATCAATTTCAAGCCAGAGCAAATGGAAGAAGCCCTCGCCAAGGCGGAGGCCGTTCTGGAGGAAGCCCGCGCCGCGCTGCGGAAATGATCGGCGGTTTCACAGTCCCAAATCAAAAAACGTAATGCTTGTTCTTTGCAGAAAGGCAGGATCTATCCGTTATGTTCAAACTGAAATCCACTCTGCAGAATTCGGAAACGCTCATGCGGGACGCCTATTGCAGCACCCTGATGGAGTTGGCCGAAACACGCGGAGATATTGTTGTTCTGGACGCTGACCTGGTCAGCTCCTCCGGAATGAAGCCCTTCTTCAAGGCGTATCCGGACCGTGCCATACAGTGCGGGATCAGCGAAGCCAACATGATCGGCGTTGCTGCCGGACTGTCCCTCACCGGCAAGGTCCCCTACTGCCATTCCTTTGGTCCCTTTGCCTCCCGCCGGGTGTGCGACCAGATCTTCATCTCCGCAGCCTACGCCAAGCTTAACGTCCGCATCACCGGTTCTGACCCCGGCGTAACTGCCGCTTATAACGGCGGAACCCATATGCCCTTTGAGGATATGGCCGTGCTCCGGGCGATTCCGGAAATTACCCTTCTGGAGCCCTGCGACCCCGTCGCCCTGGCGGATATCACCCGTCAGCTGGCTGACACCTACGGCGTCTACTATACCCGGATGGCCCGCAAGAATGCCGTCGGGATCTATGAACCCGGCAGCACCTTTGAAATCGGCAAGGGCAACGTCCTGCGAAACGGTACCGACGTGACGATCATTGCCAGCGGCATCATGGTCGCGGAAGCGCTGGAGGCCGCCTCTGCCCTGGCACTGGAAGGAGTCTCTGCCCGGGTGGTGGATATGTTCACCTGGAAGCCCATCGACACCGAGCTGATCGCACGCTGCGGCGAGGAAACGGGAGCCCTGGTCACGGCGGAAAACCATAATATTTACGGCGGCCTCGGCAGTGCGGTTGCCGAAACTGCGGCAAAAACCGTTCCGGTCCCCATCGAAATGGTGGGTACGGACGATCGCTTCGGCCAGGTCGGCACGGAGGCCTTCCTGCGGGCGGAATACCGTCTGAACGCTGCCCATATCGTGGAATCTGCAAAACGCGCCATTGAGCGGAAATAATCCCCTTTGCATGATTTCCCCTTCCCCGCAAATACTAAGCCCGGATACCGGAACGTAAGTCGGGACCGTCGACGGATTGCCAATACCATGGCATAGTCCGCGATTCGTGTCCCGCCCGCGCGTCTGACTTCGGACCGCAGCATACGGAATAGAGAGATAACCGGTAATCCAACGCGATACCCCCTGCTCTGCTGCAGGGGGTATCGTTTTCCTTCCGGGTCTTTTCTTCTCCTTGCTTTACCATGAATTGTGTGATATATTAAATTGACACAATATCTGGTATCATAGTGAGGCAAAAATATGGCAAAAAAGGCGAGCGCCCAGACATACGGAAACGAGAGCATCACTTCCCTCAAGGGGGCGGATCGGGTTCGGAAGCGTCCCGGCGTTATCTTTGGCTCGGATGGGCTCGAAGGCTGCGAACATGCGGTGTTCGAGATCCTCTCCAACTCCATCGATGAGGCGCGGGAGGGCTTCGGGGACAGGATCATTCTGAGCCGGTTTGCAGACGGTTCCATCGAAGTGGAGGATTTCGGCCGCGGTTGTCCGTTGGACTACAATCCGGGGGAAAAACGGTATAACTGGGAGCTGGTATTCTGTGAGTTGTACGCCGGGGGCAAGTACAAGAATGATGAGGGAGAAAACTATGAGTACTCCCTCGGTCTGAATGGCCTCGGTACCTGCGCAACCCAGTATTCCTCCGCTTATATGGACGTGACGGTCTGGCGGGATGGCCAGGAGTACACGCTCCGATTCGAGAAGGGGGAAAACGTCGGCGGCCTGCACAGTACGCCGTACACCAAAAAGCGCACCGGCTCCCGCATCCGCTGGAAGCCGGATATTGAGGTTTTCACGGATATCGATATCCCCCGTTCCTATTTTTCCGATATTCTGAAGAAGCAGGCCGTGGTCAACAGCGGCATCACCTTTCTGCTCCGTTGGGAAACCGATTCCGGCTTTGAGGAAGAGAGTTATTTGTATGAAAACGGGATCCGGGACTATGTGGCAGAGCTGGCAGGCGCCGATTCCCTGACGCTCCCGGAGTTTATCGAGGGCGAGCGCAAGGGCAAGGATCGGGAGGATATGCCGGAATACAAAGTTCGCCTGTCGGCGGCATTCTGCTTCTCCAACCGGGTCAGCCTGATCGAGTATTACCATAACTCCTCTTTCCTGGAATACGGCGGCGCGCCCGAGCGGGCCACCCGCAGTGCGTTTGTATCCGCAATAGACGGTCTTCTGCGGAAGCAGGGCAAGTACCAGAAGAACGAAAGCAAGGTCACCTTCAGCGACATCCAGGATTGCCTGATTCTGGTCACCAACTGCTTCTCCACCCGCACCTCCTATGAAAACCAGACCAAAAAGGCCATTACCAACCGATTCATCCAGGAGGCTATGACGGAATTTCTCAAATCCCGTCTGGAAATCTATTTCATTGAGAACCCGAAAGACGCGGATAAGATCATGGAGCAGGTTCTCATCAACAAGCGCAGCCGGGAAACGGCGGAACGAACCAGGCTCAATATCCGCAAGAAGCTCACCGGCAGCATGGACATCACCAGCCGGATCGAAAAATTCGTCGACTGCCGCACCAAGGACGTCTCCCGCCGGGAACTGTATATCGTGGAGGGCGATTCCGCGCTGGGCTCCTGTAAGCTGAGCCGGGATGCGGAGTTTCAGGGCATCATGCCAGTCCGGGGCAAGATCCTGAACTGTCTGAAAGCGGATTTTGCCCGGATTTTCAAGAGTGAGATCATCACCGACCTGCTGAAGGTCCTGGGATGCGGCGTGGAAGTCCAGGATAAGCACAACAAGGACATCAACGCCTTCGATCTGGAGAATCTCCGCTGGAACAAGGTCATCATCTGTACCGACGCAGACGTGGACGGTTACCAGATCCGTACGCTGATCCTCACCATGCTCTACCGCCTTACCCCCACGCTGATCCGCCAGGGCTACGTGTATATCGCGGAATCCCCGCTGTATGAGATCGGCTGCAAAGGAAAGACCTGGTTTGCCTATACGGAACGGGATAAGGCAGATATTCTGAAAGAGCTGGGAGACGCCAAGGTATCTATTCAGCGTTCCAAGGGCTTGGGTGAAAACGATCCGGAAATGATGTGGCTCACCACCATGAATCCGGAAACCCGTCGGCTCATCAAGGTCATGCCTACGGACGAGACGGCCATGGCGCAGACCTTTGACCTTCTGGAGGGGGATAACCTGCAGGGACGCAAGGATCATATCGCGGATAACGGCTGGCGTTATATCGATCAGCTGGACGTTTCCTGAAAGGAGGGACTGACCGATGGCAAGAAAAAAGCACGAAGAACAGCAGAAGAAACCCTCCGGAAACGAAAACGTCATGGGGCTCAGGGCAGAAGTAACGGAACAGCCCATTACGGAGACTCTGGAAGTCAATTTCATGCCCTACGCGATGAGCGTCATCGTATCCCGTGCGATCCCGGAGATCGACGGATTCAAGCCCGCGCACCGGAAGCTGCTGTATACCATGTATAAGATGGGACTGCTCACCGGCGCTCGTACCAAGTCCGCCAATATCGTAGGCAGCACCATGAAGCTGAATCCTCATGGCGACGGCCCCATATATGACACCATGGTCCGGCTGAGCAAGGGCTACGGTGCGCTCCTCGCTCCCTTTGTGGACTCCAAGGGCAACTTCGGCAAGGTCTATTCCCGGGATATGGCCTATGCCGCCTCCCGATATACGGAAGCCAAACTTTCGCAAATCTGCGGCGAGCTGTTCCGGGACATGGATAAGGATGCTGTGGATATGGTGGACAGCTACGACGGCAGCATGAAGGAGCCGTCCCTCCTGCCGACCACATTCCCCAATGTTCTGGTCTCCGCGAACCAGGGCATCGCCGTGGGCATGGCCAGCAACCTTTGCGGCTTCAACCTGGGGGAGGTCTGTCAGGCGGAGATCGCCTATCTGAAGAACCCCGATTGTGACCTGCTTGATCTGCTCCCTGCTCCGGACTTCCCTACCGGCGGCGAACTGATCTATAAGCGGGACGAAATGGAGGAGATCTACAGGACAGGCCGGGGCAGTTTCCGGGTCAGGGCCAAATGGTCCTATGACAAGGCCAACAACATCATTGAGATACGGGAAATCCCTTATACCACCACTTCAGAGGCGGTCATTGACAAGGTATCGGAGCTGGTCAAGGCCGGGAAGCTGAAGGAAATCTCCGATATGCGGGACGAAACCGATCTGAGCGGCCTGAAACTCGCCATTGACCTGAAACGCGGTACCGATCCGGACAAGCTCATGCAGAAGCTCTTTCGCATGACGCCCCTGATGGATGCCTTTTCCTGCAATTTCAACATTCTGATTGCCGGTATGCCCCGGGTACTCGGCGTTCGGGAAATTCTGGAGGAGTGGACCGCCTGGCGGATCGAATCCGTCCGCAGGAGGATCCATTTCGAGCTGACCCGGAAGAAGGAAAGGCTGCATTTGCTGAAGGGTCTGGAAAAGATCCTGCTGGATATCGACAAAGCTATCGCCATCATCCGGGGAACCGAGCTGGACGCGGAAGTGATCCCGAACCTGATCATCGGCTTCGGCATCGATCAGGTGCAGGCTGAGTTCGTCGCAGAGATCAAGCTCCGGAACATCAACAAGGAATACATCCTGCGGCAGACCCGGGACACGCAGGCGCTGGAAGAGGAGATTGCCGATCTGGAGGATATCCTCAAGCGCAAAGACCGGATCAAGGGGATCATTTCCGCTGAGCTGCAGAAGGTGATCAAGCAGTATGCTGAGCCGAGACGGACGGCGATCCTGTACGAGGACGAGCTTCCTGAACCGGCGCCTGAGGAAGATATCCCGGATTACCCCGTTACCGTTTTTCTCTCCCGTCACGGGTATCTCAAAAAGATCACCCCGCAATCCCTGCGCATGAGCAGCGAACAGAAATTCAAGGAGGATGACGGTCTGCTGATGCGCTTCGAAGCCATGAACAGCAGCGAACTGCTGGTGTTCAGCGATCGCTGCCAGGTGTATAAGACCCGCCTCTCTGATTTTGAGGACAGCCGTGCTTCCTCCCTTGGAACCTTTTTGCCCAGCAAACTGCAGATGGATGAAGGGGAAAGCGTGTTCTCCGTGGTATTCCCTGCGGATGACCGAATGAGCCTACTCTTTGTATTTGAAAACGGGAAAGTCGCCAGAGTCGGGATCGGAGCCTACAGCACCAAATCAAACCGGCGCAAGCTCACGGGAGCTTATTCTGACCGCTCCCCTCTTCGCGCCATTCTCAGCTTCACCCAGGAGCGGGACGCGGTGGTTTACTCCACGGAGGGCCGCGCGCTGCTGTTCAATACGGCCCAGCTGGCGGAAAAGGCCACCCGGGACAGCCAGGGTATTCAGGTGATGACGCTGAAACCCAAGTATCGCGTCGAAACCGCGTCGTTTTTGGAGGACACCCCCATCCGGAACCATGCCCGCTATCGCATCCGCAGTCTGCCTGCGGCCGGTGCACTCCTGAAACCCGAGGATACGGGAGAAACCCAGCTTACCCTGGATCTGTGATCACCCGATCAGGAAGGAGCAGAATGAAGAGACGCCGTTTGCTTCCGCTGCTGTTATCGCTCCTGCTGCTCTGCGGCTGCAGCCGATTGGCGGAAGGAGAATACCAGGTCGTGACGGAACATGTGGAAACCAGCATGAATCCGGAAACGGTCGGCCGTGTCTTTGAGGTCCACACCTATTCCGGTCTGAAGCACGCCGTCCAGGATCTGGTGAACGCAGGCACCGAGGACGCGATTATCCGTGCGGTTGAATACAACGGGATCATCCGGGACGACATCTCCAAAGCTTGTCTTGAGGTTGCCCGAAGCACCCCCATGGGCACGTACGCCGTGGAATATATGACCCATTCCGTGAACCGGATTCTGAGCTACGACGAAGTCTCCATCCATATCCATTATAAGCTGTCCCCGGAAGAGATCGCCGAGGTCCGCAGCGTTTCTTCCCTCGGCGACTTTTATGCGCGAATCGACGAGGGCCTGGATTCGGGGAAAGAGTTCCTGGCTTTGCAGATCGCAACTCTGGCCATCACAGACCGCAGCATAAAAAACTATATCTCCGGGTACTATCAGCAGCATCCCGATAGTCTGCTGTCCCTGCCCGATCTCAGCATCTCCTTTTATCCGTCGGAGGATTACGTCCAGAAAATCATCACGCTGAATCTGGACTACCACGTCACGCTGGAAGACCGCATGCTCATGCTGTCCGAACTGCGGGAGCATGCCGAAGCCCTGACCCGGGGAATCGATCATACCCAGCCGGAGCAGGCTTCCATGCTTTGCTGCATAGCGGTGCAGAAAGCTTTGGGAAGGGTCTCCATGCGCGGCCGGACGGCGTATGACGTCCTGGTTAACGGGACCGGCAATTCTGAAGGCTGCGCCATGGCTTATCAGCTGCTGTGCTCCATGTGCGGCATTCCCTGCCAGGTCATCTCCGGAAGGCTGAACAGTGAAACGCACTATTGGAATCTGATTCTCCTGAACGGGGACTATTACCATGTCGACTGCTCTGCCTGCATCGGCGGCCGACTGGACGAAGGGTTTCTGAAGCGGGACAGCGATCTCTGGGGCCGGTACTGGTGGGAACCTGAGCTTTATCCCCAGGCCCAGGGCCAGCTGACGCTTTCTGTCCTGCGGGAGCAGCTGATAAGACCCGAAGAGGATTCCGGCACCCATTTTGTCTACTGGAACTGACTCCGCGCACATTTCGACCGATTCCCTTTGATTTTTCTCTTGCCTTTTTCAGAGAGATATGGTATATTTGCAAAGCAATTGCGGATATAGTTCATCGGTAGAACACCGGCTTCCCAAGCCGGATAGGTGGGTTCGATTCCCATTATCCGCTCCATTCCGGCGCTGCAGGCTTGCCCTGCGGCGCCTTTTTTTCAGGAGGTATCCCCTATGCCGCTCTTTTTGCTCAACCGGGATATTACCCGGATGAAAACCGATGCCATCGTCAATGCGGCCAATCCCGATCTGATCATGGGCGGCGGAGTATGCGGCGCCATTTTTCGCGCCGCCGGACCAGATAAGATGGCCCGTGCCTGCGCATCGCTGGCCCCCATCTCCACCGGAAGCGCAGTGATCACCCCCGGCTTTGCTCTGCCGGCAAAGTTCGTCATCCACACCCCCGGTCCCATCTATCGGGCGCATCAGGCTGATCTCTGCCGCATGCAGCTGCGCAGCTGCTATCTGAACAGCCTGGCCCTGGCAGAGGAAAAGGGCTGCGGCAGCATCGCTTTTCCTCTGATTTCCGCAGGTATCTATGGATACCCCCGGGAGGAAGCGCTGCAGGTTGCGGAGGAAAGCATCCGGGAATACCTTCGGAGCAGCGAAATGGACGTATACCTTCTGCTCCGGGAGAAAAGCACCCGGGATCCCAGGTTGATGGTACGCATAAAAGCGTATCTGGATTCTTTGCTTCCGAATGAGTCCCCATCCTCCGTTTATCTGGAAAACATCCGTTCCGGTTTTTCGTCGGAACGCAATCCCCGGCAATCCCCCACCCGGCGCTATCCTGCAAAAGCCTGCGAGTCAACGGTGCCGCCTTTCTGCGATATGGACGAAGCCCCTTCGTCCCGTCCATCGGGGCTGGACAGGTGGATCGACGACCTGGACGAGTCCTTTTCCCAGACGCTCCTGCGGCTGATCGACGCGAAGGGCAGGACAGACGTGGACGTGTACAGGGGGGCGAATCTGGATCGGAGGCTCTTCTCCAAGATCCGCGCGGATAAAGGATATATGCCCAGCAAACGTACAGCGCTTGCGCTGGCCATCTCCCTGCAGCTGAGTCTGGAGGAGACGGAAGATCTGCTGAGGCGGGCGGGATTCGCTCTTTCCCGCAGTCAGAAATTCGATGCGATCGTGCGTTATTTTCTCCTTCAGCGGATATATGATCTGGACCTGATCAACGAAACGCTCTTCCTGTACGATCAGCCTCTGTTGGGCAGTTGAAATGTCGCTTGCCGGGCGACCTTTTCCTTCCTTCTGCGGTGTATACTCAGGCCACAATTCGACAAGGAGGAAGGAATCATGCAGAAAGGGCTTACGGAACTGGTCTTTATTCTGGATAAAAGCGGATCCATGGGAGGCCTGGAAAAGGACACCATCGGCGGCTTCAACAGCATGTTGAAAAAGCAGAAGCAGGAAGCGGGTCAGTGCCGCGTGACCACGGTGCTTTTCGATAACCGGTATACGCTGCTCCATGACCGCATTGATATCCAGGCCGTCTCCCCCATCACGGAAAAGGAATACTTTGTCGGCGGAAGTACGGCTCTGCTGGATGCCATCGGCAGAACCATCGGAAAGATTGCCGACGTGCAGCGCAATACAGCGGAGCCTTACCGGGCGGAAAAAGTCATTTTCGTCATCATCACCGACGGAGAGGAGAACGCCAGCCGGGAATTCAGCGCGGAAAAAGTCCGGAGTCTCGTCAGTCGGGAAAAAGAACAGCACGGCTGGGAGTTTCTTTTCCTGGGTGCAAATATTGACGCCGTAGTCACCGCGGGGCGCTTCGGTATCGGCGCGGACCGGGCTGCGGAGTACGTCTCCGATGCGGAAGGCACGGCGCTGAATTATGCGGTGATGAACGATGTCGTCTCCGAATTCCGGTTCAGCGGAAAGGTTTCCCCGAAGCATCTGGACCGCATTCGGCAGGATCGGGCAAAGCGCGGCAGCCGGTAAGCGCAAAGGGATCCGGCACAGAAAACCATCAAGCGGGACGGTTTCAAACCGTCCCGCTGTTCTTCTTATCGAAAAGAAACGGGGTTCTGCTTCCGCAGAGCCCCGTTAGCTGTGTACTGACTCAGAACTTGATGACCTTGGCCGGCTCAGAGAAGGAAGAGATGGTCGCCACCGCGTCCTTCAGCCAAAGGACCTGGGTATTGCCGTCGTCGGCTTTGTAGGAAGCCTTCAGGTTGGGATAAGCATCCAGCATGGCTTCCTTGGCTTCAATCCGGTCATCGTTCACCGCGGTAGCGGCGACGCGGATCCACTTGCCGCCGGTGAAGGCGCAGATCTCGATCTTGGGATTGGCAGCCATCTGCTTGGAGCAGGGCTTGACCTTGCCGGTCTGGATATACAGTTTGCCGTCAAAAATATTCACGGTGCCAAAGGGACGGACGCGGGGCTGATCCCCTTCCACGGTGGCCAGGTAATACGTACCGGCCTTCTTCAGAAACTCATATACTTCCTGCATTGCGATTTCCTCCTTTTAGAATGATTATGCTTAATATACCACAAAAAGCTTCCCGTTTCAACCGGCTGCAGCAATTCAGCCCGTGACCATTTCCGCGCCCAGCCTCCGGGCCTCCGCCCGCTCCTTCGGGAACACCTCTGCCCTTCTTTGCTTCTTTGCTTCCGGATCGAACATGGTCCAGCCGAAGGGGGAATAATCCTCCACCTGCAGGGTATCCGCCGCTATCAGCACTTTGGTTGGCCCGATAAAGCCGGAGAGGGTGTTCCGGTAATTCTCCACCATTTTTCCGTACACCGGCCCACTGAAAAAGGCCTCCGGGGCGTTGCCTGTGAAGGCCAGCGTTACGGGAATCTTTCTTTCCGCATAGCTGCGGGGTTCGTTCTTATAGCTGATGTACTGGAAAATCAGCCGCTCGTAAAGAGCACGGAAAGCGGCAGTCGCTTCCCCGAGATAAACCGGCGTTCCCAGGATCAGGCCGTCCGCTTCCCGGATCTTCTCCAGCACCGGGAAAAGGTCGTCATGGCAGACGCATCTTCCCAGATTCTTCTCTCGCTTGCACCCGAAACAGGAAATGCAGCCGCTGTACTTCCCCAGACGGTAGAGATCGATCACTTCAACCTCGGCGCCGGCTTCTTTCGCCCCATCAGCGGCGTCACGGATCAGCGTGCCGGTATTCCAGCCTGAACGGGGACTTCCGTTGATCGCAATGATTTTCGGCATTTTCAGCTTCCTCCTTTAGCCAATCAGTTCATCCAGTGTCAGAATTTCAAAACCTTCCGCTTTTCCCTTCAGTTTTATACTGCTGCCCAGGGACGTGACCTTGGCTCTTTCGCCCAGGGCGTCCGCCACTGCGCGGGAGATGAAGATCTTCCCTCCGGGAGCGTTGGACTCCAGCCGGGAGGCTGTGTTGACCGTATCTCCGATGGCGGTATAATCCATCCGCTTCGGCGCTCCGATATTCCCGACGACTGCCGGTCCGAAATTGACGCCTACGCCGAAATCCACGCGTCGGCCGAACCGCTCCTGCAGCTCATCCCCCAGCGCCTTCGCCCCGACAACCATATCCATCGCCGCGCAGCAGGCCAGATATACCGGATCCTCCTGCGGGATCGGCGCATTCCAGAAAGCCATGGTACAGTCTCCCACGAACTTGTCCAGCATTCCGTGATGCCGCATGATACATTCGGTGGTCAAAGTGAGGTAGCGGTTGATGATTTCCACAACGGTCTGCGGATCCAGGGATTCGCTCATCGTGGTAAATCCCCGGATATCCACGAAGAGGACCGCAATATCGTACATTTTTCCGCCCAGTTCCAGGGCGTCTCCGCCCCGCTCCAGCAGTTCCTTCATTACTGCGGGGTCGACATAGCGGCCGAAGGTCTCGGTCACCCTGCGTTTTTCCTTCTGAGTACGGAAATAATTCAACGCAACGGTAGCCACGAACAGGATCGTTACAAACAACGGCACCCAGAGCACATGCAGGATCACCCCCATGCGGTACAGAACGGCACATACAGCGATCCAAAGGCCGGAAACGGCAAGCCAGATCAGGATGGCAGGAAGGACCTTGCGGTCAATCAGGAAGTACAGCACTCCGGCACAGATCAGGAAAAGGAGAATGAGCTGCAGAGGATTTCCCGCTTCCGCGGGATAGAATCCCTTCCGGAATGCCTCGATCTGGTTTGCCTGGATTTCGATCCCGTACATGGGCGCAGCATGGTCGATGGCGGTGCGGTATTCATCCTGCATGCCCGCTGCGTACGGGCCGATGAGTACGATCTTTCCCGCGAAATCGGCGGGATCCACAAGGCCTTCCAGGCAGTCGATCACGGATACATTCTCATAGTATCCGCCGCATCTTGCTGTATAGGGCAGGTAGAAAAAGCCATTGTCAACGGTATCCGGAAGCGGGTTCGGATCCGTCCCGTTTGCTTCACACCAGCGCTCGTAGAGCACACGGGCAAAGGAATACACCCGCTCTCCATCCGGCGAATCCACGTAGAGCAGAGCATGTCGGATGATCCCGTCCGCATCGGCCATGGCATTGATGTGCCCGGTATCGGTCACGTCATCCAGATCCGGATAAGGAGAATCCCAATACAGGACCGACCGTTCATCCAGATAGAAGCTTTCCCCGTCATCCACAATGCTGTTGCCAAAGGAGGCAGCCGAGGCGACTACAAGGTTTTCCCCTTCCGCCGCGATTTCCGCTAAATAGGCATCCGCACCCGGGTCGGCGCTCTCCCCCACGTACAGGACGTCGATCCCGATCACCGCGGGTTTCTGTTCCGGATCGGAATTCAGATACGCCACCGCATCCGCCATTATGTCCCGCGGCCAGGGCATGGGACCCAGCTCCTCAATGGCGCGCTGATCCATGCCGATCACCACGATCTCACCATCGGTCATCCCCGATTGCTGATACAACGCATCGGAGATGCTGCCATCCAGCTCATCCAGTACCCCTGACCAGGCAAGAAGGCAAAGTACCGCCGAAACCAGCAAGGATATGCAGATTTTCAGCCAAGTCGCTCTTTTCATATTCTCCTCCAAGGCCATGCAGCCGTCCGGAAAGTTACAGTTGGATGATCTCTCCTTCCCGGCCGAAGGAACAGCCCGGACAGGTCAGGGCGAGTTCCGCTGCGCAGGAATCCAGGAAGGAATCGGTATGGGTAGGATCATGATGGACGATCCGGGTTTGTTTTGCACCCGCTGCCCGGGCCAGTTCGGCGGCAGCGGTCCAGGTACTGTGTCCGAAGGAGGCGTGACCGGGCCATTCCTCCTGACTGTATTGCCCGTCGCACAGGAAAAGGTCGCAGTCTTTGGCAAACTCCGTCAGAGCTGACCGGTTTTCCTCCGTTATGGTGCAGTCCGTCGCCACCACAACCCTTTTTCCCCCGCCGGTAATCCGCAGGACGGAAACCCCGCCGGGATGGTTCCCCTCCATAGACTCCACCAGCACCGTATTCAGGCGCAGCGTTTCCGGCAGTGTGCTGCAGATCAGTACACCCGGAAGGCTTCCCGCTCCCACCGGCCAGAGCGGCGGCGCAACCAGCGCATCTACCTGCGCCTCTGCATCCATTCCTCCGCGCACAGCGGCATACATATGTAACGTTGCCCCTTGACGAAACAGAAACGGACACATGGGGAGACCCATGAGATGATCCAGGTGAGGATGGGTAAGCAGCATGGTCATTTCCGTATACTCCATCAGTTCCCGGGGAAGATTCAGGATGCCGTTCCCGGCGTCCACCAAAATTGCCTTCCCTTCCAGCTCGATCAAATAACAGGTCGTCGCACAGCCATATCGCCGATAAGCTTCGCCGCTCACCGGAATGGATCCGCGTACGCCGAGGAGTGTAACCCGGTTTTCCATGTTTCCACCGCCAAAATCCAGAGATAAAGAAAGCCGCCGCTTTCTTCATTAACGTACTATAGGTGCGGAAACCTGTCAACACAAACTTCACCCAGATCCCATCGTCACCCCTTCCTGCGTTGTCTTCCCACCGCTTCCATGGTATATTCAAGATGATCGATTCTTCAACCCGTCTCCGGAAGGAGGGTATATCCATGCTGCAACTGAGAGACGTCACCCTGAGGCTGAAGCGGGATGGCCGCACCCTCGCGGAGCGTTTTTCCTTCACTTTGAAAAAGGGAGATAAGGCGGTGCTCATCGGTGAAGAGGGAAACGGGAAATCCACCCTTCTGAAATACGTTTATGATCCCCGCTCTGTGGAGGATTACTGCGAGGGCGAAGGGCAGGTGCTTGCCCGGGGCAGATTGGGGTATCTGCCGCAGAGCATGGATGACGCGCTTGCTTCCCTTCCGCTGAACGCGTATTTCGCATCCCATGCCCACTATCTCCATACGGACGTCCTGGCACAGTTGAGAATCGATCCTTCGTTTCTTCTCTCCAAGCAAACCATGGGCTCCCTATCCGGCGGGGAAAGAGTGAAGGCTCAGCTTTGCCGGATCCTGATGGAGGAACCGGATATTCTTCTTCTGGACGAACCCACAAACGATCTGGATCTGGACGCTTTGCTCTGGCTGGAGAGCTTTCTGCAGGAAACCCGACTCCCCGTCCTGTACATCTCCCACGATGAAACGCTGATCGAAAACACCGCCAGCGTGATCATCCATATGGAACAGCTCATCCGGAAAACCCAATGCAGGATCACTGTTTCCCGGGAGACATATCGGGAATACCTGAGCAGAAGACGGCGGCAGATGGATCACCAGGAGCAGATTGCCCAGAAACAGCGGGACGACTACCGCCGGCAGCAGCAGCGCTGGCAGCAGATCTATGACCGGGTGGATCATGAGCAGCGCAGTCTTTCCCGGCAGGATCCCCACAGCGGCAGGCTTCTGAAAAAGAAGATGCATACCGTGATTTCCACCGGGAAGCGTCTGGAACGGCAGAAGGAGGACTTTCTGGAGTATCCGGAAGAGGAGGAGGCGATCCTCACCCGTTTTGACGAAGATATCCGCCTCCCGGCGGGAAAAACGGTTCTGGACTGGTCCCTGCCCTGTCTGCAGGCAGGCGGCCGTATTCTGGCCAAGGATCTGCATCTGTCCCTCTCCGGGGGTGCGACGGTGGGGATCATTGGGCGCAACGGAGCCGGAAAAACGACGCTTCTGCGCTGCCTCTGGGAGGAACTGAAGCAGCGAAAGGACATTACCGCCGCCTATATGCCCCAGGACTATCGGGAGGTCCTGGATTACCGTCAGACCCCTGTGGATCATCTGGCGGCAAATTATACCAAGGCGGAGATCACCAGAGCCAGGACCTGCCTCGGCAGCATGCGCTTCACCCACGAAGAGATGCTCTCCCCCATCGCCGGTCTCAGCGGCGGGCAGAGGGCCAAGCTGCTGTTTCTGGATATGGTCCTGCAGCGGGCAGATGTTTTGCTGCTGGATGAACCCACGCGCAATTTCAGTCCGCTTTCCGCTCCGGTCGTCCGCCGAGCTCTCCGGGATTTCGGCGGAGCGATCATCAGCATCTCCCATGATCGCAAATACCTGGAGGAGGTCTGCGAAGTGCTTTACGTCCTGCGTCCGGCCGGTCTTCATCCCGCTGCGCTGGATTAACCTCCGGGTTTTAGCACTCGAAGTGTTAGAGTGCTAAATTTACAGTCTGTTCACATTGTTTCGCAGAATCGTTCATAACTATCGGGTATTCTATAGTCGATTCGAACGGATGAACGAGTTTGTACTGAATGCAATGACAGACAGGAGGTTTTCATCATGTCTTTGATTCCTTATCGCAGAAACGGTGCCGCTATCACCAGCTTTGATCCCTTCCGCATGATGGCGGATATGGAGCGGGAGTTTTTCGGCAGCCAGCGCAGCGGTTCCTTCAGCACCGATATCCGGGAAACCGAATCGGCTTATATCCTGGAAGCGGATCTGCCCGGTTTCAACAAGGAGGATATCCACGTGGATATCTCCCAGGATACCCTGACCATCACGGCCGAGCGTCACTCTTCGTACGAGGACCAGGAGAAAAAGGGCAGCTATATCCGCTGCGAGCGTTCCTATGGCAGTTATGCGCGCAGCTTCAGCCTGGACGGCGTGGATACGGAGGCGATCAAGGCCGCGTACGCAAACGGGGTCCTGACCCTCACCATGCCCAAGCGAGTCGAGCCCAAGGTCGTCGGCAGACGGCTGGAGATCGAAGGCTGAAGACTTGGAGCCGGTCTCTGACCGGCTCTCCCCATCCCGATCCACATCGGGAAATCCATAAGCTAGGATGTGCAGTATCATGACGGAGGCTTCCCCGATCAATTCTCTTACCACACTGGAGCAGGCGATGAAGACCCGCAAGTCGGATCTCACCGTACAGCAGTGGTTCCACGAACAGGCGAAACCGTATCAGGAACTGATGGCCTATTACCGCTGCGCGATGATGGAGGTAGAGACCAAATTTCGTGTGCTGAACGAGGCGTTTTCCCTCCAATACGATTCAAACCCCATCGAGACCATCAAGACGCGTCTGAAGAAACCAGAGAACATCATTGATAAGCTTCTGCGATACAACCTGCCGGTGACTTTGGAAAGCATCGAAAACTACATAAACGACGTTGCCGGTGTCCGGGTCATCTGCGCGTTCCCCTCGGAGATCGATATGCTGGCGGAAGCCCTGCTCAGGCAGGATGACGTGAAACTGGTGCAGAAGAAGGATTATATCCGGAATCCCAAGGAATCCGGTTACCGAAGTCTCCATCTGATCGTTGCAGTCCCCATTTTCCTGCATGATAAGAAGCGGATGATGAAGGTTGAGGTGCAGTTCCGGACATTGGCCATGGATTGGTGGGCCAGTCTGGAGCATAAGATCCGGTACAAGAAAGATCACCCGCTTACCGAACAGCAGAACGATTCCCTTCTGGCCTGTTCGGAAATCGCCGCGGAACTGGACCGACGAATGGAAGAGCTCAACGAAGGGATCAGCCATTAAGGGATTCCTTATCCCGACAGGAAGAGCCGACGCACACAGGAAAAAGGTGTGCGTTGGCTCAGCGTGTCGACAAAGTCTTGTCGCCCCGCTGAAGCCAGTTTTTCGAACAAAGATA
>CAMVBX010000027.1 GCA_947165825.1 uncultured Clostridia bacterium
GGGTGCACAGGAGCGTCGGATTGGCCGGATCATCCTCCAGCTTCTCTCTGAGTCTCCGCACGGCCACGTCCACGCTGCGGGTATCCCCCCAATAGTCATAATTCCAGACCTTCTGCATCAGGGTCTCCCGGGAAAACACCGTGCCCACGGCTCCGGCAAGAAACAGCAGCAAAGAATACTCGCGCTGGGTGACCTCCACCGGAACGCCGTTTTTGAAGATCTGCTGACCGGAGGTATCCACCTCTATGCTCCCTGCCCGGATCATGCCTTCCTTTTTTCCGGTCTCCGTCTCATTCAGGGCAGACTGCCGCCGGATATTGGTCCGGACCCGGGCCATCAGTTCCCGTACGGAGAAGGGCTTGGATACATAGTCGTCCGCCCCCAGCTCGAGCCCCATCACCCGATCCGCTTCCTCTTCCCGGGCCGTAAGCATGATAATCGGGGTCAGCTTATCCTCCTTGCGCAGTTCCCGGCAGACCTGGAAGCCGTCCATCTCCGGCATCATCACGTCCAGCAGGATCAGATCCGGATCGGAGCTGCGGGCCAGATTCAACCCCTGCACCCCATCTTCCGCCGTGATCACCTCGTACCCTTCACGCTCCAGATTGAAGCGGAGAATATCCACGATGTTCTGTTCATCGTCCACCACCAGCACACGCTTAGCCATTGCAGCCTCCTTCCCGCCTGAGCAAAACGGTTTTCAGATATATGGCCAGAGTCTTCCCGTCCTCAACCTGTCCCCCGGCAATGCGTCTGCCCAGCTCTTCCATCGGCATGGTTTCGCAGTTCAGGAATTCCCCGCGATCCAGATGCTGTTCGCCCGGATGAAGGCCTTCTGCGAGATAGAGGTACAGCCGCTCCGTAAGGAATCCGGGAGAGGTACAGATCCACCCCAGATCGGTCCAGCGGTCCGCCGTAAAGCCGGTTTCCTCCTGCAGCTCCCTTTGGGCTGCCGAAAAGGGTTCTTCCCCAGGTTCCAGCTTGCCGGCCACAGCCTCCAGCAGGACCCGGCCCTGGGCATAGCGAAACTGACGCACCAGAGTCACGTTCCCCTGCGCGTCCAGGGGCAGGATGACCACTCCGCCGTGGGAATGGACCAGCTCCCGGATTCCCCGGCTTCCGTCCGGCAAAAGAATATCATCCCGGGTGACCCGGAACACCCTTCCGGAAAAGATCTCCTGCCGGGAAAGCATCGTCTCTTTTAATTCCATGCCTGTTCCTCCCCGCTCCGGCTCAGCCGTTTTCTTCCTGCCATTTTTTCAGCGCGTCAGCCAGGGCGGTATTCCCGCTCTGGGCAGGCTGGGCAGCGAGATACCGCTGCACATCCCGTTTGTCCGCCTTATCCCCGCTGCTTCTGCGCTTTTCAAAGTCTCCCATGCGCTCACGGTAACCGCAGACGCAGACGAAGATCCGCTTGTCTTCCTCTCCCTTGGCGGGCGCCTGGCCTCGGAGCTCCATCCGTTTGTGGCAGTTGGGGCAGCGGGCCTGGGTCTGCACACTCAGGCTTTTCCGGTACCCGCAGCTGCGGTCCGGACATACCAGCATCTTTCCGCCCTTCTTCCCCTTGACCTCCAGAAGAAGCTTGCCGCAGTCGGGGCAGCGCTCCCGGCTGACGTTATCCGGAGTATACTGCCCTTCGCTGGCCTTCACCCGGTCCACCAGCCGGGCAGCATAACCCCGCATCTCCTGGATGAAGGCTGCCGGTTTCTCCTTTCCTGCGGCGATATTGCCGAGCCGCCGCTCCCAGCGGGCGGTGAGCTCGGGGCTGCGAAGCTCCTCCGGCGCGAGACCTACCACCTGGATGCCCTTCGCCGTAGGGACGAGGGATTTTCCGCTGCGCTCCACATAAAAGGCAGAAAGCAGCTTCTCGATGATATCTGCCCGGGTGGCGGGCGTCCCAAGTCCTCCGGTCTCTTCCAGGGTCCTGGACAAGTCCCGATCCTCCACCTGGCTTCCCGGATGCTCCATGGCGCTGAGAAGCGCGGCTTCCGTATACCGGGCGGGGGGCTTCGTCTGCCCCTGATTCACCCTGGCCTGGCCCAGACGCAGCTTCTGCCCCTGGACAAGGGCGGGAAGCGACTGGATCCGTTCCTCTTCCCCGTCCTCCTCCGGGTCCTCCAGGACCATGCTGCCATATGCCGCCTTCCACCCCTCCTGCAGCATCCGTCTGCCTTTTGCGCTCAGCGTTTCTCCCTGGCACCGGAGCGTCACGGTGAGATCCTCGTATTCCATGGGGGGAAGCAGCACCGCGAGGAAGCGGCGGGCGACCAGGTCATAGATATTCCGCTCCGGACCGCTCATCTCCCGGTATTCCGGCGGCTGCTCCGTGGGCAAAATGGCGTGGTGATCGGTAACCTTGGCGTTGTTGACCAGGAATCGGGTCTGGAAAGGCCTCCTGCGCATCAGCTCATTGACCAGGGCATTGTATGGACCGCCCCGCAGGGACTGGAGTCGTTCCGGCAGGGTCGGGACCACGTCCTCCGGGATATACCGGGAGTCCGTACGGGGATAGGTGAGCACCTTGTGCCGTTCATACAGGCTCTGGAGGATATTCAGGGTCTCCTTGGCGCTGTAGGCAAATCTCTTGTTGGCATCCCGCTGCAGCTCCGTCAGATCGTATGCCGCAGGCGGCGGGGTCTGCTTGAATTTTTTCTCCACCCGCTCCACGGACGCTTCTGCGCCGCTGAGCTTGGCGGCCAGCTTCTCCGCCTGTTCCCGATCCTCCATCCATCCCCCGCCGGGTTCCCTTCTGCTCAGCGTAAAGCCTTGCTCCGTCCTGACGCTCACCGTGTAGAACGCCTTGGGCGTAAAGCGCCTGATCTGCTCCTCCCGGGCCACCAGCATCGCCAGGGTCGGCGTCTGCACCCGGCCGGCGGAAAGGGATGCGCCGAAACGGCAGGTGAGGGCCCGGGTCACGTTCAGGCCCACCAGCCAGTCCGCCTGGCTGCGCGCCTCAGCGCTCTGATAGAGGTTATCGAAATCGGCTGCGGGGCGGAGGGAACGGAATCCCTCCCGGATCGCCTTTTCGGTCTGGGAGGAGATCCACAGGCGGCTGGTCCTGCCTTTCCATCCCGCCTTTTCCATGATCCAGCGGGCGACCAGCTCTCCCTCCCGCCCCGCGTCCGTGGCGATCACCAGTTCGGATACATCCGGACGGCGCAAAAGGCTCTGCACCACCCGGAACTGCCGTCCCGTCTCCGGGATCACCACCAGTTTCCGTTTCTCCGGCAGCATGGGCAAGGTATCCATGTCCCATTTTTTGTATTTCGGGTCGTATTCCTCCGGATCCGCCAGGGTCACCAGATGGCCCAGCGCCCAGGTGACGATATACTGATTCCCTTCCAGGTATCCGTCCCGCCCCTGGACCGCACCGAGGCTCCGGGCGAGCTCCCGGCCCACGGACGGCTTCTCCGCCAGGACAAGCGTCTTTCCCATGCTGCTGTTTCCTTTCTGAAATACTCCGGGGTCAGCGCTTCAGCGCTTCCACCAGCCGTTCCGCTGCCAGGCGGACGTAGGCTTCGGAGGTGGCCAGATTCAGGCGGATGTGGCAATCCTTCTTCCCGGCCTCCGCCGCGCGGACGTCCCCGCTGCTGCGGCTTTCTTTGGGGAAAAACTGATGACCCCAGTCCACCGCGATCTTGCACTGCTTCAGGACCACTTCTTCCAGCCGGTCCCTTCCGACATAGGGAGCCAGATCCACCCATTGCAGGTAGGTGCCTTCCAGGGGCGTGATCCCCACGTCGGGCAGTCCGGCCTTCAGGATCTCTTCCGTGATGCGGGCGTTGTTCCGCAGGTGCTCCAGACAGCCATCCAGCCATTCCCGTCCGCCACGGTATGCAGCCTCCACCGCCACGTAGCCCGTCATGTTGGAGTTGATTCCGGTAAACGGCTTGCAGTAGGCGTCGTATTTCTTCCGGATCGTCTCATCCGGTATGATGATCATGGAATGGGAAAGTCCGGCAAGATTGAAGGTTTTGGAAGCCGCGGTGAGAAGAACGGCGAATTTCTCGCAGGGATAGGCCGCAAAAATGGGTACGTGCTTGCCGGTGATCTCCAGGTCGTGATGGATCTCGTCGCTCACCACGTAGACCCCGTGCTTTTCACAGATTTGCAGCAGCTTTGCCAGTTCTTCCTTCTTCCAGATCCGCCCCACGGGGTTATGGGGAGAACAGAGGATGAAGATCTTGACCTTCTCCCGGATGATGGTATCCTCAAAATCCGCATAATCCGGCGTATAGTATCCGTTCTCTTCCTTCAGCATACTGCACACCAGACGGCGACCTGTATCCTCCGCCGCGCTCATGAAGGGATAATAGCAGGGGCTCAGGATCAGGCAGCTGTCCCCCGGCTGGGTCAGGGCGCCGATGGCCCGGTAGATGCCGCAGACCACGCCGGGAGTATAGCGGATCCAGCCCGGCTGCACGGTATAGTCGTGCCGCTCCTTCTCCCAGTTGATAAAGCTCTGATAGTATGCGGGAGAGGGAAAAGTATATCCATAGGTGTTCTGTTCGGCCAGCTTGAGCATGGCTTCCCGCACGGTATCCGGGCCGCGGAAGTCCATATCCGCCACCCACATGGCGATCAGATCCTTGCTGCCGAATCCGTGCTCCATGCCGTCCCACTTCGCGCAGCCGGAGCCGCGTCTGTCCCAATAATACTTCTTTTCAAATTCAGTCATGATTCTCTCCAGTTATCGGATGAAATTGGTCATTACCACAGGCTCCGGGGCAGGATACGTGATCCCCGCCTGCTTGCCGGCCTCGATGCATTTGATCAGCCAGGCCATATTCCGCCCCAGCGTGCGCATAATCTGCATGCCTTCCTGGTCTTCCTTCACCTGCTCAGGCGTTCTGCCATGGACCACACACCAGTATTTGCTGCTGACGATGGGCATGCCGGCAATGGTGAAATACTTGTTCAGCACGTCGAAGGAGGCCGTTCCGCCGCTTCTGCGGCAGCTGAGCACCGCCGCGGCAGGCTTGCCGGCCAGGGGTTTTGCGCAATAGAAGATCCGATCCATCGCGGAGATCAGATTTCCGGCAGGGCTGGAAAAGTGTACGGGAGAGCCGAAAATCACGCCGTCCGCCTCCTCCAGCTTGTCGATCAGCGCGTTGACGCCGTCATTCTCCCCGAAGACGCAGTGTCCGTTCCTCGCCCGGAAACAGCCGCCGCAGGCAATGCAGCCGTTGATGGGCTTGTTCCCCAGCCAGACGATCTCCGCTTCCACGCCGTTTTCCCGCAGCTGTCCTGCCGCTTCCTCCAGCGCAGTATAGGTGCATCCATGCTCATTGGGGCTTCCGTTGACCAAGATGACCTTCATGGCGATTCCTCCTGTTCCTCTCATGATGCGCGGGGGCGGCGACAAGCGCCGTCCCCGCGGTCAGTTGATTGCTTCGGTTTACTGATAGTTGTCGTAGATATCGCCCAGGAACTTGGCGGCATCCTCAACGGTGAGCTCCTTGTCCACGTAAACGGGGCACTTGGGCCACAGATGCCGGGCGGCGACCACCAGGGGAGCGCCGTCCACCACCTGCTGGCGGGTGGCGCCGTATTCCTTCAGGGACTTGACCTTGCAGGCCCGCATCATCTGATGGATCACGTCGCCGATCTTCAGCGCGACTTCCAGGTTGGTCTCCTTGCCGGTGAGCTCCACGCGCATGGCATCGGCGATCTTCTTGATCTCTGCAGGCACATAGTCCGCCATGATCTTCAGCAGCTCGGGGGTGACCCAGGCGCATTCGATGCCGTGAGGCGTATGGCAGGTGGCGGAGATGGAATCGCAGGTGGCATGACCCAGCTGGATGTCCGTATCCACGAAGGCGAGGCCGGCCCAGTTGGAAGCCAGAGCCATTTCGCCGCGGGCGACCAGATTGTCGCCATGCTCGAAGCACTCCACCAGATTATCCCGCACCCGCCGCAGAGCGCTGAGGGCCAGCAGCTCGGAATGGGGGTTGCGGTCCCGGGCGGTGATGGATTCGATGCAGTGGGCCATCACGTCGAAGCCGGCCTGAGCGGTGACGGCGGGCGGGCAGGTCAGCGTGAGTTCGGGATCGATGATGCCGATGGTGGCATGGATGAAGATCGCCTGCTTCTGTCCGGTGGTCTCATCGGTGATGACGGAGACCATGGTTCCCTCGGAGCCGGAGCCGGAGGTGGTGGGAGCCAAAAAGATGGGCACCTTCTCAGGCTGCATGGTGGGAGGGGGTGGGGGCAGATACTTTTCGATCTTGGTTTCCTTCAGATCCAGCAGAAGGGCTACCGCCTTGGCCAGGTCCATGCAGGAACCGCCGCCGATACCCAGAACGGAGTCGCAGCCTTCCTTGATGGCGAATTCCGCCGCCTTGTTGATCAGGCCGGAGGGGGCGTCGGGCTTGACTTCGTTCCAATACAGGAAATCGATGCCGTGAGCCTTCAGGCTTTCCTCAGCCTTGATGGTGCCGCCTGCCTTGGTCACGTTGGGGCCGCAGACGAAGAGCAGCTTCTTGCAGCCGAGCTTCGCCAGCTCCTCGCCCACACAACCAATGGCGCCGTTGCCGAAAATCACGGGGTTCAGCTGCGTGTACTTGAAAATGCCAGCCATGAAAATACCTCCTATACTTGATTTGAACTTGCCTGTTATATAGAACGGCTTCAGCCGTTTATATCATTTTCGAAAAAACGCTTGGGATTGGGTTTTCGGAACCCCAGCGGCCGATCCGGCGCTCCTTCCCTTCTGTGGATACCGTATTCATCCAGATCGATGATCCGGTAGCCCGTGCAGTTGATCAGCGTCACTTCTCCGCTCCGGTATACTGCGGCACGGTTTGTGGGATTCCCGCTGAGGTGTCGGTGTCCGAAGAGGTGCAGGGCGGGTTGATTGATCCGATGCACGTCCTGGAAACAGGCGAAACCCCGGTGGAACTCATCATCCCCATCCCCGACCCCCCGCAGCGGGGCATGGGTAACGAAGATATCAATATTCCGGTTTCGCCGCAGATCCGTCTGCAGTCTGCGCACACGCTTTTCCATCTGGTTCTCGGAAAACTGAAAATCATTCGTAGGATCCGAGCCCATACAGCCCCCCAGGCCGCCCACCCGCAGGCCCTTATACTCCAGTACCCGACCATCGATGCATTCGCAGCCGAAGGGCGGCTTGCGGATATAGTCCTGATCGTGGTTTCCGAATACGTAGAACAAGGGCGCAGGGATCATGGTGACCAGATAGCTGAGGTACGAGGATTTCAGATCTCCGCAGGAAATAATCAGCTCGATCCCGCTGAACACTTGCGGATCAAAGTGTTCCCAGATGAATCGGCTCTCCACGTCCGACACGGCAAGGATTTTCATGACTCTTCCGACTCCGGCTCGCGCTCACTTATCATGATCATGATGCCCATGTTCGTGATGCTCATGGCAGGAGCAATCCCCGCTGTGGTCATGGTCGTGGTTATGATGGTGGTCGTGATCGTGGTCATGGTCGTGATCGTGTTCGTGATCGTGTTCGTGATCGTGTTCGTGATCGTGTTCGTGATCGTGTTCGTGGTGATGGTGCGAACATTCATGGGCATAAACGCACCACTGGCCGTTCTGCCCTGCCACAGAGGCTGCCATGCCCTCCAGCCGATCCTCCAGAGCTTCCAGCTCCACGCCGAAGACGATGGCCGTAATGCCCACCTCCGCGGATTCCGGTTCGTCGGCGGGCAGAACGCTGCCCTTCACTTCCACGGCGCCGCCGGTGGTGGAGAGCATCAGTGCATCCTCCGTCCCCCACTGCAGATAGGCTTTGATATGCCCGATCATGGCATTCTGTTCTTCTGCCCAGAGTACGGATATCCGCAGCTGCTCCGCCACCTGATCCCGCAGGGCGGCAAGCCCCCCGCCGGGTCTGAGGCAGAACTTTGCGGAGGCGACCCGGGCTTCCTCATGAAGGCGGGCATTTATCTCAACTTTGATCATTGTTCTCTTACCTCTCCAGGAAAGCCCAGACGGAATCGTCGATCGGCTTATTGGCAACGACCTTATGCAGCTCGGCCTGGGGATTATAGGCCTTGAGTTCGCCTGCGATCTTCTCTGCCGTTTCCTCGTCCACCAGATCGACTTTGTTCAGAAGGATGCAATCGGCGGAATCCACCTGCGCCTCGATCAGCTGCGGCATGTAGCTGTGCAGCCGGTTCCATCTCCCGGCATCCGCTATGGAGAGGATCTTCACCGGTATGCTGAAGCAGGACTCCACGTTGTTTTTGATTTCCAGCGGATAGGCTACGCCGGTGGCTTCCACCACGATCCATTCCGGATCGACGGACTCCCGAATGCTCCGGATATCGCTGATGAGATCCGCCCCGCCGGTGCAGCAGGCGCAGCCGGCGAAAAGCTCACGAACGGCCAGTCCCTGGGCTTTCAGGACCTTGTCGTCAACGCCCACCTCGCCGATCTCGTTTTCAATGATCATCACGCTGGTTCCTTCGCTTTTGCTCCGACGGACCATGTAGGCAGCCATCTGCAGCAATGCGCTGGTCTTCCCCGATCCGAGAAAACCGCTCAGGAGCAATACCTTCATACCCGGAAGCCTCCGTTCTCACATAGTCTAGAATAGTCCAAAACAAGAGGAATGTCAACCGAACCGCCGCTGCGGCGCCCCGCCGCTCCTCCCCGGTTACTGCGCCGGAGAAGCCGTGGCGTAATTCAGATTGGTGGTAAGATACCCGCTGGACACCCAGCCGAACTGTCCGTCATAGTATACCAGGTACCAGCTCCCGCCTTCGCTCTTGGCCACGGCGCCGACCTTGGTGGCATTGGGGATGCTGCCGATCTTATCATAAGAGGTGCCGGGCCCTGTGCGCATATTCAGCTCCGTGGACACCTGCACGGCATAATAGACGTAATCATCATATATGCTGTCCTCCCCCGGAACGACGACCAGATACGGATATTTGGAAAGATCCAGCCAACCCTTGCGGCCGGGCTCCAGGGTGGGTTCCGCGCTGGGCTCCGGCGTTGCGGCAGGAGGTTCGGTGGCAGCAGGAGACGCGGAAGGCGCCGCGCTGGGAGAAGCCGGAGCATCGGTCTTATCTGCTGGTTCTGCAGAAACCGGGGCCGAAGCGGAGGGCTTCGGCGCAGGATTGCTCTCGCTGTTCCGAAGGGTGCGGAACAGGAACGCCACCAGGAAAATATTGAGCAGCAGACTCACACCCAGGAGAATCACCAGAAGCATATTGGTGCGGGTAAGGGAATCCGCCTTCTGCCGCACTTCCTGCAAAGCCCGGTGATCGGTCGTTCCCTCCTCCGAAGAGCCGATGGGATGCATGACCTTGGTATCTCCGCTGACTTTTTTCGCGGGCTTCTGCGGCTCTGCCGCCGCGGTCTTGGCCTGATCCGCCGCCTCGTTCAGCAGCTGCTCCGTATCCCCCATCTGGATGTTCAGCTCCCGCACCGCCTCCACGGCAGGGCCGTACCCCTGCTTGGCAGATTGCTTGAGCCAGTATACCGCCTGACGGGAATACTCCCGGATTTCATCGTCCCGCTGGGCTTCCTTCAGTCTTTTGCCATATTGCTCGGCCAGGTCATATTGGGCGACCATATTGCCGTCTTTCGCTTGCTGCATCAGCTCTTCCAAATTCATGGCGCACCTCCTCATTTATCCACTTTCCATTATACAAAATGTGCCCCGGAAGTCAACATTTTTCCCCACCTTCCCCCATGGTCTCCGGGAGAATCGCGGCGCTGCGGCAGGTGTCCGTCCGGCGCGGATCCATCCTTGCAAATCGGCACAGGCTGTGCTAGTATGGCAATGTTTTATTTCGTTAAATGGAAGTGGTCAACTGAATGGATAACCTGTTCATTCCCGGGGATCTGCTCCTGCCCCGGGTGGCCGATTGGAAACGCTGGTCCGTCATCGCCTGCGATCAGTTCACCTCCCAACCGGAATACTGGGCAAAGGTGGAAGAGCTGGTGGGCAGCGCTCCCAGTACGCTCCGGCTCATGCTTCCGGAGGCGTATCTGCATCTGCCGGAGCAGGAGGCGCTCTCCCGCTCCATCCTGGAAACCATGAAAGATTATCTGCAGAAGGGCCTGTTCCGGACTCTGGAAAACTCCTACGTTTACGTGGAACGCACCTTGTCCGGCGGCGGACTTCGCCGGGGGATCCTGGGTCTTCTGGATCTGGAGGCCTACGATTACCGGGAGGATTCCACCTCTCCGGTCCATGCCACGGAGGGCCTGGTGATCGAGCGCATCCCGCCCCGGCTGGCTCTGCGCCGGGAGGCTCTGCTGGAATGCGCGCATCTGGTTCTGTTCTATGATGATCCGGATTTCCGGATTCCTGCTTTAGCCGCGAGCTGTGCGGGAGAATTGCTGTATGATTTTGACCTGATGCTGGGCGGCGGCCATCTTCGCGGCCGGCGCATCACCGGGGACGACGCGGAGCGGCTGCGCCGTGCACTGGATCGTCTGGCTGACCCGGAAGCTCTGCGGAAGAAATTCGGGGATTCCCCCTCCCCCATGCTGTATGCCGTGGGAGACGGGAACCATAGTCTGGCTACCGCGAAGCAGAACTGGGAACTGATCCGGCCCACGCTGACCCCCGCTCAGCGGGAAGGGCACCCCGCCCGGTATACCCTGGCGGAGCTGGTGGATCTCCATGAGCCCTCCATGGAATTCGAACCCATCCATCGTGTCCTGTTCGATACCGATGCAAAGAACTTCCTGGAGGAGGCAGCCCGCCGCTATCCGGCAGAGGGCGGTGAGCACCCCTTCCGCTGCATGACGGCTTCGGGCTCCCTCACCCTGTCCGCCTCCGGCACAATCGGGCAGGCTATCGCCTCTCTGGATGCCTTTCTGCTGGATTACGCCGCCCGACATGGCGGCAGGATCGACTATATCCACGGTCTGGACGACGCCGCCGCCCTCTGCGCGGCTCCCGGCCGGGCGGCAATCCTCATGCCGGAAATGGATAAGCGGGACCTGTTCCCCTCCATCGTCACCAGCGGCGTGCTGCCCAAGAAGAGCTTTTCCATCGGCCCGGCCCTGGATAAGCGCTACTACCTGGAGTGTCGGAAGATCGTCTGAGAAACGGACGCAGGAACAGAAAGCGACCCGGGCGGCGTTCTTTGAACGGAGCTCCCGGGTCAATTTGTTTACCAGATAAAGTTGGATCTGAGCATTTCCCCGTTGTCCATGAGGATATCCTCCCCGGTGATGGATCGGTTCACGACCGTTAGGTACCAGGCCAGATCGGCCACTTCCTCCGGCTCCGCCCATTTGCCCAGAAGGGTCTCCCCCTTCACGGCAGCGTACAGGTCTTCCCGCTCCAGGATATGCCGGTTGGCCGGCGTGACGACCCCGCCCGGAGAAATGCTGTTGCACAGGATCCCCCGGGGCGCCAGGGTCAGGGCGAGATTCTTCATATACCCGACGATCCCGGCCTTGCTGGCCACATACCGGGGAAACTCCGCGCCGTTCCTGGCCGAAGCGGAGGCGATGAACAGGATGCTGCGCAGTTTTTTCCCGCCGAGCAGTTCCTCCGTGAACCGGATGGTTGCCGAAAGGTTAATCTCGATAGCGTCCTTTTCCTCCAGGGTCCCGGCATTGTTGATTAGAACCTCTGCATCCGGCAAATCGGACGGTGCGCCCTCCCGGATATCCAGGAGGATGTGGCGGTAACTGGGATGGTTCACCGTACCCGCCGCCGTATCGACTCCCCATACCTCCCAGCCCTCAGCCAGGAATTTCTCCGCCGCGGCTTTCCCGATGCCGCTGGAGGTACCGGTAATGATCGCCTTCATGCGCTTTCCTCCCGGGCAGAAGCATACGCCTCTCCCCTCTCCAGGATTCTCCGGCTGACGCGATATCCAAGGGGAGAGAAAAACACCTCGAACAGCAGCTCCAGCACCGCTCCCGTCAAGGCGCAGGTCAGGCACTGGACCATGGTCCAGCCGAAGAAGATCCGGCTCACCAGCAGGGCAAAGATCAGATTATCCGCAAACTGCGCCAGGAAGGTGGAGACGTATGCCCGCAGGGCGAAGGTGCCGAACCCCCGGCTCCCCTTCAGCCGCCTGCCGATCCCGTAATTCAGGAAATTGTTCAGCAGCGCGGAGGCCGCAAAGGCGATGGAGCTCCCCAGGATGATGTACCAGGTTCCCCCAAAGGTATTGTTCAGCGCGGTGTTGATGATCCCTTCGCTTCCCTCCACGAAGCTCTCTCCCCAAACGCCGGGGATCCGGCTGCCCAGGAAAAAGAGCAGGGCCATGAAAAGATTCAGCGCCAGTGCGGTCAGGGAAACCGCGGTCGCCGCCTTGGGGCCGCAGCTTTGGGTCAGAATATCCATGGTCAGAAAAGTCAGCCAGGAAAAAAGGATCCCGCAGTCCAGCGCAAGCCAATCCACACCGGTATTGATGCTCTTGTTCGCCAGCAGATTCATCCCCACGACGGAGAGGATCAGCAGAGCGGCGGGCATAGGTGGGACGGAACGCAGGATCCTGCGGAATTCATCCATTCGAGATTTCATGGTATTCAGTTCTCCTTGTTTTTTTAAGGTGGTTTTCAAGAGACACCTGTATTGGTCCGCCAATGGGCAGGCCTGTGTAGGATAGCACAGGACCGAAAAAAAAGCAAGCCTTTGCGCCCACGATCCGCAGGCGGGCCGCAGTGCAGGTCTTGCATCCACGCCCTGCAGCTGATATAATGCGCGGTGCTTACGACATCGGGATCCAAAGCGCCCGCATCGAAGGAAAGGATGGTGAACCATGCAGACAACGTCTGTTCTGATCCAGAGTCTTTGCGTACCCTGCTTCAATCGTTGCCGATACTGCCTGCTGTCCTGGAACGGCAGACTCGAGGGTACGGACTGGGACAGGAGCGTTCGTCTGGCCAAACGCTATCTGAAGGAGATCAGAGCGCGGCAGCCGGAGCTCAGCGCCGCCTTCGCCTTCGGTTATTCCATGGAGCATCCGGATCTCCGCGCCGCTATCCGCACCTTACACAGCCTGGGAAGCCCCATGGCAGATTTCCTGCAGTGCGACGGGATGCAGATGCGAAACGAAGAAGCCTGCCGGGCGCTGATGGAAATGCTGCGGGAAGAAGGGATCCGTCGGCTGAACTTTACCGTCTACGGCTCTCCGGAGTATCACGATGCCTTCGCCGGCCGGCGGGGTGATCATGCCCTGCTGATGCGGATGATGCACGCGGCCCGGGAGTTCCGGATTCCGTTCAGCACGGGGATCCCGGTAACCCGGGAGAATATCGGGCAGGTCGAAGAATCGGTCGGACTTCTGCGAAACCTGGGCAGCGAAAGGATCAGCCTGTTCATCCCTCATGAGGAAGGACGGGGTTGGAGTCTCCGGCATATCCGGCTCAGGGAGCAGGATATGTCTCATCTTTCGCCGGAAACCCGCAGCCTGCTGAACAGAGCGCTTTATCGCACCGAGGGGGATTGGCTGAGCGAGCCGCCTCCGGTCGAAAACAGCCGAATGATCCTGATTTCCCTTCGGCCAGAAACCATCGAAACTTATGAGGGCACCGATGCGCTGACCGCCATACGGGAAACGGAGGAGCTGGACGAGCGCAATTCCGCTTCCTTTCCGGACTTTCGCACCTTATCGGAAATGTACGGAGATCCGGCAGGCCGTCAGCTGTACCGCTTCCGCGACCTGCAGGCCCATTATCGACGCCGCTATGCGGCCGAGCATGATCTGCACCTGTATGATGTGACGGATGAACGGCAGTCCGGCAGCAGACGATATTGACAATTCCGGAATTTCTGCCGAATTACCGGTTGAGTTGCTGCCGGAACTGTGCTATAATGCACACATCATCTGGAAAAATCATGAGATAAGGAGCGATATCATGAAAGACTTTGCTGGCAAGATCGCATTCATCACCGGCGGCGCTTCCGGCGCGGGCTTCGGCTATGCCCAGATTTTCTCCGAAGCGGGAATGAAGGTCGTCATCGCCGACTACCGCCAGGACCACCTGGATGAAGCCATGGCTTACTTCAAGAAAAAGGGCGCCCCCGTTCATGCCATCCAGCTGGACGTCACCGATCGTGACGGCTATGCCCGGGCGGCGGACGAGACCGAGAAGGTCTTCGGCGATGTTCCCGATCTGCTCATCCTCAATGCCGGCGTGAACGTCTTCGGCCCTGCCGAGGCTTCCACCTATGCCGACTATGACTGGGTCGTGGGCGTCTGCTTCGGCGGCGTGGTGAACGGTCTGGTCACCTTTGTTCCCCGCATGATCAAGGCCGGAGGCAATCGGCACATCGCCGCCACCGTTTCCTGGGGCGCTTTCGGCGCCGGCACTACCACGGCTCCCTACTCCGCCGCCAAGGCCGGAGTCCTGAACCTGATGGAGAGTTACTGGCAGGCTCTGAAGCCCTACGGCATCGGCGTTACCGCCATCTGCCCCGCCAACATCCGCAGCCGCATCTACGAGGCCGCGCTGAAGAACCGTCCCGAGCAGTACGCCGAGACCGGCTACAACGTCTCCGAGGACACCCAGAAGCTGTTGGCCGGCATCCACGCCCATGGCATGGATCCCCGCGTCCTGGCCGACTGGCTCAAGAAGGGCATCGAGAACGATCAGTTCCTGGTCGCCCCCTATGAGCATGGCCCGCGGATGATCGAGCTCGCTGTGGAGCGCTTCAAGTACTACGCCAGCCCCGAGGGCATGAAGGCCTGGGAAGAGAAGCAGAAGGCCCCCCTGTCCGAGGAGGACATTATGCTCAACTCCGAGCGCGAGGGTTACGATATGCGTGCTTCCCTGGAAGCCCGGAAGAAGGAGCCCGTGAAGGGTCCCGCCTTCGGCAACGATACCATCGGCTTCGGCAAGGCTCGCGCCGATCTGGACTGGATCGACCAGCGCAAGCGCTTCGAGAAGAAATAAGTATTCCCGGATCGACGACCGGCGCCGCTTTTCCGCGGCGCCGGTTTTTCTTCGGAGCTGATCATGGGAATTGACAGGCAGGTACTTTTCCGTTATAATGTGCCACGTTGTCAGCCCCGTATCCTTCTCCGGACAAACAGGGAGAGTTATCGAAGTGGTCATAACGAGCCTGACTCGAAATCAGGTGTACCTCACGGTACCGTGGGTTCGAATCCCACACTCTCCGCCACGTCGCCGCAAGCTGCATCTCGCTTGCGGCGACTTTTTTCTTTCCTCATACGAGTCCTCTGCCGCTTGGGGGCCAGCAGGCTCTGCATCGTGGCGCCGGAGGCGTCCAGCGCGTTGGGGCTCAGGTGGGCGTAGATGTCCGCCGTGGTGGAGTAGTTGGAGTGGCCATACCTCCCTGCTGTCGGAAAAACAGGCTGGAAACCGTTCAGACAAATTGAGGCTGCATCCGTCTTTTGATGCAGCCTCGATTGCTTCTTTAGATCAGGATCCCGTTGCAGTGATCGATCTCGTGCTGGATGATCTGAGCCGTCCAGCCGGAAAAGGTCTGGAGCCGGGTCTGAAAGCGCTCGTTCTGATACTGCACCTTGATCGTACGATATCGTTTTGTTTTGCGCGTTCCGGGCAGCGAAAGGCAGCCCTCCTCTGCCTCATACGGCTCGGCATATCGGATGATCTCCGGGTTGAACATGGTCATGTATTTGCCCTCGTTATCGAAGACGATGATGCGCTTTGCGACGCCGATCATGTTTGCCGCCATGCCCACGCAGCCGTCCCGGTGGGCGGCCAGCGTTTCCAACAGATCTTCCGCGACGCGCAGATCCTCCGGTGCAGCGGGCGCGGACTTCCGCGCGAGAAAGATCGGGTCTTTCATGATGGGTCGTTCCATATTGCTGTCCTCCGTTTTTCGCAGTATGCGGTAATGGCACACGAATCGTATTCTGATCCCTGATTTCCATTGCCCTTTCCGATGAGAAGGTAACCGCGGAATCCCCGCACGGAACAATCGGAGTCCGCACCGTTGTGAAAGGTAAATGCCGTATCATAGCGCCGTTCACAGAACTATTCGCCGCCTCGTCTGCGCATCGCGGCCGATGGTGTCCGGTTCACCGCCGCTTCTCTCCATCCTTCGCAGCGCTTCCCTGGCGCCTGGGGCTTCAAGCCGACGGTTTTTCACCTCGGACCATTTCAGAGATTCGGATGCGGGTTCTCATGGTCCAGAAATCTCGCTTTTCGTATTTCCGACATCATTTTGCCAAATCAGCCCGTATACGCGTCCTCGGTCGTATGCGTAAAGCTCTGCTTCGCCAGCCACTCGGCTTCCTCATCGTTCTCCGGGATGTCGATGCGCTCGATCTTGAAGATGACCGGCCTCGTGCCGTCGTTGCAGCAGGCGATCATCATGCGGTCGTCGTTGGTCCAGTCCTTCATGATGGAACCGCCCTGCAAGGCGGTGTACACGTACCGACTGACGGCGTCCCACGCTTCGCCGCAGAACTTGCCGTTCATCAGATGATAGAAATCGTCCTGCTGCGGCGTGCGCCTGAGCAGAAAGGTATCGCCCGGATTGAAGAACGGGCACGGCCCGGATTGGGGATCGGCCAGATACTGTGCCTGAAGCTCCGGGAAGCATTTCGTTTCCAGAACGGTGATCCTGCATTCGTGCTGCACGGTCTTACTCCTTCATCAGATAAATCTTCCGGTGATGCTGTCTTTGCAGGCGCGGATCTCCTCCGGGGTGCCGCAGGCCACGATCCTGCCGCCCTCCTCGCCGCCCTCCGGGCCCATGTCGATGACGTAGTCGGCAGAGCGGATCACGTCCAGGTCGTGCTCGATCACCACGACGGTGGCGCCATGACCGATCAGCGTGCGGAACACCTGCAGCAGCGTCTCCACGTCCTTCGGGTGCAGGCCGATGGTGGGCTCGTCAAACACAAAGACCGAATCCTCCTGCTGCCGGCCCATTTCGGAGGCCAGCTTCAGCCGCTGCGCCTCGCCGCCGGAGAGGCCCGGCGTCTCCTCCCCCAAGGTCAGATACCCCAGCCCAAGATCCCGAAGGGTCTCCAGCCGCTGGCTGACGGCGCTCATATCCCGGCAGAACGCCAGCGCCGTGTTCACGTCCATGTCCATCAGCTCAGGAAGTGAGCGTTCCTCCCCCGCCTTGTTCCGATAGCGGATCTTCTTCGCGTCCTTCCCATAGCGCGAACCCCGGCATTCCGGGCACGGGATATCCACGTCCGGCAGGAACTGAACGTCCAGGGAGATCTGGCCCGTTCCGTCGCAGACCGGGCAGCGCAGGGAGCCCGTATTATAGGAAAAGTCCCCGGCCTTATAGCCGTACTGCTTCGCCGCCTTCGTCCTGGCGTAGCACTTGCGCAGCTCATCGTGCACGTTGGCATAGGTCGCGACGGTGGAGCGCACGTTGATCCCGATGGGCGTGGCGTCGATCAGCTTGATATGCCGGACGCCCTCCGCGTCGATCTTCCGGATATGGTCGGGCAGCTTCTTTCCGCTGCACAGGGCATCCAACGCGGGGACCAGGCTCTCCAGCACCAGGGTGGTCTTTCCGGAGCCCGACACGCCGGTGATCACCGTCAGCCGCCCTTTGGGGATCTTCACGGAAAGGGGCTTGACGGTGTGGATGCGGTCCGTCTCCAGGAAGATCGTTCCGTCCGCAAACCGTTCCTGCCCGGAGGGTTCTTTCTTCGGCGCTTGCTCCCCGGAGAGGTATTTGCCGATCACGGAAACCGGTGTCTGCGCAACATCCGCAATCGTCCCTTCCGCAATGACCGTGCCGCCTTTCGCTCCGGCCTCCGGTCCCATCTCGATCAGCCAGTCGGCCTCCTTCAGGATCTGCACATCGTGATCCACCAGCAGCACGGAGTTGCCGTCCTTCACCAGATCGTGCATGACGCCGTTCAGCCCGACGATGTTGGCGGGATGCAGGCCGATGGACGGCTCATCCAACACATACAAAACGCCCGTCGTGCGGTTCCGGACCGCCCGGGCCAGCTGCATCCGCTGCCGCTCCCCGGTGGAGAGGGTGGCCGACGCCCGATCCAGCGTGAGATAGCCCAGGCCCAGATCCATGAGCCGCGCCGCGACCTCCAGATAGGATTCGCAGATGCTTTGCGCCATGGGGCGCATCTCCTCCGGCAGCGAGGCGGGCACCGCTTTGACCCAATCGACGGATTCCTTCAGCGTCATCCTGCAGGCCCGGTCCAGAGAGATCCCCATCAGCAGGGGCGCCCTGGCAGCCTCCGAAAGCCGTGTTCCAAGGCATTCCGGACAGACGTCCTCCTTGAGGAACTTCTCCACGCGTTTCATGCCTTTTTCGTCCTTGACCTTGCTTAGCGCATTCAGCACCGTTGCTGTCGCACTGTAATAGGTAAAGTCCATCTCCCCCGCCGTGACGTTGTCCGCCTTCTTCGGGCGATAGAAGATGTGCTTTTTCTCCATGGGACCATCGTAGACGATCTCCTTTTCCCTATCCGTCAGGTCCTTGAAGGGAATATCCGTCCGCACGCCCATGGCCCGGCATACGTCGGTCATCAGCGACCACATAAGGCTGTTCCAGGGGGCGACGGCTCCGTCATCGACGGAAAGGTTCTCATCCGGCACCAGAGTACTGCGGTCCACCGTCCGGACCGTACCCGTGCCACCGCAGCATTTGCAGGCGCCCTGGGAATTGAAGGCCAGCTCCTCCGCCCCGGGACCGTAAAACCGCTCCCCGCACACGGGGCAGACGATCTCCTGCATCAGGGCCACCTGGAAGCCCGGCTGCACGTAGTGCCCGTTGGGGCAGCGGTGGGAAGAAAGGCGGGAGAACATCAGACGCAGGCTGTTGAGCAGCTCCGTGCCCGTGCCGAAGGTGGAGCGGATCCCCGGCACGCCCGGCCGCTGGTGCAGGGCCAGGGACGCCGGAACATACAGCACCTCATCAACGTCCGCCCGGGAGGCCTGGGTCATCCGCCGCCGGGTATAGGTGGAAAGGGATTCCAGATACCGTCTGGAGCCCTCCGCATAGAGTACGCCCAGCGCCAGCG
>CAMVBX010000028.1 GCA_947165825.1 uncultured Clostridia bacterium
CGAAAGGGGCTCCGCCCCCTTCGAACCCCAACGGGAGACGTAGGACGGGGGACGGGAGTTCTCCAAAGAACAACGGGACCAGCTGACATATGCGGGGGGATCCAATGGGGGGCAATCGGCCCCCCTTGGCCGGGAGGGGAGGTCCAGGAGGACCATTCGGAAGGTCCTCCTGGCAATCCTTTGGTTCCTTTCCCATCGTTGGGAAAGGAACGCCCCGCCGGCGAGGCGACTCCGCGGGTATGGAAACCCCTTCGTGTTTATTCCTTCGCCTGCAATTGCTCCAGCACCCGCTTCCTGGCACACAGCCAGGCGAACACGCCGCTGCCAAACGCACAGGCGGCCAGGTGGGCGGCAAGGTAGACGGCGAAGGGCCGCAGCACCGCTGCCAGATCCGGCTTCTGGATGACCGTCACCAGAACGAGGCCCAGCACCAGCCCGAACAGGGCACACAAGACCTGGGCCAGGGTATAGATCCCCACGCATTTCCCCACCTTGGCCCCCAAAGCGCGCAATACGCTGATCTGCCGGGAGGCGTGGAGTACAGTGAGCCCTGGCAGAATGCCCCCAAGCAGCAGGGCGGCGGCAATGGTCAGGGGATAAAGGGTCTCAATGAGCTGGTGGATCTTATAGATCCGGTCCGCGTAGGAGGTATCCATATGGAACCGAACTACATTTACTTCTTTGTCAATCTCTCCCCTGGCATATTCATCGAACTCCGCCGCCTGATGATAGTCATTCAAGGTGTACTCTGCAATATCCAAATTGAGCTTGGGCACCAGGAACAGGAGCTTCATCCGTGCCTCTGCGGGAATGAATACTGTCACCTGTTCATTCTCTGTCTGAATAATCCCTACCAGTTGGAAAAAGGGACGGCGGCTGTCCCTCCGCTCCAACGACGTTTCTCCCGGCTTTAGCGGATCAGTGCCAAAGGCGGTAAGATTGGTCCACCAGGCAGATTCGTTTACCCGGACCCTATCTCCCAACCGAAAGCCGAAACGTGCAGCATGAGTGGAATACATCACCAACACCTTTTCATCCGCGTTCATGGCCTTATCCGCGTTCCAACCCTCCAGCCACTCCACGGACTCGTTCACCCGTTTATCCAGACGGTTGGTGAGAATGATGGTCGCATTATCCATCTCAATCATCCCATCCTGAACTACATACTCATAGTAGGGGTCCCGCACATAGCCGCACTGGGCAATCTTCTGAGCCCGGGCATAGCTCAGGCCTCCGGTGAAGTCTGCTTTGACTTCCACATTCTGATATAGATCCTCGTAGATGCCCCGAAGCACAGTGAGTACGCCGAACGCAAATGCCAAGAGGAGAGCCAGCAGTACACTTAATAAGCTCCGTCCCAGGTTCCGCCCCAGAAGGCGAAGCAGAAATCTGCCGATCCAGTTCATTTCTGCTTTTCCTGGGTGAGGGACAGGATGCTCTCCCGCCGGATGACGAGAAGACCGATATAGGCCATTACTGCCAACAGGGCCAGGAAGCCCAAGGCCCCCATCAGGAAGAGTGAAAGTGAGGCCGGGGCATGGTCGGCTGTCAGCTGTCGAGCGGTCACCAACCATGCGGCGAGAAGCCCTATTATGGCGGAGACAAGGCCAAGGAACAGGAAAGGCACAAACAGTCGTATACCTGCTTCCCCTTTGGGCATTCCCAGAGCCCGGAGTATGCCGTACTCCCGCTTTTTCCGCCCGATGAAGAGCCAAACCGTCAATATCAGGGCGAAGAGCGCCGCCCCGGCGAAGATCAGCAGCTTAACCCGAGCCAATCCCTTAGCCCGCATCAGGTCCTTGGCCACCAGGAGCCAGCCGTTGTCGCTGAAGCTGTACGTGAGGCCCATGGCCTCCACCTGGGGCAGACATTCCTTGACAAAGGCGGTGATCTCCTCCGCGTTCCCCACGATGAAGCTCACCTCGCTGGGCTTAAATTCATGTTCCTGAGCGTTTCTGCACTCCGGCAGGAAGGCGGTAGGGACGAAAATCGCATTATTAGACCAGCACCAATACCAATCCCGGAAGGGATGGCTTCCCTCATTCAGGTCACGCCAGGTTCCGATTATCGTAAAGGTCTGGGTGGCATAGGCTGTGTTTTGCCGTCCACGAGTCACCGCCACCGCCCCCAAGGGAGCATACTGTTCTGAGAGGTAGTTGCCAAGGTCCAAGGTGAGGGTATCCCCTATCTTGAGTCCATTTGTGTCCAAAAAGTCTGTACTTACCACGCACACCGCCTGTCCGACGTCTTTCGGGCCAATGAACCGCCCATCCTCGCAGATCATGCGGCTTTCGGAGACCCGGCGCTGAGCCGCCATATCGTCGCAATACACAACATCAAAAGTGTGTATATCGTCATTCGTCACCCTGATAAGCTCTCGGAGGTCAGCATACGCATCCTGCTGGAGCCAGTTTTCCGGAAGACCGGTAATATCCGTAAAGTAGGGCCACCAGCCCAAAAGGCTGTCATCTCCAATGTCAAAGCCTTTGAAATAGTCAGAGGGATATACTCCGTCAAATTCCTTTGTCGGATTGACATACTTTTCATTGTCTGCGTTACGAAGAACCAGGACACAGCGTTTTCCGGGCTGCAGAGCGGCAGAATCTTCCGGGTATACCAGGTTTTCTGTGACAAACACGTTGAGCCGCCTGCCGTCCAGATTGACGGTCAACGCTTCCGCGGTCCCTTTTATTTCATCTCTCGCCGTTTTTAGCTCCAGCGCTAGCTCTTCATACGGTTCCTCCCAAATCTGATTCCAAAGCCAGGCAGGGTCCCCGGCAAGGAGTTCAACGTCCTCCAAAATCACGAATTCATCGGTTTCCAGTTCTGGGTTGAAGGGGCTGAAAGCGCCCCAATTATCATGTACTGATCGCAGAAAACGGCTTTTCACCGTAGCGGCCATAACGCAGCGGTCGGTAAATGCGTAATGCTCTTTGTCTATATCCAGACGTGAATAGTCCGAAGAGACCCCAGCAGTGAGATACCGGTGCTCTACCCTGGAGATGTATGGAAGGGCGGAAAGCTTTTCGATCAAGTCTTCGCCCAGACTCTTCTGATGTTAATTCTCGTAGGTCAGCTCCGGATAGTTTTCGTTCAGCTGCGTCCCGTAGCGGCTGTTTCGTCCGGTCTCATCT
The DNA here is from genome assembly GCA_947165825.1 of uncultured Clostridia bacterium. GTDB lineage: Bacteria > Bacillota > Clostridia > Oscillospirales > Oscillospiraceae > UBA1774. The sequence continues at coordinate 3,135 of CAMVBX010000028.1, forward strand.
GACAGCAGGAAAAAGTCCGTAAAGGTATTCTGGTCTGGCACAGGCTGTTCCTCGACCGTGAGAACTCCCTCGTATTGATCCCGGGCCTCCCGGTACTCCCGGTCCGCCACGCAGTATTCTGCGAGGTTATACAGGAAGAGAAAAGCTGCCGCAGCCAAAAGCAGCAGGGTGAGCAGAGTCTTTAGTGGGCTTCGGATCAGACTTAGCAAATGGGTCCTTAGCTTCATTTCAGTTTTCTCCCTTCGTTTGTCCGGTGTAGACCGATTCAATGATCCGCTCCATTGCCCCGGCTGTTATGTTGCTGCTTATAGAGGTAAAGTAGTCTTCCGTATACCATACTACAGTGATGGATTCATCGTTGGAAAAAATATAGTGGGCCGGTTTTCCCGGTTGATTTTTCTCCTGAAGCCACTTTCCTTGGGGATATATGGCCGTGTTCGCGGCGGAAATGGGCGTGATCGTGATGGAGACATATCGATCAGCCTTGGTATATAGTTCATAGAGGAGCAAAGGGTCTTTGCTGATAAGTGTCTCCGTTAGGATATAATTTGAAGGCAGCCAGGCTGGGTATACCGGATCATCAATTCCAAGGTCCTGAAGGGCTTCTTTTATGGGCCCCGGCGATCCGGAGCCCGTTTGGGCATAGCGTTCAGGATTGTCGCTCCAGCCTCGAATCCAAGCCACCAGGCCCAGGGAGTTCGCCGCCAGGGCCGCCCCGGCCAGGAGGACCACGATCACCGCGGCGATGAGGACTTTCCGCAGCAAGGCAGAAACGAGACGTGACCGCGCTGTTCTCGGCTGCGTCTTTTCCGGTCCTGCTTCATCCGAACCAAAGAACTCCGCCAGTTCTTCCCCGCGGCTCTCCATAAACCGCTGCCAGGACTTCTCCGGGTCAAACCGGTCATTCTCCGGCAGCTGTGGGTTTATCTCGGCTGCTGACTCCGGATGCAGAAAGGGCTCCAATTCTTCGGCATTGTCCGTGAGAAAACGCGCCCAGGATTCTTCCGGGGTGAACAGGTATTCCACCGGCTTTTTCCGATCCAGCGCTTCCTGCATTCTCTCCAGCTCATCGTTCAGGTAATCGTCGATCAAATCCGTTTCAAAGAACGTTTCCCGAAACTCCCGCTGCAGTTCTTCGGGCGTCATATCTTCGTAGTTTTTTCCGCTGCGGTTCATTGCTGCTCCGGCCCTCCTTCCGTTGAAACGCTGTCTTTGGATCCCGGGATCTCCGGTCCGGGAGGTTTATCCTCCTCCTGCAGCGCGCTTCTCAGCCGTTCCTTTGCCCGTCTGATCCGCTTTTTGCATGCTTCCTCGCTGATTCCCAGTTCCTCAGCCAGATCCCTTTGCGGCCAGCCATCCAGATAAAACCGGATAAGCAGACGCAGCTCCTCGTCCCGAATCGCGCCCTGATACAGGGTTTCTATCTGAAGCGCATCGGAATCCCCTTCATCCTGAGCATGACCCAGGTCATCCTGCAGTTTCTTCTGCAGTTTGATGGCGTAGCGCAGACTGCGGAGCTGATACCCGATCACGTATTTCAATGCCTGCCTGAGATATCCTCTGGGATTCCTGCTTTTCTTGATCTCGTCGATATGCCGGATCGCCATCATAAAGGCATCCTGTACGTAGTCCTCCGCCGCTTCCCGCCCGATACCCAGTTGACAGGCACAGACGAACAATGCCTGATAATGGTCTTTATACAGCCCATGGAAGAATTCTCGTTCTTCCGCATTCAATGGGCGTTCGCCGTTCTTCAGCATGTCTGCCTCTCCTCAACCGTTCTGTCCGGAAACAGGCGCCGGCCTGTTTATCCCTCTGTCTTATATAATGCACGAACAGGCCTCCGGGGGACGGGCCCGTTTTCTTTTTTTCGTTTTCGGTACAAAAAGCGGGAAGCAGGCCCATGACCCGCTTCCCGTATTCTTTTCCGTTTACCGCTTTGCTTTTGTATTCGCCAGGATCACCAGGACCACCGCTTCGACGACCAGCAGGACAGCGCCCAGATCCATCAGCGGTCTGATGCCGGTCAGGGCGCCGATGAGGGAGAGGGCCATGCAGCCGGCGAAGGCAAACATCCCGCTGCGCAAGATCCTCATGAGCTTGGTCTCGTCGATCTTCTCTCTTTCCCGCTCCGACATGGTATTGTACCCGGCGATGAGCTTCCGCCCCCTGCCCCTGGCAAAGAGAATGCCCAGGACCAGGAAGAGCAGGATCAGGATCCCGTAGATGATACAGGCAGCGACCATGGGATTCCCTCCTTATTGTCCGATCTGTCGATACTCCTCCCGATACCACCTTGGAACCGTAAGCCGGAACCCGTCGTAATCCGCAAAGGCGGCCCGGCAGCGGCGGACCATCCCGTCGATCTCCTCCTGCCCGAATCTCTCCGCCCATTTGATGGAGTAGAGGGCGGTGTGGGCCACGTAGACCGCCAGGGCGCGCCAGAAGTCCTCCGGCACGCTGCCGTCAAAATAGGCGTCGATCTGTCCGACGCAGTAGGGGACGCTGACCTCCCGCCCGAAGCTCTCCAGCTTATAGAAGTCCTCGTAGGGATCCCCGATCTCCCAACGGTTGAAGTCGATCACCCCGATGGACCCCCCGGGCGTGAAAATCAGATTCCCCGGGTGAAAGTCCCCATGGAGGTATGCCGGCTTCTCCTGCCAGATCTTATCGATATTCTCTTTGACATAGCGGACGGCGATTTCATCCCCCGGAATACGCAGGGACGATTCCTCATACAGGGCCAGCTGCCGGAGCTTCTTGGCTCTTTTCGTCTCCCTGGGCACGTCCTCCGGACTGATAGGAATGGCATGGATCCTGCGGAGGATCTCACCCGCTTCCCTGCCCAGGGCATATTGCTCCCGGGGCGAAAGCTCCGGCATGACCTCCTCCAGGTCCCGGCCTTCCACCCATTCCAGCAGCATGTAGACCTGTTCTCCCCCGCTGCAGAGGCCGAACTCCAGGGGGGCGGACATGGTGATGCCGGTCCGGGCATACTTCGTGATGATCCCGAACTCCTTCCGTTTCTCGTCCAGCTTAGCAGAATCGGACAGCCGCAGGAGAAGGGCCTGTCCCGACTCCGTTTCGATCCGGTATTTCCGGTCCTCGGACCAGCCCTTCTCCACCGGAACGACGGAGCGCCAGTTCCGGCTGGACGCAATCCCGAAAACCATTATTCCGCTTCTTCCATCAGCGCCAGGGCGCCGAAGAGGACGCTGTCATCCCCCAGGGAGGCGTTCTTCAGTTCCACGGTGCTGCGGATCTCCGGCATGCAGTACCGGTCCACCTCCAGGAGGATCTTTTCCAGGAACTGATCCCCCACCGCTTCGATGACGCCGCCGCCATAGAGTACCAGGTCCGGGCTGAAGATATTGATGAGGGTACCCGTGGCCACCGCCAGGTAATGGCAGGAGCGGTCCACCGCCTCCTGGGCTACCCGGTCCTCCGCCAGAAGGGCCTTCTTCAGCTTCTTGCTCTTGAATACGCCCTCCCGGGCAGCCTCCGCCAGAAGGCATCCCCGGCCCCGGGACACCTGCTGCCGGATATAGGCGCTCATCCCCTGCTTGCTGGAGAATGCCTCCAGACAGCCCCGCTGGCCGCAGCCGCACAGGGGTCCCTCCGGATCCAGGACCATATGGCCCATCTCCGCGGCTTTGAACCGGTTGCCGGTGTACAGCTCTCCGTTCAGGATGAGGCCGCCGCCTACGCCGGTGCCCACGAAGAGGCCCACCACATTCCGGTAGCCCCGGGCGGCGCCGAAGCGATACTCCCCCAGGACCCCCAGGTTCACGTCGTTGCCGATGAAGAAGGGCACGCCGAAGCGGCTTTCCATGGCGCTTCGGATATCGTAGTTCCGCCAGGGCAGGTTGGGGGTAAACAGGACCACCCCGGCCTTCTGGTCGATGACGCCGGGGATGCTGGAGGCGATGGAGGCGATCTGCTGCATGGGGATACCGGAGGATTCCAGCATCTCCTCCACTACGCTGACGATCACCTGTTCCACGTTTTCCGCCTCGGCGCCCTGCTCCGTGGATTTCTTTTTCAGGCGGTGCACGATATTCCGGTCCCGGTCGAAGATCGCCCCCAGGACCTTTGTCCCGCCAACGTCCAGACCGATGCGATAACTCTCTGCCATTCTGGTCCTCCTATTCCTGTTTCCCGTCCCCGGAAAGAGCGCGGAAGCCCCGGCGCAGCCGGTTCCAGAAGGGTTCCTGCTTCGCCGACGGCAGGTTCATGGCTTTTCTGCTTTCCGCCGCCGGCGGTTCCCGATCCAGAGACACCCGATATTTGCTGAAATACTGATACAGTGCCTCCTGGGAAGAGGTCCCCGCCCCGCCTTCCTCCCGGATATACCGGCCGTCCGCCTGCATGGTCCTGGATTTTTCCCGGTCCCGGCGCAGACAGTCCAGCACCATGTTCACCTGCTCCCGGGTCTCCGGGGTGCGCACCTCCATAAAGGCCTCCACCCGATGATCCAGATTCCGGGTGAGGAGATCGCCGGAGCCGATGAACAGCCGCTCCTCCTCCCCTTCTCCGAAGCTGTAGATACGGGAATGCTCCAGCCATCTGCCCACCACGCTTTTCACGGTGATGTTCTCCGTCTGCCCCGGAATGCCCGGGCGCAAGCAGCAAATGCCCCGGATGAACAGCTCCACCCTCACCCCCGCCTGGGAACAGCGAATGAGCTCCCGCATGACCTCCGGGTTATTCATGGAGTTGACCTTGATGGCTACCCGCCCTGCGCTGCCCTTCTGCCGCTCCCGTTCCAGGAGTGCCAGGACCCGGTCCTTGAAATGCAGGGGGGCGATCCACAGGGTCGAAGCCGCTTCGGGCAGTCTGCCTGCGCTCATTGCGGCAAAAGCGGCTTCCCCGTCCAGTCCGGCGTTCTGATCCGCCGTGATCAGGGAAAGGTCCGTATACTGCTCCCCCGTCACCTCGTTATAGTTCCCGGTGCCCACCTGGGTGATATAGCTCAGGTTGCCGCCATGCTGCCGGGTGATCACGCAGAGCTTGCTGTGAACCTTGAATTGGGGCAGACCGTAGATGACCCGGCAGCCGGCATCCTCCAGCAGTTCGGAATAGTCGATGTTGTTCTGCTCGTCAAAACGGGCCCGAAGCTCCAGAAGACACAGGACGTCCTTTCCCCTGTCCGCGGCATAGGCCAGGGCCGCGGCGATCTTGCTGCTGGCGGACATGCGGTAAAGGGTGATCTTGATGGAGATGACCTCCGGATCGTCCGCCGCTTCATAGATCAGGTCCACAAAGGGCAGCATGCTCTGGAAGGGATAGCTCAGAAGCAGATCGTGCTTTTCGATATACTTAAAGTATTCGCCCTTCTTCAGGCCGATCTCCCGCACGGGCTTCCGTTCCGGATACCGCATGCCCCCGTTTGCGGAGATGCAGGAGCGGAAAGAAAGGTCGAAGGGCACGCTGACGTTGAAGACCGTCCGCTCCGGCACCTTGAGCTTTTTGATCAGCTGGGCCCGGGCGGCATCCGTCAGCTTGCCGAAGATCTGCACCCGTACGGGCTGCTCCCGCTTCCGCTTGGAGAGCATGGAGGACATCTTCATGCGCAGATCCTCGTTCCGCCCGGCAGCCATATCCGACAGGAAGACGTCCGCATTGCGGGTGACCTTCACGATGGCGGACTGCAGGATCGTCTCCTTTTTCAGCAGCAAAGGCAGGAAATGCCGCACCAGCTGGGCGGTGAGAACGATCTTCTGCCGTCCCTCGATCTCAAAGCTCTGGTAGGCGGGGATCCGGTCCAGGGGGATGACCGCCAGCCTGTTCTGGCCCAAAAAGGCAAGGATATAGGCCTCCTCCCCCCAGAGGAAGGGGAGATTCTGGTCCTGGCCGATCAGCTTGGGGAAGAGCAGATCCTTCAGGTCCCCGAAGATCTTCTTGCTCATGAGCTCGTCTACCTTGCTGATCTTCTTGAAGTCCAGCAGATCCACGTTATTCTCCTTGAGCTGGACCCGGATACCCTTCCATACGCTCTCCGCCAGCACCTGCTGCTCCGCCGTAATCCGCATGGCCTCCCGGATCTGCTCCTCCGGCAGCAGGCCGGAAAGCTCATCCCGCTTATCCGGGGTCAGGATAGCCCGGTGGGTGAGGATGCCGATGCGCACCCGGTAGAATTCATCCAGGTTGGACTGGTAGATGGAAAGGAACTTCAGCCGTTCCAAGAGGGGCACGGTGCTGTCCGCCGCCTCCAGCAGCACCCGCTCATTGAAGGCCAGCCAGCTCAGTTCCCTGTTCAGGAAGCAGCTCTCCTCCCCCACGCTCCGTTTCTGTTTCTCTGCCATATCTCTCTCCTACAGTTTTTCCCCGCAGGCCTTTTCCAGCGCCGCGATGGCCAGGCGCAGGGTCTTGATCCGGGCGTATTTCTTATCGTTGGACTCAATGATATGCCAGGGGGCGTTTTCGGCGCTGGTCTTCTCCAGCATCTCATCGATGGCCTCCTCGTACTGGGGCCATTTTTCCCGGTTCCGCCAGTCCTCCTCCGTAAGCTTCCACTGCTTCTCCGGCGTGTTCTGCCGGGCGTTGAAGCGCTCCAGCTGGGTATCCGGATCGATCTGGATCCAGAATTTCAGCACGACGGCGCCCCATTCCGTCAGCTGACGTTCGAATTCGTTGATCTCGTTATAGGCCCGTTTCCAGTCCTTCTCCGTGCAGAAGCCCTCCAGCCGCTCGACCATCACCCGGCCGTACCAGGTGCGGTCAAAGATGGCGATGTGTCCGCTTCTGGGCAGCTGGGTCCAGAAGCGCCAGAGATACTGGCGATGCAGCTCATGGGGTTCTGGAGAGGCGATGGGGATCACGTCGAAGCCCCGGGGATCCAGGTTCCTCGCCAGGCGGCGGATATTCCCGCCCTTGCCCGCGGCATCCCAGCCCTCATAGCAGATCACCACGGGGATGCGCTTCCGATAGACCAGGTTATGCAGCTCTCCCAGCCGCCGCTGGAGCTTCTTCAGTTCCTTCCTGTATTCTTCCTCCTCCAGGGTCGGGCTCAGATCCACCTCCCGGAGCCGGGGCATCTTCACCAGGGGGAAACTCTCCCGGAAGGGCTCGCCCACATAGCGCCCCGCCTCCAGTCCTTTCGAGATGGCTTTGGTCAGGAGCTTCAGCGCGTCCCGAACGGCGGTGCGCTTATGCGCCCCATCCAGCACATGCCAGGGGATCTCCTCCCCCGTGGCGGCGATAAAGGCCTCGTAGGCCTCCCGGAACCGGCTGTATTCCCTGTGCTGCCACAGGTCGTCCTCCGTCACCCGCCATTCCGTGGAAAAGTCCTCCCGCAGGGCCCGGAGGCGCTTTTCCTGCTCCTCCCGGTCAATGCGCAGGAAGAGCTTCAGCAGGATATAGCCCCCGTCCCGCAGCTGGCGCTCAAACTCCGTCACGCTGCGGATCCGGTTCTGATACTGTTCTTTGGTGATCTCCCGCCGGAGATACCGGCGCACGGCGCAGTCCATCCAGCCGGAATCATAGAACATGAGCTGTCCGTTTTCCGGAATGGCCCTGGCATAGGGCCAGAGAAAGGGATACCGGTCCTCCCCCTCCGGGGTGACGACGGGGGAAACCACGTTGTAGAACCTGGGGTCCAGTTCGCTGATGAGCTCGCCGATGAGGCTGCCCTTCCCTGCGGCAGCCCAGCCTTCCACCAGGACGATCACCGGCAGTCCGGCCTCCCGCAGGGCCATCTGCTGACCGGACAGGCTCTCCCGCAGGGCTTTGATTTCGTCCCGGATCGCCTGCTCCTCCTCGGATCTTTTCTTCTTGCTCATTGCCGCGCTCCTCTCTTCTTTCCATGAGGCTTCCATCCCTGCGCTCTGCCGGGAACTCCGGCGGTCTGCGGTCCCGCCGGTCATAATTCTCCATATACAGTATACCATTATCCCGCTGTTTCAACAAGGGGCTGAAAGGGTTGAAAAAACAGCCCCCCGCAAAAACGGAGGGCTGGAACACAGACGGATGAACGGGGGCCGGAAAAACGCCGGGGCGGATCAGTCCCGCTTCCCCCGGGCTGCGGTCTTGGGGATATTCATCAGCCTTTCGAAGGGCACCAGAGCGGAAAAGAGGATGGGCAGGATGCACATGGCCGCCATGAGGCCGAAGAGCAGGAGGTAGTTGTCCCCCGCGATGGGAGCCACGATGTAGCTGGGAATGATGACGCAGCAAAGGAGCTGCAGGGTCATGGCCGTGCCGGTGGCGGTGGCGGCATACTTCCGTCCGATGCCCTCCAGATAGGCCGGCATGGACTGGAGGAAGGGCAGGAACACCACGGCGATGAAGCCTGTGGCAAACAGGCCCGCCGCCAGAGCCGGACCCTTGGGCAGAAGCCAGGCCGTGGCCTCCAGGATGCCCCCCAGAAGGCCGCAGATCCGCATGATCCAGCGGACCCGGTTCCCGGTGGTGCCGATGCGCCGGACGATGGCCGGGGAAACGATACTGGTGATCATATTGCCCATGGTCAGGGCGACGGCGTACCAGCCCGCCTCCCCCTCCGTCAGCCCACGGCTCATGAGGGCCTGGGGCATGAAGATGGTGTTGCTCAGCATGCCCAGCATCATGCCGATATTGCACAGGGCCACAAACCACAGGCCCTTATTCCGGAGCACGGTGGTCACGCTTTCCCGGAAGGAGGCCCGCTCCTCCGCCTCTTCCTCTGCCGCAGAGGATTCCGTGCCGCCCTTTTTCTCCGCATTCAGCAGGAGCCACAGGATCAGGACCACCACGGCCAAACCGGCGGCAAAGCGAAAAGCGGCCTGGGTGGTGGGAAACTGCGGCGCGGTGCCGCTGCCCAGGGCCATGCCCAGATTGGAGAAGGCAAGCACAAGCCCCATCATGGCCGTAACCTTGGAGGCGGGGAACCATGCCCCCGCCACCTTGGGCGTGGTGGAATTCACAAAGGAGGCGCTGAAGCCCATCAGCAGCATGGAGATATACATGAACCAGTAGCCGGAGGTGAAGGCGCGCAGAACGACGCCGCCCACGGTGAGAAAAACCGCCGCCAGCAGCACCTTATGTCCGAACCGGTCCATCAGCAGGCCGGAGAGAAAGCTGAGGATGATCCCCGCCAGAAGGGGGGCGGTGGCAATGCTGCCATACTGGCTCTGGCTCAGTCCCATCTCCGTTCTCAGCCGGTCCGCCAGACTGGTGACCTGATACTGGGCGAAGTTGGGCAGGAAGATACCCAGACACATCAGGCCGACGATCACGTATCCGTACCACGGGGCTTGTTTCCATTTATTCTTCATGTTCTTCTGCCATCTCCATGAGTTTTTTCAGTCTGTGATGCAGACTGGATTTGGATACGGGGGGTGAGGCGATATCCGCCAGCTGGCTCAGGCTCAGCTCCGGATTCTCCAGCCGGAGGCGGGCGGTCTCCTGCAGTCTGGCATCCAGACTCCGCAGCTTCCCCGTCTCCTCCAGGGACCGGATGGCCCTGAGCTGCTCCTGTGCGGCATTCACGATCTTGTCCAGGTTGGCCTGATCGCAGTTCAGGCGGCGGTTTACCTTATTGGTGATTTCCTTCTCCACCTTGGTGCTCATGATCTCCATCGCCGCAAGAGGGGCGCCCAGGGTGGTGAGCAGGTCCTCAATGACCTCGCTTTGTTTGAAATAGATCACGTAGTTTCCGTTCCGGGCGATCTCCCCCGGCTTGAAGCCCAGGTCCCGGAGGATGGTGGCGGCCTCCCGGGAAACGCTGTAATGGCTGGTGATGAACTCCATATGGTATCCCTTCTCCGGATCCGTAATGGAGCCGCCGGCCAGGAAGGCGCCCCGGAGGAAGGAAACCCGGCAGCATTCCTCCTCCAGCACGCCAAGATTGATATGGTGGGAGGGGCTGCGTTCCAGTTCCATGCCGTACAGAGCGCAGAGCTTCTCCAGCGCCGCCGGATCCCGGATCCCCAGGATAATCTTGCCTCCGCCTTCCTCCCCGCTTCGCCGATCCGGGCTGATCCCGGCAGCGCGCCGAAGCAGCTTATCCAGCCGCTGGGCAAAGGAGACATGCTCCGTTACCACCCGCAGCTCCCGATGGGTGAACGTATTGCAGTACAGCAGCGCGCCATAAAGCTCCGCCTGCACGCAGCAGGCCCTGGTCATGGCCATGCGGCACATCTCCGCTTTTGTCTCAGAGGAAAAGGACATAACACATCCCGCCTATTTCAGATCCCTGTGGGCGCAGTCCGCCCGATATCCGCAGTCATGGAGCAGCTCCGTGATCCGCTCTGCCAGAACCACGCTCCGGTGCTTGCCGCCGGTGCAGCCTATACAGAGCATCAGAGAGGGCTTTCCCTCCTCCTCATAGCAGGGAATGAGGAAACGCAGCAGATCCATGGTCTTTTCCAGAAAGGTCCCGGTTACGGCGTAGGACAGCACATAATCCCGCACCGGCGATTCCAGTCCGGTGCGCTCCTTGAGCTCCGGCACATAAAAGGGATTGGGCAGGAACCGCACATCCAGCACCAGGTCGGCATCCTCCGGGATCCCATATTTATAGCCGAAGGAGCGCACATGCAGGTCCATTCCGCTCCGGGCGCTGTCCCGGCTGAATTCCTCCACCAGGCGCTGGCGCAGCTTGGCCAGGGGGTAGTCCGTGGTGTCCACCACCAAATCCGCCATGTCCTTCAGCCAGGCTATGCGCGCCCGTTCCTGCGCTACGGCTCCCCGCATGTCCCCGCCTCCGGGGTCCAGCGGATGCCGGTGCCGGGTTTCCTTATACCGCTTGAGAATGGCCTCGGTGCCCGCCTCCAGAAACAGGATCCGAAGGTGAGCCCGTTCCTGCACATCCCGAATGGCCTCACGCAGTCTTCCGCTGCCGTCCATGCCCCGGATATCGCTCACCAGGGCTACCCGGTCGTACTTTTCCTCCGCCGCCAGACACAAGTCCACAAAGCGGGGGATCAGCTCCGCCGGGAGATTATCCACGCAATAATAGCCCAGATCCTCCAGGATGGAGGCGGCCTGGCTCTTTCCGCCGCCGGAAAGGCCCGTGACCAGTACGAATTCCATCTTTACAGCACCCTTATCTCCGGCTCCAGGACAATCCCCGAAGCGCTCAGTACCCGTTCCCGCACCGTATCCAGCAGCCGCCGGACGTCCGACGCCGTGGCGCCGCCGGCATTCACGATGAAGCCCGCATGCTTTTCGCTGACCATGGCCCCGCCCACGCGGAGGCCTTTGAGTCCCGCCTGATCAATGAGGGCCGCGGCATAGGCTCCCTCCGGCCGCTTGAAGGCGCTGCCCGCGCTGGGCAGCTCCAGGGGCTGGCTGCTCCGCCGCCGCTCCATCAGCTTCCGGCACTCCTCCCGCAGGAAGTCCGGATCCCCGGGCTCCAGGCGTAGCTTTGCGCTCAGAAGGATCATATCCCCGGTGAAGGCGCTGCGCCGGTAGCCGAAGCCCTGCTCAGGGCCCCGGAACACCCGCTCGTTCAGGTCTGCGTCCAGGAAGCGGGTCTCCGCCGTAACGTCCTTCATCTCTCCCCCGTAGGCGCCCGCGTTCATCACCAACGCGCCGCCCAGGGTACCCGGGATCCCGTAGGCGAAGACCAGGCCGGAAAGCCCTTCCTTCGCCGCCTTCGCCGAAAGCGCGGTGAGGGAAGCGCCGCATTCCGCCTCCAGCATGACGCCATCGATCCGACTCCCCTCTGCCCGGGCGGTGACCGCCACGCAGCAATTCAACCCCTCATCCGGGGCCAGCACATTGGACCCGTTGCCCAGGATCAGGGGTTTTTCCCCCAGGCTCCGGAGCAGACGGCACAGGTCGGCCAGTTCTTCCCCGCTCCCTGGCAGGGCCAGGAGACGGGCAGGTCCGCCGATGCGGAAGCTGGTATGCAGGCTCAGGGGCTCCTTCTCCCGAAGCTCCAGCTTCGGGAGCGCGGCCCGGATGCGGGCCGCCAGAAGGTCAGTCATTTCCCCCTCCGTTCAGCATACTCTGGGCAAAATGCTTGTTGATCCGCTCGGTGAACTCCTGGGCGGTATTGTAGCCCAGCTTCTTCTGCCGGTTGTTCATGGCGGCCACCTCGATGATCACCGCCAGGTTGCGTCCGGGCTTCACCGGGATGGTCACCGTGGGGATCTTTACCCCCATGAGGGTGGTATACTGGGTCTCCAGTCCCAGGCGGTCATAGGACATTCCATCCTGCCAGGTCTCGATATTGATGATCAGATCCAGTTCCTGATAGGTCTTGATGGCGCCCATGCCGAACAGGCGCATCACGTCCACCACGCCGATGCCCCGGATCTCGATATAATGCTGGATCAGAGGAGGCGCCTGGGCAAAGAGGGTGCGGTAGGATATCTTCTTCAGCTCCACCGCGTCGTCCGCGATGAGGCGGTGGCCCCGCTTCACCAGTTCGATGGCGCATTCGCTTTTCCCGACGCCGCTCTCCCCCATGATCATGATCCCCTCGCCGTAAACCTCCATCATGGTACCATGGCGGGTGATGCGCGGGCCCAGGTGCACGTTTAGGGTGGTAATGAGCTCCGCTTCGAACACGGAGGTATCCAGCTCCGTGCTCAGCAGGGTGACCTGGTGCTTCTTCGCCATCTCCAGGCACTCCGGGTAGACCTCCATACTATGGCAGATGATCAGGGCGGGAATATGCCGCTTCATCAGCTCCTCAAAGATCTTCCGCCGCTCCACGGGGGGCAGGGTCTTGAGGTACATACTCTCCACCGTGCCCATGAGCTGAAGACGCTCGTTGTCAAAATGACTGAAAAAACCCACCAGCTGCATCCCCGGACGGTTCAGGTCAGGGGTGACCACCTTCACCTGGTCGTAGTTCGGCGGCGTATAGACTTTGGTCAGGCCGAATTCATCCACCAGTGTGGCGAGTTTTACGCTGTATCTCTGCTCCATTTCCTCCGCTCCTCTCGGTCCCCGGACGCCGGACCAGCCTTCTGGACAGATTCTATACAAGATTATTGGCATTTGCAAGCAAAAATTCTCTGCCGGAACCGGGAAAACCATTTGACAAAGGAGAGGGAATCCTCTATAATAATCGGGCTATGCAGAAGTACACGCCGCCGCGTCCCGTTCATGGGGTTCACGGGATGAGCTGGAGGAGCCTATGCGCCTGGATCTGAAGGAAATACTGCAAAAGGATGGGGCCATCCCCTTCTCCTGCACGACGGACCTGAGCGATCTTCAATTTTCCGCCATTTCCCGTTTTCTCTCCCCGGTCACCGCCAGCGGCCGTGTGACCGCCGGCGCCGGGGTGCTCACCCTGACCGGAACGGTCTCCGCCGATGCCCTGTGCCTCTGTGACCGCTGCGGCCGGGAGTTCACCCGGGAGTTCCGTATTCCCCTGGATCTGCCCCTGGCGGAGGATCCCGAGGATGCGGAGGATCCGGATCTCTATCCCATTGAGGACGACGGGGTGGATCTGGATGAGATCGTTTCCACCGCCTTCGTGCTGGGTTTGGAGACCAAGCTTCTCTGCAAGCCGGACTGCCGCGGTCTCTGCGACCGCTGCGGCAAGAATCTGAACGACGGTCCCTGCGGCTGTACGACCGAAACCGATCCCCGATTAGCTGTATTAGGACAGCTATTAGAACAAGAATAATACAGGAGGTGTCATAATGGCTGTTCCGAAGAGAAAGGTCTCCAAGGCCAGGAGAGATAAGCGGCGTTCCTCCGTGTGGAAGCTGGAAGCGCCCACGCTGGTGGCCTGCCCCAAGTGCGGGGCCTATCATCTGCCCCACAGGGCCTGCCGGAAGTGCGGTACCTATGACGGCAAGACAGTCCTCAAGGTCGAGGAAGCGAAGTAAGCACATTCGATCCAAAGGGCGGAGGGGAATCATCCCTCCGCCTTTTCCGTCAAAACGGACCCGTTAAGGAGGGCTTTCATGTCCCAGCGGATATTCAGCGTGGACCCGGGGAGCCCCGGCGCCCGTGCCGGGTTTCGTCCCGGAGATACGCTTCTCAGCATAAACGGCCATACCATCCTGGACGTGCTGGATTACCGGTACCACAGCGAAGCGGAAAAGCTCAGGGTGGAGATCGAGCGGCAGGGGAAACGCAGAACGCTGCGCCTGCGGAAGGAAGAGAGCGAACCCCTGGGTCTGAACTTTGAGACCTATCTGATGGACCGGCCCAGGGCCTGCGTCAACAAATGTGTTTTCTGCTTCATCGATCAGCTCCCCCGGGGGATGCGGGATACCCTGTATTTCAAGGATGACGACGCCCGCCTCAGCTTTCTCCAGGGGAATTACATCACCCTGACCAATCTCTCCTCCCGGGAGCTGGAGCGGATCATGGATCTGCGCATCAGCCCCATCAACGTCTCCGTGCAGGCCACCGATCCGGATGCGCGCTGCCGTCTGCTGGGCAATCCCCGGGCGGGAAACGTGATGGAGATCATGCGCCGCTTCGCCGATGCCCATATCCATATGGACTGCCAGATCGTGGTGGTGCCGGATTACAACGACGGGGCGGTGCTGGATCGCACCATGGAGGACCTGGCCTCCCTATATCCCGCTGTTACCAGCGTGAGCATCGTCCCCGTGGGCCTCACCCGGTATCGGGAAGGGCTGGCTCCCCTGCGGCCCATAGACGCCGCCATGGCCGAAACCATTCTGGATCAGGCGGATCGGATGGGGGAAGCCTGTCTGCAGAAGTACGGCACCCGCATTTTCTGCTGCGGGGACGAGCTGTACTGCAAGGCCGGCAGGCCCGTGCCGGACTGGGACTGGTACGAGGGCTTCCCGCAGTTTGAAAACGGCGTGGGCATGCTGCGCTCCCTGGAGGACGAATTTCTGGAGGCGCTGGCGGAGCTGGAGGCAAAGCCGGAGTCCGTTCCCGCCTTCACCGTGGCGACCGGCATGGCCGCCGCGCCACTTTTATCGAAACTACTTCAAATTTTCCGGGATTCGTGCTATGCTGTACAAGGGCAGGTCGTTCCCATCGAAAATCGCTTTTTCGGCGGGATGGTGAACGTGGCCGGTC
>CAMVBX010000029.1 GCA_947165825.1 uncultured Clostridia bacterium
GGACGCATCAATCTCTCCATCAAAAAGGTGACGGATCCGCCTCCCCAGCAGGACCGGCGCAGAAGTGCGCCGTCTCCCGCGCCCAGACCCGCAGACCGGCGGGCCGCGCCCCCCAGCTTTGAAGATAAGCTGAAGCAGTTCATGCAGGATTCCGACAGCCGCATGTCCGGCGTACGGCAGTACAGCGAAAACAAAAAGCGCCGGGGCCGCAAGGCGGATTTCGACGACGATTATTACGAATGAGCGCATCGCACCGGGCAGGGTCTTTCCTGCCCGGTGAATTGTTCCCTTTCTTTTTTATCCGGAATGTGCTATACTGTATACAGATTCCACAACGGAAGGAGAGAGCCTGATGAACTTTGTCTTTACCGAAAAGAAGATGTCCCCCTCCGACGATCTCCGTGCCTATGCCCAGAAGAAGATCGGCAAGCTGGACAAGCTCTTCCGCAGCGAAAGCACCGCCTACGTCACCTTTACCGTGGAACGCAACCGCAACATCGCGGAAGTGACGGTGAACAGCGGCGGCATGTTTTTCCGGGTAACGGAGAGCACCAACAGCATGTACGTCTCCATCGACAACGCCGTGGATGCCCTGACCCGCCAGGTGCGGAAATACAAAACCCGCCTGGACAAGCGCATCCATGAAACGGTGCTGGAGGACTTCCTTCCCGCCGCTCCCGCCGAGGAGCCCACGGAGGAATTCCACGTCAAGCGGACGAAGCGCTTCTCCATCAAGCCCATGAGCGTGGACGAGGCCATCCTGCAGATGAATCTGCTGGGCCACAGCTTCTACGTCTTCAAGAACCAGGATGAGGGAGACGCCTTCTCCGTGGTCTACAAGCGGCAGGACGGGGATTACGGTCTGATCGAGAGCACAGAGGAATAACAATCTCCTTTTTTCGGGGTCTGCGCATTGCGCAGACCCCGTTTTCTTTTCCGTCTGCGACAGGTTTCGCGGGCATTTGCGGCGGGAAATGGATAGACTTGACGGGAAAGGAGGAATGGCCATGAAAACACCGACCATGCTCACCAGCCGCAAGGTGATCCTGCTGCCTGTGGGATCCATCCATCCGAATCCCATGCAGCCCCGGAAGGTCTTTGATCCCGGCGCCCTGGCGGAGCTCACGGAAAGCATCCGCATGTACGGCGTGCTCCAGCCCCTCACCGTCCGGAAAGCGGCGGACGGGAGCTTCGAGCTGGTGGCCGGAGAACGGCGGCTCCGGGCCTCCCGGGCGGCAGGGCTGGACAAGGTCCCCTGCATCCTGGTGAACGTCAGCGAGCAGAACTCCGGCCTTCTGGCTCTGGTGGAGAACCTGCAGCGTCAGGACCTGGATTTCATCGAGGAGGCGGAGGGGCTGCTGACCCTTACCCGCACCTATGGCATGAGCCAGGAGGAGGCCGCCAGATGCATCGGTCTCTCCCAATCCGCCGTAGCCAACAAGCTGCGTCTCCTTCGCCTCAGCCCGGAGCTGCTCTTTCTGCTGCGGGAACGGGGCCTCAGCGAGCGTCATGCCCGGGCCCTGCTGCGTCTGGATACGGATGAGCAGAGGCTGGAGGTCCTGTCCTACGTGCTGGAGCATGACCTGAACGTAGCCCGCACGGAACAGTACATAGAGGAATACCTGAAGCGGGGCGGGCCGCCCAAGGCGCCCCAGGGGAAGAAAAAAGCCCCCCGCATCGTGCTGAAGGACGTTCGGATCTTCTTCAACACGGTAACGAAGGGGCTCGGCGTCATGCGCCGAAACGGAGTACAGGCGGAATACGACCAGGCGGAGACGGAGGCGGATTATATCCTCACCATCCGCATCCCGAAAACCGGAAGCTGCCGCCTCACCTGAGGCTATTCCGCGTCGGCCCGGAGTTTTTCCAGAACGGCGGAAAACTCCGGAGGCAGCGGGCAGGTAAAGGTCATGTCCTCCCCCGTGACCGGATGGCGGAAACAGATCTCCCGGGCATGGAGACATTGACTGGACAGGGGCAGAGGACATTTTCCCCCGTACAGCGGATCCCCCGCAACCGGGTGACCCAAAGCGGCCATGTGTACCCGGATCTGGTGGGTGCGCCCGGTCTCCAGCACACATTCCACGTAACTGTATCCGGGGAAGGATTCCAGCACCCGGTAGTGGGTGACGGCGGACCGGCCGCCCGGCACACCGGCAGCCATCTTCTTCCGATCCCGGGGATGCCGGCCCACAGGCAGATTCACCGCCCCCTCCCCGGGGCGGGGGGTGCCGATGAGCAGGGCGGCATAGACCCGGTGCAGGCTGTGATCTCCCAGCTGGGCGGCCAGGGCTGCGTGAGCCCGGTCCGTCTTCGCTGCCAGCATCAGGCCGGAGGTGTCCTTATCCAGCCGGTGGACGATCCCCGGCCGCTTCACCCCGCCGATGCCGGACAGGGAATCTCCGCAGTGGTGCAGCAGAGCGTTCACCAGGGTGCCGCGCTCATGCCCGGGGGCGGGATGGACCACCATGCCCTTGGGTTTATTGATGACCAGCAGGTCTTCATCCTCGAAAAGGATATCCAGGGAGATTTCCTCCGGCTCCGGGTCCGCCTCCGCGGGCTCCGGCAAATCCAGCGTGATCCGCTCGCCGGGATTCAGCCTCCGGTTCTTTTTCCCGGGCTTTCCCTCTGCCAGGATACAGCCTTGCTCCAGCAGCTGCTGCACCCGGCTGCGGCTGAGTTCCGGGAGCTTTTCCGCCAGGAAAGCATCCAGCCGAAGGCCGGCGTCCTCAGGCGCCGCGGTCAGTTCCCGCTTCATCCCCGGCCTCCTTCCCCACAGCCGTCGGCTTCCGGCGGCTTTGTCTCTCCTCCAGGAAAATGCTCAGGCAGAAAAGGATGCCGCCAACGGTGATGAAGAAGTCAGCCCCGTTGAAAATGGGAAAATCCATGAACAGGAGTTCGATCATATCGGTCACAAAGCCGTCCGCCAGCCGGTCCAGGGCGTTGCCCACCGCGCCGCCCAGCACCATGGCCAGGGCCAGCCGGGACAAGGCGCTTTTGGGTCTGCGGAGCAGGAGCGCCGTAAAGACCGCGGCACAGACCAGGGCGGTGAGGACCAGCAGAAAAACGGTCTTCCCGGCCAGGATGCCCCAGCTGGCGCCATAGTTATAGGTGCAGGTCAGACCGACCACGCCGGGGATCAGCACCGTGGAGCCCCGGTGTGCCGCCAGGTTCACGGCGGCCGGCTTGCTCAGCTGGTCCGCCAGGATGATCAGCGCCGCCAGCAGGATCTCTCCCATGACCGGACCTCAACCGCCCAGCCCCGCCACAACGGCGGCGCACCGGGGACACAGGTCGGGATGCGCAGGATCCTCCCCCACCCGGGCATCGTGGGTCCAGCACCGGGCACACTTGGGGGCATCGCTGCTCTCCACCTTCACCTTCACGCCCGACTGAGCGCCGGCCTCCAGCTCTTCCCCGCCGGACTCGCATACCTGCACGCCGGAGACGATGAACAGGGTCTTCAGGTCGAAGCCCTCCAGCTCCTCAGGCTTCACAGCGCCGTTCAGATACAGGGTGATCCGGGCATCCAGGCTCTTGCCGATCGTCTTTTCGCTCCGGGCAAGCTCCAGGGCCTTGTTCACGTCGCCCCTGATCTTGACGATCCGGTCCCAACGCGCTTCCTGCTCCGGGCTCAGCCGCCAGGCGGGATCCGCAGGCAGGATATCGTTATACAGCACGCTCGCGGGATCGTCCCCGGCGCGGTGAGGCATGACCCCCCAGATCTCCTCGGCGGTGAACGCCAGGATGGGGGCCAGGAGCCGGACCAGGGAATCCAGGATCAGGAAGATCGCGGTCTGGGCGCTGCGGCGGAGCTTCCCCTCCGGCGCCTCGCAGTACAGCCGGTCCTTCAGGATATCCAGATAGAAGTTGGACATATCCGTGACGCAGAAGTTATGGATGGCGTAGGTCACGGCGTAGAACTCGAAATTGTCATAGGCCTCGATGCACCGGGAAATCAGCTGGCTCAGGCGGTCCAGCGCCCACTGATCCAGGGGCTCCAGCTCGGCGAAGGGAAGCATGGCGTCCGGATCGAAGCCGTTCAGGTTGCCCAGGATATACCGGGCGGTATTCCGGATCTTCAGATACTTGTCGGAGAGCTGCTTGAAGATGGCGTCGGAGCAGCGCATATCCAGCTTATAGTCCGCGGAGGCGGCCCACAGACGCAGGAGCTCCGCCCCGTACTTGGGGATCAGCTCATCCGGCAGGACGGAGTTGCCCAGGGACTTGTGCATGGCTCTCCCCTCCCCGTCCACGGTCCAGCCATGGGTAAGAACAGACCGGTAGGGAGCGCCGCCCTTTACGGCCACGGCGGTGAGGAGGGAGGACTGGAACCAGCCGCGATACTGATCCCCGCCCTCCAGATAGAGGTCGCAGGGCCAAACGCCGGGGCTGTCCAGCTCCATGGAGGCGATATGGGTGGATCCGGAATCGAACCAGCCGTCCAGGGTATCCGTCTCCTGGGTGAAGGTCTTTCCCCCGCAGTGGGGGCAGGTGAAGCCCTCCGGCAGAAGCTCGGCGGCGGTATGGAGGAACCAGGCATTGGACCCCTCGGCCCGGAAGATCTCCGAAACGGCCTGGATCGTCTCCGGCGTGCACACGGGCTTGCCGCAATCCTGGCAGTAGAACACGGGGATGGGCAGACCCCAATGGCGCTGACGGGAGATGCACCAGTCGGCCCGCTCCCGGATCATGCTTTCCATCCGGCCCTTGCCCCATTCCGGCAGCCACTTCACCTGATTTGCTGCGGCCACAGCCTCCTCCTTGAAGGCGTCCACAGAGCAGAACCACTGATCCGTCGCCCGGTAAAGGATGGGATTCTTGCAGCGCCAGCAATGGGCGTACTGGTGGGTGATCTGCTTCGTGCCCAGCAGAGCGCCGCAATCCTCCAGATCCTTCTGGATCACAGGATTGGCCTCATCCGTGGTGAGACCCTGGTACTTTCCGGAAAGCTCGTTCATCCTGCCCCGGTCATCCACGGGCACCAGGATGCCGATGTTCGTCTTTCCGCTCTGGTCATACTTCCGGCAGATCTCATAGTCCTCCTGGCCATGTCCGGGGGCGGTATGCACGCAGCCGGTGCCGGCATCCAGGGTGACATGGTCGCCGCAGAGCAGGATGCTCTCCCGGTCCGCCAGGGGGTGTCTGGCCTTCATGAGCTCGAATTCCGCGCCCTTCCGGGTCTCCAGGACCTCCAGCTCGGGGAGGCCGCAATCCTGCTCCACAGCGCTCTTCCGGTCCTTCGCCAGAATGTAGCACTCCCCATTCTCCGGGTTGCGGCAGATCACGTAGTCCAGATCCGCGTTCAGGCAGATGGCCAGGTTGCCGGGGATGGTCCAGGTGGTGGTGGTCCAGATGACGAAATAGATCTTGTCGTATTTCGCCAGCAGCCCATGGCAGTCCGAAACTTCAAACTTCACGTAGATGGAGGTGCAGGGCTCCTCGGAATACTCGATCTCCGCTTCCGCCAGGGCCGTTTCATCCTTGGGGCACCAGTATACCGGCTTTTTCCCCTTGTAGATATACCCCTTCTCGTACATCTTTCCGAAGACCTTGACCTCTTCCGCCTCGAACTTGGCGTCCATGGTGCGGTAAGGATGATCCCAGTCCGCCAGAACGCCCAGCCGCTTGAACTGACCCATCTGGATATTCACATAGTTCTGGGCGAATTCCCGGCAGGCATCCCGGAACTCGGGGATGGACATGGCCTTCCGGTTCAGCTTCTGCTGCTTGATGATGGCAGACTCAATGGGCATACCATGGTTGTCCCAGCCGGGATTGTAGGTAACGTGGTAGCCGGTCATGGCCTTGTACCGGTTGATGAAGTCCTTCAGGCACTTGTTCAGGGCGGTGCCCATATGGATATAGCCGTTGGAAAACGGCGGGCCGTCATGGAGCAGAAAACGGGGCTTCCCTTCCCCCCGCTTCTGCAGGCCGCCGTAAAGATCCTTTTCCTCCCAGGCCTTGAGCCATTCCGGCTCCCGCTTGGGCAGACCGGCCCGCATGGGGAACTCGGTCTTGGGCAGATTCAGGGTAGCATTGTAATCCTGAGCCATAGCTGTTTACCTCTTTCTTAATAAAAAACCAATGGCGGGGCATGCCGCCCCGCCATATTCTCTCACGTACCGGAATGCGGTTTACCGTTTCTTGTTCTTGTCATATCCCGTGCCGAACTGGAGATTATTGTAGTCGATCTGAAGGGGATGCTCCTCCCGGGGCTCTTCCGGCGCGGGAGCGGGACCGCCGTCCTTATACGTCTCTTCGATCATCTGCATCACGCCTTCGATATCGATGCTCATCTCCGGCTCGGAAGCCGACTCCTCCGGCTCAGGAAGCACCTGCTCCGGTTCCGGCCGGACCGGTTGGGGCGGCAGCTCCTCCAGAGGCTCGGAAAATCCATAAATATCGCTCAGACTCTCCTGGAACGCTTCACCGGCCTTACGCAGATTCTCCAGGTAAGCGGCGGTCTTCCGCCTGGCGTTCAGCAGGGCGTTTTCCTCCTCCTGCAGGTCCTTTTTCAGTTCCTGACGACGGTTTTCCGCATCGGCCTCCGCCTGCGCCTGCAGGGCGTCTGCCCGGGTCTGGGCATTCTGGAGGATCTCCGCGGCTTTTTTCTCCGCTTCCTCCGTCATCTCCCGCGCGGTCTTCTGGGCGGTGAGCAGGGCGAGGTGCATGGCATCTTCCGTATTGCGATACTCCTCCACCTTATCCACAAGGACCTTGAGTTTCCCCTTCAAGGTGGCGTTATCTTTATACAGGGCGGAATAATCCTGGAAGATCTCTTCCAGGAACTTGTCCACCGCGGAGATATCGTATCCGCCGAAAACAGCCTTGTCAAATTCCCGATTGGTTATATCCTGGGGAGTCAGCAAAACAGGTCTTCCTCTCTTATGTCAGCGCTCAGAAATAGAGGCCGTTATTTTCCAGCTCGTCGATCAAGTCGCCCAGAATATCCACGTTGTACGGGGTGATGATAAAGGTGCTCACGGCGACCTTCTTGATCTTTCCGTCCTGGGCGTAAGCCACGCCGCTGAGGAAATCCAGCACACGGCGGGCAGTATCCTTATTGGTGGATTCCAGGTTCAGCACCACGGTGCGCTTCTCCCGGAGATGATCGGCGATCTCCCGGGCATTCTCATACTGCTCCGGCTTCACCAGCACCACCTGAAGCTGCGCGGTGGCATGGATGTTCACGACCTTATTGTTCCGGTTGGGGCTCTCCTCTGCCTGGTTTCCGCCGAACTGAGAGGCGGGAATAGTCTCCTTCGGCTTTTCCGCGATATTGTCATATTCCTCATCAAAGGGTCTGGCCAGCTGCTTGAACGAATCAAATAATCCCATCTCTGTACCCCTTTCCTTCCCTCGCGCCGGAACAGCCGGTTCAAACGGTTGGGGGATAAGTCCTGGCGCCGAAGATCGCGGTACCCACGCGGACCATGTTCGCCCCCGCCCGGATCGCGGCAGGATAATCCCCGCTCATTCCCATCGAGAGAATGTTCATACAGACATTATTATATTTTTTCGCCCTCATGTCAACAAAAAGCTGATACATTTCCTCGAAATAGGGGTATTTTTCCCGCTCATCAAACACAGGGGGAACGGCCATGAGTCCCTCCAGGCGCACATGCGGCAGCGTGCCGGCCAGGGCGCAGAGCTCCGGCAGCCTTTCCGGCTCCACGCCGCTCTTCTGCTCCTCCCGGCCGATGTTCACCTGGAGGAGTACGGCCTGACGGATCCCCAGGGCCTCTGCACGCCGATCGATCTGACGGAGAAGCGCCTCTCCGTCCACCGACTGGATCAGGTCCGCCTTCCCCACCAGATACTTCAGTTTATTCTGCTGGAGATGTCCGATGAAGTGGAGCGGAGCGCCGGCATAGGCCCCTTGGGCCAGCTTTTCCGTCAGCTCCTGGCATCGATTCTCCCCCACGGCATCCACACCCGCACGGATGGCTTCCTGTACGGCCTCGGCCCCCATCGTCTTGGAGGCGGCCACCAGGCAGATCTCCTCCGGTCTTCTTCCGCTCCGCAGCGCTGCCTCGGCTATGTTTTCCCGCACCCGGCGCACCCGGTCCGCCATGGTCTCCATCAGTCCGCCACCACCTTTCCGTCAAACAGGCCCTTGCCGCTGACGATGACCTCATCGCCCGCGCGGAGATTCTGCCCCCTGACCATGTAATACTCCCCGAAATCATGTAGGAGCTCCACATCCCTGGCCTCCGCCCGGAGACCGGTCTGCACATAGACGTAGGTACTGCCGTCGTCCCGCACCCGCAGGGCCTGGCGGGGGATCCGCAGACCCGATTCCTGGGAGAAGATCAGTTCCGCCTCCTGCCGCCGCATACTCAGCACGTCCGCCAGGTTGGTGCTGCAGGAGAAGACCACGGCACGGTACCCGTTTTCCTCCGGGCTGATGGACTCCACCGCCATGCTCAGCTCCTGGCCGTAATACCGGCCGAACCGAACGGAGGCCGTCTGTCCCCGCCGGAGCCGCTGGGCATCCTCATCCTTCACCAGCGCGGCATAGTACCACCGATTCCCGTAGACCAGCTTGCACAGGGCGTTCTTCTCCGGCTCCCGTCTCTCCTGGAGCAGGTCGCTCAGTTCCCCCGCGCCGATCTCCTCCAGGGCGGAAGGAGAAAGGTCCTCCCATCCGTCCACCACGGAGCTGAACAGGCCGGACCGGGGGGAGTTGATCACCGCGCTGCGGTCGCTGCCCCGGTGCTGCAGATCGCTGAGCTCCTTCTGATACGCCTGCAGTCTGGCCGCCACCTCCTGCGTATCTCCGAAGGCCGTGAAGGTCAGGCTTTGCAGAGAGAGACTGGCTTCCTCCAGGGTATCCATGGAACGCTGCAGGGCGGAGCTGCGCAGAAGGGCGCAGGCATTTTCAATCTCCCGCTCCATCTGCTGAAGATCCTCCGCCGCATAGCGGTTCTGCTGAGCCTCCAGGCTGGATATGCGCTGATTCAGCTCCCCCATGCGTACGGCGCGCTGCAGCCCTTCCTCCGTATCGAAAGCCTCGGCCACCTCGTCGCCGCCGGAAACCCGCTTTCCTTCCTCCGCCGTGATGTATACGGTGTTGTAAACGCTGTTCAGCGTCTCCTCCTGCCTGACCACCAGGCCGCGGATATGGGCGCTGTCCCGCCGGGTGGTATTCAGCGCCTGCACCGTGCGGAAGGGGTTATCCAGCAGGCGCACCCCGTATACCGCCAGGTAGACCAGTACGGCGGCGAAAATCAGCAATCCCGCCAGCTTGATGGGCAAATTCGCATTTTTAACCGTTTTCAATGATCGGCGCCTCCTGATCCCCCGGCTCGTGCCGCATTCAGCCCTCCATCAGAAGCTCTGCCGGCTTGACCGGGATCATGGTGGAGATAGCGTGCTTGTACACAAGCTCCTGCTTGCCTTCACACTCCAGCACCACCGTAAAATCATCGTATCCGGTGACCACGCCGCGCATCTGAAACCCGTTCATCAGAAATACCGTCAATCCAGTGCGCTCCCTGCGTGCCTGATCCAGAAACTGCTCCTGCAGATCCATTCTTTTCTGCATCTCTTCGACTCCCTTTCGACCTCTGTATTCGGCGTTTTCTGACGCCGATTACAGTATACCAGATTCTTCCAAAATCCGTGTCGAAACAGAGGCGGCTTTCTCGTAATTCGGCTTTTTTTCCCAGAGGATCCAATACAGATCCGGATCCCGGCGGAGCCAGCTGAGCTGCCGTTTGGCATAGCGCCGGGAAGCCTGCTTGACCTGCTCCACGGCCTCGTCCATCGTCAGCTCCCCCCGGAGCGCCGCAGCGATTTCCTTATATCCGATGGCCTGCATGGCGGTGCTGGACGCCGGGACGCCGGATTCCAGCAGTCCCTGTACCTCCCGCACCAATCCCGCCTTCATCATTCCGTCCACCCGGGTATCGATCCGGGCGTACAGATCCTCCCGGTTTGCAAAGCTCAGGGCGATGCGGCAGCTGGCATACCGCGGGGGGATCTTCCTGCTCCGCTCATCGTGGGCGGTGATGGTCTCCCCGGAGGTCTCAAAAACCTCCAGGGCCCGGAGGATGCGCTTTTTATCCCTGGCATGCAGGAGCGCCGCCCGCTCCGGATCGATCTCCGCCAGGCGGTCCAGCATCTTCTCCCCGCCCAGGCGGTCATAATCCGCTTCCAGCGCAGCCCGGAGAGCCGGGTCGAAATCGGAAAACTCGACGCCCCGGAGCAGGGAATCGATATACAGGTTGGTTCCTCCCACCAGAATGGGGAGCCTGTTCCGGGCCAGGATATCGTCAATGCAGGCGGATGCCTCCTCCACGTACCGACCCGCGGAATAATTCTCCCTGGGGTCCACGGTGCCGACCAGGTGGTGGCGTACCCCCCTGCACTCCTCCGCAGTAGGGGCCGCCGTGCCGATCACCATGCCGCGGTACACCTGCATGGCGTCGGCGGAGACCACCTCTCCCCCGAAGCGCTCGGCCAACCACACCCCCAGCCGGGTCTTCCCCGTAGCGGTGGGGCCGCAGATCACCAGAATTCCCCGGTGCCTCAGTTCCGCCGTTCCCCGGTACATCAGTTCCGCAGGGACTGCAGGGGGGCCGGGATCCGTCCTCCGCGGGAGACGAAAAGGGCGCTGGATTCGGGATGTACCCCGATTACGGGGGCGCTGCCCAGCAGGCCGCCGAAGTCCACCCGGTCCCCCACGGTCTTCCCCACGGCGGGGATGAGCCGGGCGGCGGTGGTCTTGTTGTTCACCATCCCGATGGCCGCCTCGTCCGCCAGGATGGCGGAGAGAGTCTCCGCCGGGGTATCCCCCGGAACGGCGATCATATCCAGGCCAACGCTGCATACGCAGGTCATGGCTTCCAGCTTATCCAGGCACAGGGTCCCCGCCTCGGCGGAGGCGATCATGCCCGCGTCCTCGCTGACGGGGATGAACGCGCCGGACAGTCCGCCCACGTGGGACGCTGCCATCAGGCCGCCCTTCTTCACGGCGTCATTCAGCAGTGCCAGGGCTGCGGTGGTGCCATGGGTCCCCACCCGCTCCAGGCCCATCTCCTCCAGAATATCCGCTACGCTGTCCCCGATGGCGGGGGTGGGCGCCAGGGACAGATCCACCACCCCGAAGGGGACGCCCAGCCGGGAGGAAGCCTCCCGGGCTACCAGCTGTCCCATCCGGGTCACCCGGAAGGCGGTGCGCTTGATGGTCTCCGCCACCAGGTCGAAGGGAGCGCCCTTGCACTCCAGCAGGGCATGGTGCACTACCCCGGGCCCGCTGATGCCTACGTTGATGACGCTTTCCGGTTCGCCCACCCCGTGGAAGGCGCCAGCCATGAAGGGATTGTCCTCCACCGCGTTGCAGAAGGCCACCAGCTTGGCGCAGCCCAGGCTGCCCCGATCCGCCGTAAGGCGGGCGGTCTCCCGGATGATCCGGCCCATGAGGGCGACGGCATCCATATTGATCCCGCTTTTCGTGCTGGCCACGTTCACGCTGGAACAGACCCGCTCCGTTTCCGCCAGAGCCTGGGGAATGGCGTTCACCAGCTTCCGGTCCGCCGCCGTGAAGCCCTTGTGCACCAGGGCGGAAAAGCCGCCGATGAAGTTGACGCCGGTCTCCGCCGCCGCCCGGTCCAGGGTACGGGCGAAGGGGACATAGTCCTCCGTCTCGCTGGCGGCAGCCGCCAGGGCGATGGGGGTGACGGAGATCCGCTTGTTCACGATGGGAATGCCGAACTCCTGCTCGATATCCTCCCCGGTGCGCACCAGGTCCTTGGCCATACGGGTGATCTTCTCATAGATCTTCCGGCAGCAGGCCTTCGGATCCGGATCCGCGCAATCCAGCAGGGAAATGCCCATGGTGACGGTGCGGATATCCAGGTGCTGCTGGTCGATCATCTCCAGCGTTTCAAAAATCTCTCTTCTGCTGATCATACCCGGTGCATCGCCTCAAAAATATCTTCCCGCTGCATCCGGATGCTCAGCTTCATTTCCTCCCCCCGGAGCCGCAGCTGCTCCGAGACCTCCCGGAAGGGCATCTCACACTTCTCCAGATCCACCAGCATGGTCATGGCGAAATTTCCCTGCATGACGGTCTGGTTGATATCCAGAACATTCACGTTCCAGCCCGAAAGACGGGTGCAGACGTCCGCGATGATGCCCACCCGGTCTTTGCCGACGACGGTCACAATGGCTCTCATTCCTTATCCTCCCCGGTAAGCTCGTCCAAGGTCAATCCAAAGGACGGCAGAAAATGTTCGGTAAAATAGCAGACCTCCCGAAGGGGGCAATCCCGCAGCCAGGCCTTGAGCTGCCGCTCCGCGGAACGGAATTCCGTGTTGCCCATCTGCAGCTCCTCCTGGCATTTCAGGTAGGCGGAGAGCTTGTCCGCCGCCTTCACCAGCGGTCCCAGGTCCTCCCCTTCTCCCCCGCCCAGGAGCGGGGCATAAGCGGAACGCAGCTCCGGCGGGAGCATCTCCAGCAGCCGGGCTTCCGCCTGGCGCTCCACCGCCTTATAGGCGCCGGTGATGTCCCGGTTCAGGTATTTCACCGGGGTCGGAAGGTCCCCGGTGATAATCTCGGAGGCGTCATGGAACAGAGCCAGCACCGCCGCCCGGTCCGGATCCGCAGGTTCCCCGTATACTTCCCGCCGGATCATGGCCAGGGCGTGGGCCAGCACCGCCGTCACATGGCTGTGCTCCTGGAGGTTCTCATCAAAGCTGTTGCGCATCAGCCCCCAGCGGCGGATATTCCGCATCCGCCCAAGGAGGGCAAAGAAGCCGTAATTCATCAGTCTCTCCTCATTCCCGCAGTCGGGAAAAAAAGCTCCGGAGCAGGGTCCGGCATTCCGTCTCCCGCACCCCGCCGTACATCCGGGGACGGAAGCCGAAATCCTCGGCAAACAGATCCAGCACGCTGCCGCAGGCTCCGGTTTTCCCCTCCCGCAGGCCATAGACCACAGTGGGAATCCTGGCGTTCAGAATGGCTCCCGCGCACATGGCGCAGGGCTCCAGGGTGACAAACAGGGCGCAGTCCTCCAGCCGCCAGTCTCCCAGCCGAAGGCAGGCCTCCCGGATTGCCTCGATCTCCGCATGGGCCAGAGCGCTCCGCTCCTCCTCCCGCCGGTTTCTTCCCCGGCCCAGGATCTCCTCCCCCCGGATCACCACACAACCTACGGGCACTTCCCCCGCCTCCCCGGCTTCCCGGGCCAGGCTGAGCGCCTCATCCATCCACCGCTCCAGGTCCAAGGTTTATCCGCTCCTTTTCCGGGCAAAATATCCGTATGCTGAACTGAGGAGGTCAGACCAATGCTGGTATCCGAACTGATGGAACGCAGTCCCATATCCGTTGCTCCGGAGGACACCTGCCGGGACGCAGCCCGGCTGCTCAGCCGGTACCGGGTGGGCGCTCTGCCGGTGGCGAACGCCGACGGGAAGCTGAAGGGGATCCTCACGGACCGGGATATCATCCTCCGCTGCCTCGCCATGGGCAAGGACCCGGATAAAACGCCTGTCCGGGACTGCATGACCCGGAACCCGATCACCGTCTCTCCCCGGGACCGGGTGGAAACGGCGGCGGAACGCATGAGCCGCAGTCAGGTGCGCCGCCTCCCCGCGGCGGAAGGGGGAAAGCTCGCGGGAATGCTCTCTTTGGGGGATCTGAGCCGGGTGGAGGCCTTCCGCATGGAAGCGGCCAGGACTCTGGCGGAGATCAGCCAGGGGGTTCAGCGCCTTGCCCCGCCCTGAGCTCAGCCGAACCTGAAGGGCTCAGGCTTATGGTCCGGCACGGCGTCCAGGCCGAAATGCTCCTTCAGCACCCGAGGCAGCTCCTCCCAGCTCACCTCCCGGCGCTCCGTCTTCTCTCCCTCCTGATGGGTGAAGAAAAGGTTCATCATGGAGTACCGGCCGGTTTCGGTGAAGCGGTTCAGCATCAGCATCTGCCGGAAAACCGACCAAGGGCTGAAGTTGACATAATAATTGCAGATCTGGAAATCCTCATCCAGGGCGGGACGGTCGATGAACCCCATCAGGTTCTGGAACTCCTCCCCCCGCTTGATCTGCACCGTGTATTCCACCTCCGGCTGGACGCCCGGAACGATCCGGTACACGGTGCCGTGGGTGAACTGGGGAACGTCAAACTCCAGACGCAGAGGATCCACAAAGCAATCCCCGCCGTATCCCACATCGCAGAGATACCGTACCCCGTCCGCCTCCGTGATGTTGGTGCGGTGGAGGTAGCCGTTGACCGTTTTCCCGTCCCGGCTCAGGCGGGTGAGGACCCCATAGGCCGGAAAGCCCATCTCCCGCAGGATGGCGCAGAAAAAGCCGTTCATTTCGAAGCAATAGCCTCCCCGGCGTCGGGTGACCATTTTTTCAAACAGATCCTCGGTCTTCAGGGAGATCGGTTTAGCGTTGAACACGTCCAGGTTCTCAAAGGGGATATGGGTGATGTACGCCCGGTGGAGGCGATAGAGTCGCTCCGTATCGGTACCGCCGTCGACATAGCCGATCCGGTCAAACAGTGCCTGCAGATCCATTGTTCCCGCTCCTTCTCCATTCTGTTTCTGATTCTATTTAGAATACCATTTCCCGTTCATGCCGTCAATCCGCAGGGCGTGCCGCCGGTATATTTTTCCCATTTTCGGGCATAACAACGGGGAAGAAAGGATGATGGACATGTCCAAAGCATACGCGCTTCTGTGCTTTTTGCTGATCCTGGTCCTGCTCACGGCCTGCGGGGCCCAGATCGTTCCCGCCGTCCCCACCGTTACCCCCTCCGCTTCCCCGGAGGAGGTCCCGCCTCCCCCCACGCCCACGCCGCTTCTGAGCCCTCCTCCGGAGGCGGTCCCCACACCCGGGGTCAGTCCCACGCCGAGGGTCAGCAGCTCTCCAACGCCCGGAAGCGGCAGCGCGGAGCTGCCTATCCAGCGGCATTTTCCTCCCCGGCTGCCGGAAAACTGGCAGGAGGAGCTTCCGGCAGCGGAGACCATTGCCCGGGCTTCGACCTACACCGTAAGCGCCGGGGAGTGTCTTTGGACCATCGCCGAAAGGGTTTACGGCTCCGGTTCGGTCTGGAGCCGCCTGTGGGCGGCGAACCGGGAGACGGTGGAGGATCCGGGTCTCGTCTGGGTGGACCAGGTGCTGAAGCTGCCGGAGGAATAAGAATCGGGGGCTGCCTCACGGCAGTCCCCCTGCGCTTTGTTCTGTTTTATTCCGCCAGGCCCTCCGCCAGGCCCAGGAGAATGATGCCCGCGAAGGTGATCAGGATGGCGGCATACTGCTTTCCGGGCAGCTTCTCCTTCAGGATCAGCCGGGAGAGGACCACGGAGACCACGCAGTAGGAGCCCACCAGGGGGGCGGTCACCGCCGCCGCGCCGCCGATGACATGGGCGTAGGCATACTGCCCGGCGGTCTCGAAGACCGCCGCCGCCACCCGGGCGCCCCGGTATTTCAGCTCCGGCTTATGGGCCGGGACCTTCTTCCGGGTGGCCAGGAGGTAGACGATCAGCAGCACGGCCACCAGCAGGAAGGTGAGCTCATAAGCGGTGTTCCCCACGTCCTCGATGGTGTCCTCCGTCACGTTCAGCAGCCAGGTGCTTTCGATATCCAGACAGGGATCATCCAGGAAGGTGCCCAGGGTATCGATGACGCAGTAGGCCAGAGGCAGCAGGAAGGCCCCCAGACCGGTGCGGAACTTCCGCCCGTCCTGATGCGCGATCTCCCCCGCATCCCGGTTTTTCTCAAAGAGGCCCAGGAGAAAGACGCCCAGGCAGCAGCAGACGATACCGATCCAGGTGAAAACGCTCTCCGGCATCTCCCGCAGGATCAGGATGCCCAGCAGAGCGGCCAGAGCGCCGGAGCAGTTCTCCACCGGGGAGACGATGCTCAGCTCCAGATACCGGAGGCCCAGATAGCCGATGGCCATGGACAGGATATACATCACGGAGACCGGAGCATAGCGGATCAGATTTCTCCAATCGAAGCCGATATCCTGGAAAATCAGCGTATAGGCGGCATGGAGGCCGAAGACGATCCCCACCGCGACGGTGGTCTTCAGGTGGCTCCGCCGGTCCTCCGGATCGGCGCCGCTTTTGTAGAACAGATCTGCGAAGCCCCAGCACAGGGTCGCGACAAGAGCAGTCCAGAACCAGGTCATGATTTCTTTCCTTCCTTACGATTTCCTTCCGGGAGCTTGCCGGCCCCTGACGCGGGACAGGGTCTCCGGCGCCTGCAGCCACAGCCCGATGGCGCTGCGGACGCTGTCCGTCTCGGGAAACACGGACATGATCCGTGCTCCTTTGTCAAAAGCCCGCCCAATTGTAACAACGGGCAGGGGAAAAAGCAAGCCTCAGTCCCAAGGAATCTCCACCCGCTGCGCCGAAATCCCGTCCTCCTCCGCCTCCGCCAGGGCAAAGGTGATGGGCTGCCCGAAGCGCCGGGGACCGCAGCTGCCGGGATTCAGCAGCAGGGTTCGTCCCTCCCGTCCCTCCAGATACCGGTGGGTATGCCCGGTGACCACCAGGTCGAAGGAACGCAGATCCCCCGGCAGATCCCGCTTCATATGGGCCATGCAGATCCGCAGTCCCCCCAGGGAGAGATCCCGGGTCAGGGGAATGCCCTCCCCCCAGGCGCCCCAGTCGTTATTGCCCCGCACCGCGTACACCGGGGCGATCTCCCCCAGCGCATCCAGGATATCCTGTCCGCCGATATCCCCGGCATGGAGGATGACTTCGCAGCCCTCCAGCACCGCTGTGACCTCCGGACGCAGCAGTCCATGGGTATCTGATATCACGCCGATCTTCATGCGCATCCCTCCCGGGGAACTATACCATTCCCCGCTCCGGTTTGCAATGCAGTCGGCTCTGTGGTATAATTCATTTTGAATGAATATGGGCACATTCGCCCTTATCGGAGAGTGATCCTATGCAGCTGGAAGACTTCAGTCAGTACACCCGAAACTGTTTTAACGGCGAACCGGCCTCCTGCTCCTGCGCCTGTCCCTTCGGGCTGGACGTGCGCGCTTTTGCGGAAAAATGCGCCGGCGGACGATGGAACGCCGCCTGGAAAGCATTCCGCACCGCAGCGGTCTTTCCCACCCTGGTGGCCGCTCTGTGTCCCGCTCCCTGCAGGGAACACTGCCAGCGGGCCGGACTGGGAGGCGCCATCGATCTGCCCGGGCTGGAATCCGCCTCCATCCGCTTTGCGAAAAACAAGAAGGCCGACAGCTTCAACATCCCCCCGAAGGACAAGAAGGTGGCGGTGGTGGGCGCGGGACCCGCCGGTCTTTCCGCCGCTCTGCAGCTGGCGCTGAAAAAGTATATCGTTACCGTTTTCGAACGGGAGGAGACCTGGGGCGGCAGTCTCCGCAGCCATCCCCGCTTTCCGGAATTTGACGAGGAATTCCGGTTCCAGTTCACCGCCGTGAAGCCCGGTTTCCTGGAGTTCGTCTACGGTCGGGAGATCCGGGAGCCGGAGGAGCTGGCGGACTTCGACGCCGTATATCTGGCCACCGGCCGGGGGGGAGCCGCCTGGGAGGGCGACCGTTTCTACCTTGGCGGGGAAGCCGCGGGCAAGAGCCTCATCGAAGGCGTCGCCATGGGTCCCCAAGCCGCCAAGGCCATGGAATCCTTCCTTATGACCGGCCGGCGGGAGGAGATCCATGACCCCCGGCACGAGAATCCCTGCGAGCGGTACCTTCCCCACCCGGGGGTGGAAGCCAAGCCGCCCCGGGAT
>CAMVBX010000030.1 GCA_947165825.1 uncultured Clostridia bacterium
TCTTGCCGGTGGGCTCATAGCGGAAGTAGGGCATGAACCACTGCAGGAAAATCAGGACCACCACAACAATGATGGCATAATGGGTTATGTTGAGTTTTTTCAGGATACCGGCTCTTTTCGCATCCATTTCCATGATCGAAAAACCTCCAAACTTACTGTGAAACAGGGCGCTCATAGCTTATAGATGCAGTTTAGCACAATAATAAACAAATTACAAGAGCGGATTTCGATAAATTGCATAAAATCATCCGCTCTTTTTGTTCCGTGATTCTGTTTTACTGCTCGTCCAGCACGGTCAGGGGATCGATGGCGACCCCGTCCAGATAGACGCGGAAATCCAGATGCACGCCGGTGGCCCGGCCGGTGGCGCCCATGGTGGCGATGACCTGCCCCTGGCTCACCTCGTCCCCCTCCGCAACCAGCATGCTGTTGCAGTGGGAATAGCGGGTCTGGTAGCCGTTGCCGTGGTCGATGAGGATATTCAGCCCGTAGCCCTCGGAATCATAGGCTTCCACCACGACGCCGGAGGCGGCGGCATGGATCTTCGTGCCGGGCTTGTCCGCCAGGTCGATGGCGCTGTGGAACTGGCTGCCCTCCCCGGTGACCGGGTCGATGCGGAGCCCGAAATAGGAGCTTATGTACCCGTGGTCGCTGAAACGGACGGGCCAGACATGGGGAAAGTATTCCTCGCTGTCGTCCTTCCGGGCCTTGACCTCCTCCAGGGAAAGGGTGACTTCCGACTCAAACAGACCGGAGGAGCCGATGAGGTCGAAGCTGCGCCGGCCCGTCATGGGAGCGGCCTTGTCCGGAGAGAGATACTCCGCGCCTGCGGAGAGGACGGGCGTCAGGATAAACGCGGCAATAAGGATCGCCGCGGCACTCTTTAATATTCTGCAAATGGGTCTGCCAGATTTCATTCCGGTTCCGCCTAGATCACAGCCTTCGCTGAAATTGGTTACATTTTATTACAAAGTGACGGGAAAAGCAAGAGGAAATTGTAACGAAGCACCGCAAAAATCACCAAAAATCCCGGGAAAATTCGTCAGTTCGACCAAAAAACAGCCGGGCCGCAGAGCGCGGCCCGGTGAAGGCGGCAAAGCAGGTCACTCTTCGAAGAACTTCTTGTGCACGGCCCGCATGGCCACGTCGGCGGCTTCCTGGTCGATCAGGACGGAGATCTTGATCTCGCTGGTGGAGATCATGTGGATGTTCACCTGGGCGGCGGCCAGAGCCTCGAACATGAGGGAGGCCACGCCGGGCCGGTTGATCATCCCCGCGCCCACCACGCTGAGCTTGCAGATCTTGTCGGTGACGTTGATGTGCTCGAAGCCGATGGCGTCCTGTTCGGCGGAGAGGGCCTTGCCGGCATGCTCCAGCTCGGACTTGGGGATGGTGAAGCTGATGTCCTTGGTGTTGCCGCGCCCGATGGACTGAAGGATCAGGTCCACGTTGATCTTTTCCCTGGCCAGCACCCGGAAGACCTTGTAGGCGATGCCGGGCTCATCCTTCAGCCCCACCAGGGCGATGCGGGCGATCTTGTCGTCCCGGGCGATGCCGCTGATCTTGGTTTCTTCCATACCTTTCGTGACCTCCTTCACTATCGTGCCGGGCTTGCGGACATAGCTGCTGAGCACCTCCATGGGTACGCCGTAGCGCTTTGCCAGCTCCACGCTGCGGTTGTGCAGCACCTGGGCGCCCATGGATGCCAGCTCCAGCATCTCGTCGTAGGTGATCTCCTTGAGCTTCTTCGCTGTGGGGACGAGCCGGGGATCGGCGGTGTAGACGCCTTCCACGTCGGTATAGATCTGGCAGAGGTCCGCGTGCATCTTCGCCGCGATGGCCACGGCGGTGGTATCGCTCCCGCCCCGGCCCAGGGTGGTCATATCCCCCCTGCGGTTGACGCCCTGGAAACCGGCCACCAGGACTACCTTGCCCTGGTCCAGCTCCTGGCGGATGCGCTCCGTATCCAGGCTGCGGATCCGGGCGCTGCCATAGTCCGAAGAGGTGCGCAGACGCACCTGCCAACCCAGAAGGGAGATGGCCGGAACACCCATCTCCTGCAGCGCCATGGCACAGAGAGAAATGGAGATCTGCTCCCCGGTGACCATGAGCATATCCAGATCCCGGCGGGTGGGCTCCGGGCTGATTTCATGCGCCTTGGCGATCAGGTCGTCGGTGGTGTCCCCCTGGGCGGAAAGGACGACGATGACGTCGTTCCCGGCATTCTTCGCGTCCGCGATGATGCCTGCCACCCGACGGAGCTTGGCGGTGTCCGCAACGGAGGAGCCGCCGAATTTCTGTACGATCAGCATTGTTCTGTTCCCACCTTATTGTTGCCGCATGCTGCGGTTCGGTCTTCTTATTTTTCCAGGACCCGGTAGCAGGCGGCGTCTTCGCCCTTCGGCACCGCAGGACACTGTTCCTCGATCGCGGCGATATCCCTCCGCCGCACGAACCAGCGTCCGCCGAGTCCCATGGGGTCGCTGAGCACTGCCGGAGTCCCGGACCAGTTTATGGCTCTGCGCCGGTCTCTGTGCCTGACGGCATCGATCACGTCCCCCAGCACGGCGCTGGCGGTGGGCTCGCTCCCCGCGCCGGTCCCGTAGAACATGACGTCGCCCACGGCGTCCCCGGTGATCAGTACGGCGTTATACGCCTCGTCCACCCCGTAGAGCATGCTGCCGGGCATGACCACCTGGGGAGCGACGAAGGCCGTCAGCCCGCCGTCCGGCAGGAGCTTGGCCTCGCATACGAGCTTCAGCTTGCCGCCGAGCATGGCAGCGCACTCCACGTCCTTCAGGCTCACCTTTTCGATCCCCTCCCGGCCGATCTCCTCAGCCCGGACCTCCCGGCCCCAGGCCAGATCGGAGAGGATGGCCAGCTTCCGGGCGGCGTCCATGCCGTTCAGATCGTCCGTGGGGTTCGCCTCGGCATATCCCCTGGCCTGGGCGCTGCGCAGGGCTTCCTCCAGGCTCAGCTTCTCCTCCCGCATGGCGGTGAGGATATAGTTGGTGGTGCCGTTGAGGATGCCCCGGATGCCGGTGATCCGGTTTCCCGCCAGGTCGAACTTCAGGGGCCGGAGCACGGGGATGCCCCCGCCCACGCTGGCCTCGAAGAAATAATTCACGTTATGCAGCTTTGCCAGCTCCAGCAGCTCCTGCCCATGGGCAGCGACCAGGGCTTTGTTGGAGGTCACCACGTGTTTCCCGGCCAGAATGGCCCGGCGGGTAAACTCCAGCGCGACGCCGCAGCCGCCGATGGTCTCCACCACCACCCGGACATCGGGATCCCGCTCCACCACGGAAAAATCCCGGATGATCACGGGGGCAAAGGGACTATCGGGAAAATCCCGGACATCTACGATATACTTCAGCCGTACGGCTTCCCCGGCGGCGGTGTCGATCTGCTCCCGGTTCCTTGTCAGCACACCGGCCACACCGGAGCCTACGATCCCGAAGCCGAGAATTGCGATTGATACCATGCTTGTCACCTGTGCTTTCCTGTCTATCTTTTATCCAAGCCGTGCAGTGGATTTGTTGATACTATCATAGATGGAGGAAACTTGCAAGATATCCCGGCGGAATTCTTTTCTCATTCAGCGAAATAAATCGTTTTTCCAGCCCGGGAAAAAGCGGGACACCGCCTCTCTGAGGACGGAGCAGAATTCCCGGACCTCCTCTTCCGTGCTTTCCGGTCCGAAGGAGATCCGCAGGGCGCCGTCGATCACCTTGCCGGGGAGGCCCATGGCCTCCAGAACGTGGCTCCGGCGTCCTTTGGCGCAGGCGGAGCCACGGGAAACGCAGATCCCTTTGCTGTCCAGCCAGTTCTGAAGCACCTCTCCCCGGGCGCCGGGGAAGGAAACGCAGAGGATATGACCGGCGCAGACCTCCGGGTCGCCGATAAACAGCGCCTGGGGCAGCTCCCGTCGGACCAGAGCCGACAGCGCCGCATAGCGGGCAGACCGGTCTCCCAGGCCGGAGACGGCCGCCGCAGCCGCGCCGAATCCCAGGATAGCGGGCATGGGCTCCGTACCGGAACGCAGTCCTCCCTCCTGTCCGCCGCCGCGGAGCAGCGGGGGCAGGGACAGGCCGCTCCGGCACCACAGGGCGCCGGCCCCCTTCGGTCCGCAGATTTTATGGGAGCTGAGGGTAATGAGATCCGCCCCCAGCCTGTCCGGACTCCAGGGCAGCTTCAAAAAAGCCTGTACCGCGTCCGTATGGAGCAGAGCGCCTGACTTCCGCTCCTTCAGCATGGCCGCCACCCGGGGGATATCCGTGATGCCGCCGGTCTCGTTATTCACCAGCATGAGGCTGACCAGGACCGTATCCGGCTGCAGGGCTTCCTCCACCGCCTCCGCCGGGATGCGTCCGGAGGCATCCGGATCCAGAAGGGTCACCGTCCATCCGTTTCCCTTCAGCTCCTCCAGGCATTTCAGCACCGCCTCATGCTCGGCCTTCGAGCTGATGATGTGCCTGCCCCGGTGGATCTGCTTCTTCGCCCCGCCGAAGAGGGCCAGATTATCCGCCTCCGTTCCGCCGGAGGTGAAGATCAGGCTGCCCCGGCTGCTGCCGGGTCCCATCGCCTTCAGCACCTGCTCCCTGGCCTTCTCCATAGCGGCTCGGGCTTCCCGCCCGGGGGCATGGCCCGCAGAGGGGTTTCCCCAGGTCCCGGTCATGGCCTCGGCCACAGCCTCCGCCGCCTCCCGGCAGGGGCGGGTAGTGGCCGCGTTATCCAGATAGATCATATCCCTTTCATTCCTTGTTTCAAATTGACTGGCCCAAGGCAAAAGCAGTATAATCAATCCCAAATAGAATTGCAAGGAGGGACCTCCCATGGAACCGATCCGGATCCGCATGAGTACCATAGACGACGTAAAGCACTTCGTCACCCAGGCCAACGCCCAGGTCAGCGATATCGACGTAGTCTCCGGCCGCTACCTGGTGGACGCCAAGAGTCTACTGGGCCTGTTCAGCCTGGACCTGGCCAAGCCTGTGGACGTGGTGGTCCACGGCACACCCGGGGATCGGGAGAAATTTGCCGAGGCCATCAGCCGCCTCATCGTGAAGGATTGACACCGTGCGTTTCCTGTTTGAAACCCTGGGCTGCCGCTGCAACCAGTCGGAAACCGCCGCCATGGAAGCCCTGCTCCGGGCAAGGGGACACAGTATCGTCGCGGAGAACGCGGACGTGGTGGTGCTGAACGGCTGCGCCGTCACCGCGGAAAGCGCCAGGAAATCCCGTCAGGCAGCCCGCCGGCTCCTGAAGCAGAACCCGGGAGCGAAGCTGGCCGTCTGCGGATGCTGGCCCCAGGCGGAGCCCGGGGAGGCGGAAGCCTGCCATCCCGCCGTCATCGGGGGCAGCGGCGGCCGTCTTGCTTTCGTGGAGGCCCTGTGCCGTCTGGAAGAGGACTCCCCAGGGGTCGTGCTTCTGGATAAGGCCCTGGAACGCCGGGACTTCGAGGAGCTTCCCCCGGACCGCTCCCTGGGCCGGACCCGGGCTTATCTGAAGGTGGAGGACGGCTGCGTCAATTTCTGCGCCTACTGCATCATCCCCTTTCTCCGGGGGCCGGTACGGAGCCTGTCTCCGGACCGGGCGGTGGCCGAAGCCCTGCGCCTCCGGGATTCCGGGGTGAAGGAGCTGATCCTTACGGGGATCGAGCTGGCCTCATATCAGTACGGCCTGGGGGATCTGCTGGCGGCGCTGGGAAAGGCCGCCCCCGAGCTGCGTCTGCGGATGGGCTCCCTGGAGCCCCGGGTGGTGGATCCGGAGCTGTGTGCTAAGCTTCGGGGGGTGCCGAAGCTCTGCCCGCACTTTCATCTTTCCCTTCAGTCCGGCTGCGACGAGACCCTCCGCCGAATGGGACGGAAATACGACACCGCGCGCTTCCTGCGGAGCGTGGAGCTACTGCGGGACGCCTTCCCCGGATGCTCCGTCACCGCGGACCTGATCACCGGCTTTCCCGGGGAGACGGAGGCGGAATTCTCCCGCACCCTGGACTTTCTCCGGGTCTGCGATTTTGCCCACGTCCACGTATTCCCTTATTCCGAGCGGAAGGGGACCCGGGCGGCCCTGATGCCGGATTCCGTCCCCAAGGGAGAACGGGAGGAGCGGGCCCGCCGGGCCATCGCCCTGGCGGCGGAGACCCGGGCAGCCTATCTGGCCGCCCAGACGGGCACCGTTCAGGAGGTGCTGTTCGAGAGCCGGCTGGGCCGGACCCCCAACGACTGTGAAACGGAGCTGCTCCCCGGGTTGGAGGGGCAGATCCTCAGGGCGGAGATCACCGGCGTTCGGAAAGGCCGGCTTACGCTGAAGCCCGCTTCCGCGGAGGGAGAAGCAGGGGCTTGACTTTCTCTGCCGACCTTGCTATAATATCGGATAATTCAATCATTTAATGTATTATCCAGATACCGACATCCATCATGAAATATCAATTATTGGAAAGAAGGTCTTACTATGCCCAAGGATCGTGTGTTCAACTTTGCGGCCGGCCCCTCCACCATGCCTGTGGAAGTTCTCCGGGAAGCCCAGTCCGAGCTTCTGAATTACGGCGGCACCGGCATGTCCGTGATGGAGATGAGTCACCGAAGTAAGGCTTTCCAGGCGATCCATGAGGATACCAAGGCCCGGCTCCGGGCGCTGTTGAAGGTACCGGAGGATTTCGAGATCCTCTTCCTCCAGGGCGGCGCGACCCTTCAGTTTGCCATGGTCCCCCTGAACCTCATCAGCCGCACCGGTAAGGCGGACTACGCCGTCACCGGCTCCTTCGCCGGGAAGGCCGCGGACGAGGCGAAAAAGTACGGGGAGATCCGCATCGCTGCCTCCAGCAAGGAGAAGAACCACACCTATATCCCCGCCCAGGATCAGCTGGACCTGCATGAGGACGCCTCCTACTTCTATTACTGCGCAAACAATACCATCTACGGCACCGAGTGGCAGTATACCCCCAAGGCGCCTGCCGGGGTTCCCCTGGTGGCGGACATGAGCTCGGATATCCTCACCCGCTACATCGATTGGGACAAGTACGCCGTCGTTTTCGCCGGCGCGCAGAAGAACATGGCTCCCGCAGGCGTCACGGCGGTGTTCGTGAACAAGGCCTATGTGGGCAATGCCCTGCCCATCTCCCCGGTGATGCTGGACTACGCCGCCATGATCAAGGGAGACAGCATGCACAACACCCCGCCCTGCTGGTGCATCTATATGATGGATCTGATGCTGAAGTGGATCGACGCCCAGGGCGGCATCCCCGCCATGGAGGAGCGCAAGCGCGCCCGGTCCAAGCTGCTGTATGACGTGCTGGATTCCAGCAGCCTCTTCAAGGGCTGCGCGGAGAAGGATTCCCGCAGCTTCATGAACGTCACCTTCGTCACCGGGGATCCGGAGATCGACAAGCGCTTCATCGCCGGGGCCAAGGAGCGGGGCATCGAGAACATCGGCGGCCACCGGAGCGTAGGCGGCATGCGGGCCTCCATCTACAACTCCATGCCCATCGAGGGCGTACAGGCGCTGGCGGATTACATGAAGGAATTCGAAAAGCAGGGCTGAGGAGGAAAAACATGTTTACGGTTAAAACGCTCAATGCCATTGATCCGGCAGGCCTTCAGCGCCTGCCCAAGACGGATTTCACCCTGGACGACAACGCCCAGGACCCCGCCGCCATCATCGTCCGCAGCGCGAAAATGCTGGATTACGAACCCGGCCCCGGCCTTCTGGCCGTCGCCCGGGCGGGCGCGGGATACAACAATATCCCCACGGATCGCTTTGCGGAGCTGGGCATCTATGTCTGCAACTCCCCCGGCGCCAACTCCAACGCCGTGAAGGAGCTGGCCATCTGCGCCCTCATCCTGGCCTCCCGGAACATCATCGGCGGCATCGACTGGTGCCGCACCCTGGCGGGCAAGGGGGACGAGGTCGCCCCCCTGGTGGAAAAGGGCAAAGGCCAGTTCACCGGCCCCGAGCTCATGGGCAAGACCCTGGGTCTCCTGGGTCTGGGTGCCGTGGGCGCCAAGGTAGCCAAGGCCGCCCATGCCCTGGGCATGACCGTGGTGGGCTGCGACCCCTTCCTCTCCGACGCTCTGAAGCAGGAGCTGACCGGGATCGTGGAGATGGTGCCGGACCAGGCTTCCCTCTTCGCGCGCAGCGAGTATCTCTCCCTTCATCTGCCCCTGAACGCCGATACGAAGAACACCGTCCGGGCGGAGACCATCGCCCTCATGCCCGACGGGGTACGGATCATCAACATCGCCCGGGGCGAGCTGGTATGCGACGCGGATATGGCCGCCGCCCTGAAGAGCGGCAAGGTGGCCCGGTACGTGACGGACTTCCCCAACGGGGACACCGTCTCTATGGAAGGCTGCGTATCCATCCCCCATCTGGGCGCCAGCACGCCGGAGAGCGAAACGAATTGCGCCATCATGGCGGCGGACCAGGTGACGGAGTATATCCTTCGGGGCAACATCGTCAACAGCGTGAACCTGCCCAACGTGCGCATGGACCGGTCCGGAAAATATCGGGCGGTGATCCTGGCGAAGAAGGACGCCGCCGTTGCTGTGGACGCAGCGGCGAAGGCCGAGGCCGTACGGGGAGGCATCAAGGCCATCCTGGCGGATCGGGATGAACCCTTCGACCAGGCGGCCCTGGCCGCCCAGCCCCGGGTGATCCGGGTACGGGTGATCTGACCCTGGCAGAAAAAGAGAAACAGCCGCGGGACGGAAGTGTCCCGCGGCTGTTTTTTGTCTTTCGTATCTTTTATTTCCGCTTATAGCCGGTGATGATGGTCAGGAGGAGGCAGATCACCGCCGCCCAGGCGAAAAATTTATGCATCTTCATCTCGTTTCCTCCCTTCGGTCGTATCTGCATTCAGTATAGCATACGGTCGGGCAGCCGTGGACCCTCCGCCCCGAATTGGCACGGCAAAAGAAAAAAAGCTGCCGCGGGACTTCGGTCCCGCGGCAGTAAGATCGTATTCCGCTGTTGCGGGTTCAGCCTTCCGCGCCGCCCGCATCCCCGTTTTCGGCCTCCGGCTCGGGGGTGGGTTCTGCCGACGGCTC
Organism: uncultured Clostridia bacterium; assembly: GCA_947165825.1. Classification (GTDB taxonomy): domain Bacteria; phylum Bacillota; class Clostridia; order Oscillospirales; family Oscillospiraceae; genus UBA1774. The sequence goes on from CAMVBX010000030.1 coordinate 9,048, forward strand.
CGCCGGGGCCTCCGTGGGTTCGGTACCGGGTTCTCCCTCCGGCTCTCCCCCCGGCCCATTTCCCGGCTCCTCACCGGGTTCCGCCGTTCCTTCGACGGGTTCCGTGGGTTCCGTTGGCTCGTCCGTGGGCTGCGGTTCCTCCGTCGGCGCGGGCGGAACGATGGGTTCCTCGTGCCCGTAGCCGGGCGGCCTGTGGTACTTATACCGGGTATACTGGGCCAGATCCTCCTCCGTGAGGAAAACGTCCTGGCCGGTATGGGGATCCACGTAGTTCCCGGTATTGGGATCGATGAGGTAGCCTGTGAGCCAGTCCACCTGCCACTTGGAGTACTGGTCGATCAGAATATCATGCTCGATATCGTAGTACATGCCGGTATTCGGATTGATCAGGTATCCGTGCTTCGGCTCGATGATCCAGCCGGAGATGGGATCCAGGTTATGATAGCGGCAATGGATCATTTCGTCCAGCACGTAGTAGGTGCGGTTTTCCTCCCGCCATTCCTGATACGCCGCATCGGAGCTGAAGTTCCGCTTCTTGGGATACTTGCCGTCCTTATAATAATCCGGCAGGGTCATGGTGCCGCCATATCGGCTGGGATCGATCACCGACAGCTTCACGTGGCAGCCCTCGGGACAATCGGGTCCCGCCAGATCCAGACTCTCGGAGCAGATATCCTGATACACGTGGGCCTGGCAGATGCTGGTGGGCATTTCATTGGGGTACATATACAGGGTCATGGTCCGGCTGCCCCGGATCTCATGATCGCAGGCCTCGGAGGCCAGAAGTCCGGTATCCACGCAGACCGTCACCCGGCGCATCCCCTCGGGGGTCTCAAATTGCTTGTCCTCATAGCCGAGGTATTTATGGACCCGCTCCATCACCTGCTTCCACATGCCGGTGGCGGGGTTGGAGGAGCCCATATTCTCCCCGATATCATAGCCGGTCCAGACGGCGGCCAGAAGATAGGGAGTATAGGCGATATACCAGCGGTCATGCCAGCTGCTGCTGCCGCCGGATTTGCCCGCGATGCCCATGTTGCCGAATTTGGAGAGCCAGCCGGTGCCCCGGTTGGCGGCGTTGTTCAGCATTTCGGTCATATAATAGGCGGTGGTTTCCTTCAGGGCGACGTGGCTCTCGGGCACGTTCTCGTATACCAGCTTGCCGGCGGCATCCAGAATCCTGGAATAGGTGCGGCCCTCGGTATAGACCCCGTTGTTGCACAGGGGAGTATAGGCCTGGCACATCTCCCGGACGGACTCGCCGTAGGAAAGCTGGCCCAGGGCCATGCCCGCGTAGCTCACGTCGGAAAAGCCGTTATAGTCCTTCACCAGATGGGTGAGCCCCAGCTTATTCACCAGCTGATCATAGGAGACCTCCGGGGTGAGCATATCCACCATCTGGGCCGCCACGGTGTTGATGGAGACCTGGAGGGCGTAACGCAGGGTGACGGCACCGTCATTCTGGCTGTCGTCATTATTGGGGTACCAGCTGGTCCCTTTCAGCTGGACAAAATCACTGTCGTCAAAAATCGTCCAGGGGTGAACCAGGCCCTTATCCAGACAGAGGGAATAGCTGGCGATGGGCTTGATGGTACTGCCGGGGCTCCGGAGCATATCCGTCGCCCGGTTGAACAGACGGCTGCCGTCCTTCTCTCCCAGGCCGCCGCTCAGCCCCAGAATATCCCCGGTGAAGGGATCCATGACCACGATGGAGCTCTGCAGATCCTGGGTGGAGCTTTTCCGATAGCCCGCGGGCAGATGCTCCCCGGTGGAATACACGTCGTCAATGATCTCCTGCACGCCCATGTCGATGGTGGAGTAGATCTGGTAACCGCCGTTGAAGAGCATGGTCTCGGCCGTATCGTAGTCCACACCCTTGATCTCCATCAGGTCGCGGATCACGTCCTCGATGATGACGTCCACGTACCAGCTGGTGTTCCGGGTGATGCCGGTGACTTCGTCGCTTTTGCTGCTCTTGAAGACCAGCTCCTGCTTCAGGGCGCTGCGGTACTCCGCTTCGCTGGTGATAAAGCCCTGGCTGTACATCTCAGAGAGAATATACTCCTGCCGGGTCTTGTTGGCCACCGGGTGGAGATAGGGATCATACATGCTGGGGTTATTGGTGATGCCGATGATGCAGGCGCACTCCGCAATGGTCAGCTCGCTCTGGTCCTTGCCGAAATAATTGTGGGCCGCAGCCTGGACCCCGTTGCTCCGCTCGCCGAAAAAGACCACGTTCAGGTACCACTCGATGATCTCTTCCTTGGTATAGGTCTTTTCGCACTGCATGGCCCGGAAGATCTCCACGATCTTCCGCCGGACCGTATCTTCCTTATATTCCGTTACGTTCCGGATGAGCTGCTGGGTGATGGTGGAGCCGCCGAAGACCTCCCCGGAATCCCCCAGGAACACTTCATAGAAGGCGCCGAAGGTCCGGAACCAGTCCACGCCGTAATGGTCGTAGAAATTATGGTCCTCGATGGCCACGGCGGCCTTTTCCAGCCAGGGGTTCAGGTCCTCGTAATTCACCCAGATCCGGTCGCCCCCCAGGCCGGAAAGCTGATCCAGGACCTCATACTGCTCCGTACCCTTATCCCAGTAATAGATGATGCTGGACTGGCTGAGGTTGAAATCGGAAAGCTTCACCGGCAGGTCATCCGCCAGGGTGTTTTTCACATAGGTGGAGAAGATGACCAGGAACAGGAAGCCGGTGCATATGGCAATGAGCAAGACCGTGAGCAGGACCTTCAGCGCGAGGCCGATCACACGGCCCGCGATCCGCAGGATGCCCAGGATAAACTCCTTCAAAACGTTGAGCCAACTGATATGTTCAAACCATTCCTTGAGCAAATGCCTCACCTCGCTTCTCAACGGTAAGGTTTAATATATACCATTATACCCGATTCTGTCAATGAATACCCGGGCGGGAATTGCGCTCCCCTCTGGCAAAGGGGGCAAAGCTGTGCTACAATGTAAGCTGCCGCTCCGGCTGAGGAGCGCAATTCCGTTTACATTGCAGGTACAAGATGAACAGACCCGATTTATCCCGCACCGGCACGGTGTTCCGTCTGGCCGGACCCACGATGCTGGAGCAGCTGATGCACACAGCCGTGCAGTATATCGACACCGCCATGGTGGGCGCATTGGGCACCGCGGCCACCGCCGCCGTGGGTTCCACCACTACGGTGAACTGGCTCATCGGCTCCACCATCGGTTCCATGGGGGTGGGCTTCCTGGCCTATATCTCCCAGGCCCGGGGAGCCGGGGACTATGACCGGGCCCGCCGGGCCTCCGCCCAGGCGGTGCTGATGATGCTGATCATCGGCCTCGCCTTCACCGCCCTTCCTCTGGCGCTTTCCGGCGTCATCCCCGCATGGATGCAGGTGGAGGAGTCCATCCGGCCCCTGGCCTCCCGATACTTCTTCATCATCTATGTCCCCACCCTGTTCCGGGCGGCCAGCATGCTGGCCGGGACCCTGCTCCGGGCGGCGGGGGACACCCGCTCCCCCATGCTGGCGGGCATCCTCATGAATATCGTCAACGTGATCCTGAACGCTCTGCTCATTTTCCCCGCCCGGATGCTGACCGTCTTCGGGGCTTCCTTCCGGGTCTGGGGGGCGGGCTGGGGCGTGGTCGGCGCCGCCGTGGCCACCGCCATCAGCTTCGTGCTGGGAGGTGTGGTGCTGATGCTGGTCCTCTGGAGGCATAAGGAGATTTCCCCCGCCGGGTATTCCCTGAAGCCGGACCGGGCGGTGCTCCTTCCCTGTCTGCGGGTGGCCGTGCCCGCAGTATTCCAGCGCTTTGCCACCAGCCTGGGCTACGTGGTGTTCGCCAGCATGATCAACTCCCTGGGGGAGCTCAGCACCGCCGCGCACACGGTGGCCAATACGGTGGAGTCCGCCTTCTACGTGCCGGGTTACGGGATGCAGACCGCCGCCGCCACCCTGACCGGGGAATGCATCGGCGCCCGGGACCGGGCTCGGCTGCGGAGCATCACCACCGCAATCCTGGTGCTGGAAACGGGACTCATGATCCTGTCCGGAGCCCTGCTCTTTGCCTTCGCTCCGGTGATGGCGGGCCTCTTTTCCCGGGATGCAGGCGTCATCGCCCTCAGCGCCCGGGTGCTGCGGATGGTCGCCCTGTCCGAGCCCTTCTATGGGGTATACATCGTTCTGGAGGGCTGCCTCCAGGGGGCCGGGAACACGAAAGCCCCCTTCCTGTTCAACGTCATCGGCATGTGGGGCGTACGGATCGTGGGCACCTTCGTTCTGGTCTCCCTGCTGCACTACGGGCTGACCGCCGCCTGGGGAGCCATGATCTGCCACAACCTGCTGCTTTTCGTCATTTTCGTCCTGTATTACCGCTCCGGCCGCTGGACGGAGCTGACGCAGGAAAGAATGGCCTGACCGAACCGAATAAAAAAGGCGTTGTCCCGATCCGCTCGCCGCGGGGGGACAGCGCCTTTTTCCTTTGTCTCCGTCAGCCCCGGCTCAGCTTCTGCCGGGTCTGATCGATCTTCTGCCGGTCCGCCTGCTCCGGCTGATACCAGCCCTTGGCGGTCATATCCCCGAACAGGTCCGCCTGGATGCAATGCTCCTCATCCAGGATGTTCAGGAAAGTGCTGCGGAGCTGGGGGTTCACGCATTCCCCCGCAAAGGTGTTGTAGGATGCCGCGATCTGCTTCTGGCTGCAAAGGAAATCGTTCAGGATCTCCTTATCCCCCAGAGTCGCCGCGCAGCGGTTGGGATCCGTCATGCCGCGCCTCCTTACTGCAGAAAGGTCATCAGCGTGTTGCAGTGCTGCTGATGCTTATCTGCCATGCCGTTCAGGTCTCCCTGGATCTTGGCGTCGCTGCAGAGGCACGCCATGGCCTTGTACTTTTTGACCAGGACCTGCTCGGTCTTGATCTGGTCATCAAGAGCCGTGAGTTCTTTTGTGGTCAGATTCGTCATTGCTCTCTCCGGTTCATGAGATTTGGGCCACCGATCCTAGTCTGCCCCGGCAGCGGGGAGATTAACCGTCGGCGCGCCGTCCATGATCCGGAAAACGATCCAGTTTCTTCCGCTGATGGTTTCCGGGGACCCGAAGCAGAAGATGGGCATGGCGGAAAAGGGTCTGTCCCGGTCTAGGGGCACCGCCAGAAAAACGGCATCTCCCTCCTGTCGGGTCAGGACGCCTTCCCGGCCCAGAGTACGGCCCAGCTCCCGAAGGGCGGGATCCCGGAACAGCCGCGCCGGCTCCCGCTCCTCCTGCCAGCCCCCCGCCCAGTCCTGGGTCAGGCGGCAGCGGTCGATCCGCTCCAGGCCCATATTCCGCAGGGCGGCCGGGGAAAAGCGCCGCTCCAGGCCGAAGCCGCTGCCGGAGGGGGTCATCACCCCCAGGGGCAGGAGCCTTCCCCCGCTCTCCGCCACCAGGCGGAATACCCCCTTGCGCCGGCTGCGGCACAGGGCCCGGAACCGCAGATAACCGCCCCACGGGGAAATCTCCAGTTCCCCGGTCTGCTCTTCTCCGTCGTATATGGGATATTTGCCGAAAAGATTCATCCTGCAAAAATCCTGGGGCCGGCTGCAGCCTGCCCCAGGTCCTTTCCCGAAATATCAGCTGATCACGTGCTCCCCGCGAACCATGAGCACCGCGTGGCCGGAGGCCCGGATGCCGTTCCCCGGAACCGTGATCATATACAGATGGTTCTTTTCCAGACTCTGCCCATCCTCCAGGATGCTGCCGGCGGTGGTATCCACCAGGCCGGGGCTGCTCTGAGCGGTGACGGAGACCTCCCCGATGCGCAGGATGAGCTCGATGCCCCGATCCCCGGAAAGGATCTGTCCCTCCTCCAGGGTCACCAGCTGATAGGTACCCGCGCTGACGGCCTGGGCTTCCTGGCTGGCCTGTTCCAATGCGGCGATCCTCTCCTCCAGGCCGGCCTGTATGGCCTGAGCCTGCGCCTCCGCGTCCTGGCTCATCAGATCAGAAATGTACTTCGTATACACCTGCTCCAGATAGCTCAGCGTGACCAGAGGATCTCCCTCCCCGCCCGGGTCCGGCGTATCCCCCGCCGCCAGGGCTGCGGCGGCAAACAGAAGGATGGCTGCGGCGGCAGCGATCATGGTGAAGCGCAGGATCTTTTTCATCTTTCTCTACCTCATTTCCTCGGGATCGTCACATGGCCGCCCCCGTCCGGGCCTCTCTGGGCCCCAGGCCGAAGCTCACGGCGATGGCGCTGTCCACCCGGCTCATCATGGCCTCGTCCAGCTTGCCCATCCGCTCCCGCAGTCGCTGTTTGTCTATGGTGCGTATCTGCTCCAGGAGAATAATGGAATCCTTGGTCAGGCCGCAGCTCTGGCCCCCCAGGGAAATATGGGTGGGCAGCTTGGCCTTTCCGGTCTGAGAGGTAATGGCGGCGGCAATGACGGTGGGGCTGTACCGGTTGCCGATATCGTTCTGCACGATAAGTACCGGCCGCATCCCGCCCTGCTCGCTCCCCACCACGGGGCTCAGGTCCGCATAATAGATATCCCCTCGTCTGACGCTCTGCAGCATAGTCTTCACGCTCCGTTGAATGGATTGCCGGTACATCCTATGTCCGACAGTCTCATTCTTCCACAAAGCAGAAAGTTTATACCGACGGCGTCTCTTCGACCCAGGGCAGAGTGCGGCAGGTCAGACAGACGCGCCCCTCCGCCGCCAGCTCTGCGTACACCGGCTCCCGATCGGAACGGCGGAACCAGACCCGGCAGACCAGACTCGTCTCCGCTCCCGCCCGGCCCAGGTGGATCTCCGCGGCCAGGCAATCCGCCTCATACAGCCGTTCGTGCCAGCACTCCGCCACGCTGCCCCGGAGCCAGGCCCGGATCATCAGCGGGAAAGCCTGCACGGGGCTCTCCTCCCCCGCCAGGGCGCCGGTATCCAGCATCAGGTCCCCGAAGCGGAGGCGGGTATGCCCCTCCTCCAATTCCACCCGGACATCCTTCATTTCCAGGGGTTCTTCGATCCGCAGGACGCCGCCATCGCCGTTTCCGGCATAAGCCAGGCGGTAATCATATACCCGGTCTCCGTAATCCGCCCGCAGATCCGCCCGGAGGCGGAGTTCCTCCCTGGCCAGCAGATCGGCGCGGATCTCCAGGAATTCCTCCCGCTCCCGGTCTCCCGCGGCGCCTCCGCAGGCGCTCAGAAGGAGAGGCAGAAACAGCAGGGTATACAGGGCGGCGGTACGGACCAGTCTCACGCAGAGCCTCCTTCCCCGGCTCCCGGGAGCCGGTTTACTCTGCTGCTACTGTATGTCCGGCCTGGGGCTTATAGTCCATCTTTCTGCCCAGGTAACCGGAAAAAGCGTCCAATATCCGCTCATTGGGGGTCAGGTACACCAGTTCCCGGCTCCCATCCTCCCGCTGGCAGATCAGGAACCAGCGGCCTTCACCCCGGGCGCTCTCGGAGGCGTCCGTGGTGCGGGTGAAGGGATCGGCCAGGGCTTCCTCATGGGTGCCGCATGGCGCCATCAGGGAGATATCCCTGCAGCTGCAGCTGAAAATGGTGCTTCTTTTCCGCTTGCCCCGGATCATATCGATATCCACGTCACCGCTGATGAATGAGTATTCAAACTCCTTCACGGTGTACACAAAGGCGAAGAATTCCAGAATGACCACCAGCGCGAAAAGGACAGGGAAAAAGTTCCGCACCAGGACGAAAGCCAGGGTGATCAGGATGAGTCCCAGCAGGATCGCCCCCAGGCGGAAGAACGCCTCCCCGCCGGGACGGCGGCGGCGCACCAGCTGCTCCACAAATACGTCGTGATAGGTTTTCATTTCTTTCCCCCTGTCTCCGGATCAGTATACGCATATCCCGTGCGTTTGTCCACCGGAAAGCTGTGGCAGCGGCTCACGCCGGATCAGCCCTCCCGCAGACTGTTCAGCAGATCGTCCACGCTTTCGATATTCTGATCCTCCGTGATCTCCTGGACAGACTCCGTGACCTGATCCCAGATGGCTTCGAAGTTGTTCCAGACCTTGATCCCTCCGAAGGTCAGCACACCCAGGATGATGATCCGCCAGATGAAGGTCGCCAGGGCATGGTGCTTCAGGTTCTTGTTCTCCGGCGCAATAGCCAGGATCAGGGAGGCAAAGAAGCCCACGACCGGAATGGCATAGAGAAGCTTCAGCGCCCAGAAGGCGATGGTGCTCACCGGCTTCCGGCTGCGGTCCCGGGTTTCCGGACGAACGGGCGCCGCGGGGGCTTGGGGCGGATACTCAGTCTGAACCGGGCGCGCCGGCTGAACCGGCGGGGCCGCCTGAACGGGCTGAGCTGTCTGAACAGGCCGGGCTGCCTGAACGGGCTGAGCTGCCTGAACGGGCTGAGCTGCCTGAACGGGCTGAG
>CAMVBX010000031.1 GCA_947165825.1 uncultured Clostridia bacterium
CCCAGATCGTGCTGGCGGACGAGATCAACCGCACCAGCCCCAAGACACAGTCCAGCCTGCTGGAGGCCATGCAGGAGGCCCAGCTCACCATCGACGGGAAGACTTATCCGCTGCCGTCCCCCTTCATCGTCCTGGCCACCCAGAACCCGGTGGAGCACACGGGCACCTACCCCCTTCCAGAGGCCCAGCTGGACCGGTTTTTCATGCAGATATCCCTGGGCTATCCCACCCATGCGGAGGAGGTCGACATCCTGAAGCGCAATATGCGCGCCCGGCCCATCCAGGAGCTGGAACCCGTGGCCTCCGCCGAGGATATCCTGGCTCTGCGGGAGGAACGGAAGAGGGTTATCTGCGCAGACGCGGTGCTGGACTATATCATCCAGATCGCGGAGGCCACGCGGAAGGATGAACGCATCAGCCTGGGGATCAGCCCCCGGGGCTGCATCGCCCTGACGGAGGCCGCAATGGCCAACGCCCTGTTCTCCGGGCGGGACTATACCCTGCCGGACGACGTGCAGAAGCTGGCCGTCCACGTCCTGGCCCACCGCCTGGTCCTGGACCGCCGCAGCGGGATCCGGGGGGAGAGCCGGGGCAGCATCCTGTCCTCCATCATCCGGGAGATCAAGGTCCCAGCGGTATCATGAAGGTCCTGCGCTTCCTTTTCTATCTGCTGATGCCCGTTCTCCTTTTCGCCGGGCTCTATACCGGCATGCGCATCTGGTACGTGATCCTGATCGCCCAGATCCTGCTGGTGCTGGCCATCCTGGGACTGAATCAGTGGACCGTGCGCACCTTTTCCTATACCCAGACCCTGGATGAGACGGAGGCCGTGAAGGGCAGCGAGACCGCCCTGCATCTGTCGATCCGGAATGAGAAGCCCTTTCCCCTCTCCATGATGCAGGTGGACGTGGAGCTGGCAGCCCCCAGCGAAAACCGGAAGATCTCCTTCAGCCTCCTGCCCTTCGCGGGGAAGGAATTCGATTTCAAGGTCGTCATGCCCTATCGGGGCGTCTATCCCGTGGGGATCACCACCATGCGGATCACGGATATCTTCGGCCTGCTCCCCATGCGTTTCGATATGCGGAAGCTGCATTATTACCGCCAGCCGGAGCTGACGGTCTATCCCCGGGCGGAGGCCCCGTCCTCCCTGTATGCGGACGTGGCGGACGAGAAGCTTTTCGGGGAGCGGTTCCTGCACAATGCCGAGAGCGGCAGCAGCATTTCCGGCGCCAGAGCTTACCGGCCCGGCGACCCGCTGAAGCAGATCCATTGGAAAAAGAGCGCCGCACACGGAGAGCTTTTCGTGAAGCAGTATGAGCAGCCCATCCGGGAGAATCTGATCCTGCTCGTGGATAACTGCGCCCACGGAGCGGCGGGGGAGGAGGCCCTGACCCGGGCGGATACGGTCTGCGAAGCCGCGGCCTGCATCACGCTCCATTGCCTGTCCCGGAACCGGAGCGCCATACTCCGGGCCCTGTGCGATACCCGGGGAGTGCACAGCGGGGAGGAGGCGCTGAACATGACGGATTTCGAGAAGATCCGCCGCTGGCTGGCCCTGCTGCCCTTCACCGGGGAGCCCCGGAAAGGCGACCTGCCCACGGAGGGGAGCTATGGCATGAGCTCCCTGATCCTGGTCACGGATGATTATACCCCGGAGCTGGAGGCGGCCCTTGCCCAGGCGGAGTCTTCCTTCGGCGCGGTGACCCTGGTGCTGGTGGGAAACGGGGAGAGGGATACGGGACTGATCCCCACCATCCGTCTGCCCCTGGGCTGCGACGTGGCGGCCGAACTGGCGGCGCTGGACTGAGGGGGTGTTTGCGTGAAGAAGCAAAAAACGGGATCCGGCTCCTCCTCCCTCATCGTGGAGCTGCTGTGCTGCCTCCTGGGCAGCTGCGCCTTCTGCACCGCCCTTTTGCCCGCCATGGGGCAGGAGGTGAGCATGACGGACTGCATGCTCTTCGCGGCGGTGGACCTGTCCGTAATCTTTCTCCTTTCCCGCCGGTGGTGGATCGCCCCGGCACTGATCGCGGCGGTCGCCCTCCTGGGCTTCGGTGCCGTCTGGGTTTTCCGGCTGAAGGAACCGATCCTGGCCTATGTGAACGGTTTTATCGAGTGGTATAACGCCGCCTATCCCTATACGCTGCCCTATTCGGAAAATGGCAGCCAGTTCCTGGTCCGCCTGGCCTTTTCCTTCCCGGTGACCCTGGTGCTCTATGTCTATTTCCGCCGTCTGCCCTTCCTGCCGCTGTGGATCCTCCTGGGCGGCGGCCTTCTGCTGTGGATGTACTATTCCGGCGCGGAGAATCTGCTCACGGTGACGGCCATGCTGCTCATCGTCCTTTTCGTGCTCATCTGCCGTACCAATGCCCGGAGCATAAACCGGAAGCTGGGCCGGGGGGAACAGATCCCCGCCGCCTCCATGCTCATCACCGCCATGATCCTGGCCCCGCTCACGGTGCTGTTCGCCTTCGCCTTCGGTCCCAAGGAGGAGGGAGCCTGGCAGTCCAGATCCCTGGTGAATTTTGTGGAGGATCTGGGGGACGTGTTCTCCTTTTACGGGGAGGGGAGCTCCGCCGGCGGCAGCTTCGACCTGTCCTATTCCGGCCTTGCGCCCAACGGCTTCGAGCTGGGAGGCAATATTGAGCCCAACAACCGCAATGTGCTGCGGGTGAAGACCAATACCCCTATTCTGCTGGCCGGATCCGTGTATGATACCTATAACGGTTCCGGCTGGTACGACGGCTGGGGCCTGGGCCGCTTTCGCTTCAACAGTCCCCTGTGGCGGGGCAGGCGGCGGGAGGTCTTTACCATCGATAAGCCCTCCTCCAACCAGGCGGCGGGCCCCTATGGGAAGATCAGCAAAAGCGCGCTGCTGGATATCTCCATGAACGTGAATTTCCGGTCCCTGTTCGTAGGGGGGAAGCTGGAGCGGCTGAGCCTTCAGCGGGTTGACGACTCCCAGGTGTATTTCAACACCCAGGGGGAGCTTTATACCCTGGAATTCCCGGATTATGCCCTGACCTATACCATCCGCACCCGGGTATTTGACCGGGAGCAGGAGAATTTCGACTGGAACATGCATGTTCTGCTGAAATACGCCTCCGCCGGGAAGGATAAGGAGTATGAGGAGATCAGGGCTCGGTATACCGGGCTCTCGGAGACCATCGAACCCTTTGTCGCGGAGCTGGTGGAGGAGATCACCGCGGGCTGCGAGGACGACTATGACAAGGCCCTGGCCATCGAGAACTGGATCCGGGATAACTGCACCTATACCCAGACCCCCGGAGACGCGCCGGGTGACCGGGACTTTCTCTCCTATTTCCTGGAGACCCGGGAGGGTTACTGCACCTATTATGCCACCGCCATGACCCTGATGGCCCGCATGGCCGGTCTCCCGGCCCGGTACGTCACCGGCTACGGCCTGAAGCAGGCGGACAAGGTGAAGGACACCACCTCCTACGTGGCCACAAACGCCACCGCCCATGCCTGGTCCCAGATCTATTTCTACGGGGTGGGCTGGGTGGACTTCGATCCCACCCACTGGAACTTCTATGAACCGGTGACGAAGGACGAGCCTGCGGAGGAGAAGCCGAAGCCCACGGCGCGGCCGGAGATGCCGGAGCTCCCGGTGCCGGAGCTTCCGGAACCGGAGCTTCCGGAGCCGGAGACGGACCATGAGCCCCTGGCCCCCAGGAAAAAGGATAATACGGGGAAGATCCTGCTGGTCGTCCTGGGCTGCGACCTGGCCGTATTCCTGATCTTCCTGCTGGTGCGGTTCATCCTGCTGTTCTTCCGGGTGGAGAACTTCTACCGCCGCCTGAACCGTCGGTATCCGGATAACGCCGCCCGGGCGGACGTGTGTTATCGGCAGATCCTGAAGCAGCTGGGGTTCCTGGGGCTGGAGATGCAGCCCTCGGACACCATCCGGAGCTTCTGCGCCCGGGCGGACGAAGCCCTGGCCGGGGAACGGGCGAGGTTCCCGCTCCGGACAGTGTGCGAGCCGGTGATCCTTTCCCGCTTCGCCGGGCGGGAGCCGGAGGACGGGGAGATCCGCCGGATGTGCGACCATTACATTTTCCTGGAGCGCACCCTGCGGAAGAAGCTGGGCGTCCGCAGCTATATCCTCCGCCGCATGATCCTGGGCCGATAAAACGAAACTCCGACAGCCGGGACCCCTCACGGGGTCCCGGGATTTGTTCCGGACAGCGGACGGGGCGAAGCTGCGGGCGGTTTTCCCTTGCCTAAGGCGGGCGGGTATGTTATATTTTTTCTGACAGATACACAGTTGCAGCCTGTTCGCAGAGAAGGAGGAATAGAGAGATGGTATGCAAAGTCTGCGGCGCGGAAGTCGTGGAAGGAGCCAAATTCTGCCCCTCGTGCGGCACCCCTGTGGAAAAGACCGTTGAGGCAGCGGCGGAAACGACCATGGACCGGGTGATCGGAGACGAGATCCCCGGGGAAGCCATCCCGGCCGATCCGGCGCCCGTTTACCAGGATCCGGCGCCAGTTTACCCTGAGCCTGCTGAGCCGGAACCCTTGGGCGGCGGCCCCGTCCCGCCTCCGGCTGATCCCGGCCCGGTTTTCCCCGGGGACGAACCCGAACCGGAGAAGCCGAAAAAGAAAAAATGGCTGATCCCCGCCATCGCCGCCGCGGCGGTGATCGTGGTGGTGGCCCTGATCCTGCTGATCCCCCGGCTCCTGGCCAATGCGGGGAAACCGGTGGACCAGTATCACAAGGTGGAGCTGAAAGGCCTGAAGAGCGTATCGGACAGCGCCGCGAATTATTACGGAAATCTGCTGTCCATGGGCGACAAAGCGGATGATTTCGGCCTCACCGGCAGCGCGGAGCTGAACATCGATGAGGAATTCTTCGACCTGGTCGGCAGCGGCGGCGAGGATCTGAGCTGGCTGAAGACCCTGCGCATGGAGTATGAGCTCAACAAGAAGGATGATCTCACCGGCGGAGCGGTAACGCTGAAGCTGAACAAGGACAAGCTGACCACGGCCAATCTGCTGCTGGATCTGAAGGAGCAGATGATCTATCTCCAGGCGCCGGATATCTCCAAGAACTTCCTGGGCGCGGATCTGGAGGATATGACGGATTCCGCGATGGGCTCGCTGCGGTATTACCTGCCCAGCTCCCTGTACTGGACCCTGCGGTCCGTCCTGAGCGACACGGATCCCGAGGCCGCGGAGCAGGTCCAGGCGGTGCTGGAGGCTTTGCCCACCCAGGAACAGTTCAAGAAGCTGCTGGACAAATATCTGGAGATCGCCGTCAACAGCATCGAGAATGTGGAACGGGACAAGGATACGCTGGAAGCCGGGGAAGTCTCCGCCCAGTACACGACCCTGACGGTCACCATCAACGAGAAGGCCGCCATGAAGATCGTGGAGAACGTTCTGACCGAGCTGAAAAAGGATAAGGACGTCAAGGATTATATCCAGAAGCTCTCCAAGGCGCTGGAGGAGGATCCGGAGGATACCTACGAGGCCTTCATCGAGTCGCTGGACGAAACCCTGGAAGCGATCGAGGACACCCGGGAGAACGGCGATCCCGACAGCAAGCAGAAGATCGTCATGACCCTCTATGTGGACGGCAAGGGCAACATTGCCGGCCGGGAGATCCGGACGAACTTTGACTCCAATATCAAGTTCCGCTACGCCGTCCCCGTCAAGGGCGGCAAGATCGGCATCGACATCAGCCTGAAGGAGGACAGCGAAACGCTTTTTGCCCTGGCCGGAACGGGCAAGATCTCCGGTTCCTCCGTGTCCTTTGATGCAGCGCTGAAGGTACAGGGCTCCAAGCTCCTGGAGATCAGCGCGGAAAAGATCGACGGCGCCAAGCTGAAGAAGGGATATTTCAAGGGCAGCGTCACCCTGAAGCCCGGCGCGGATCTGATGTACCTGCTGTTCAAAATGTCCAGCTCTGAGGAGCGCATGTTCAAGAAGATGAGCCTGACCCTGGATCTGGACACCGCCAAGAATACCTCCAACGTCAAGCTGATCCTGAACTACGAGGATTCTCCCCTGGTGAGCCTGGCCATTTCCGGAAAATCCGGCTCCGCCAAGAAGGTCAGCCCGGTGAAGGATTATCTGGAGAGCGAGGAATGGGTGGAAGAGCTCAACGGGAAGGATTTGAAGGCCTTCCTCAAGAACCTGAAGAAGACAGACATCCCCTCCGAGTATCTGGAAGAGCTGGAGGACTACATCGACCGGTATTTCTGAGCCGCAATGCAGCTGGAAATCCGGGATATCGGGAAACGATTTGGTAAGAAACAGGTCCTGCGGGGCGCCTCCTTCCTGGCGGAGGGGGGCGCCGCCGTGGGTCTGGTGGGGGAGAACGGCAGCGGGAAAAGCACGCTGCTGCGGATCCTGGCCGGGGTTCTCCGGCCGGATGCCGGTTCCTTCCGTCTGGACGGCAGGGAGCTCTTCTCCGCCCGGGGCGAGCTGAGCCGACAGGTGGCCTACGTGCCCCAGGGGACGCCCCTGGCGGGAGAGCTCAGCGCCTATGACAACCTGCGCCTCTGGTATGACCGCGCGGCGCTGGAGCAGAGTCTGAAGAACGGCGTCCTGGCGGAGCTGGGTGTGGGGGAATTCCTGCGCACCCGGGCGGACAGGCTTTCCGGCGGCATGAAGAAGCGGCTGGTCATCGGCTGTGCCATGGCCCGCAGTCCCCGGATCCTGCTGCTGGATGAACCCACCTCTGCGCTGGACCCGGCAGCCAAGGCGCGGGTCCTGGAATATGTCCGCCGGTTTTGCCTGGAGGGGGGCGCCGCGGTCATCGCCACCCATGATCCGGAAGAACTGGCGCTGTGCCGGGAAGGGTACCTGCTCCGGGACGGGCGGCTTCGTCCATATGACCTCCGGGACGGCCTGAAGGTTCTGGCCGGGACCGGACGCGGCGGCTGAGGGGCAAAAATGGGATATCGCTATTTGCGTATGCAGCTGAAACGGGCGCTGGGAACAGCGGTCCACCTCCTGGGGGTGGCCCTGCTCCTGGCGCTCTCTGTCGTTTTGGCGGGGGCAGGTCTGGCCAACCGGGACCGGGAGAACCGGGAGCCCATGACCATCGCCGTCACCGGCGCGGTGGAGGACCGGTATCTGCAGAAGGGGCTGGGTCTCATCCGCGCCCTGGATTCCTCCCGGTTTTCCCTCCGCTTTGTGCCGATGGAGGAGGAAACCGCCCGCAGGGCCGTACGTTCCGGCGAAGCGGTGGGCTATATCCGGGTGCCGGAGGGCTTCACCGACGCCGTCCGCCTGGGGGATCGGCTGCCGGTGACCTACGTTTGCGGCAGCGCCGACGTGAGCGCGGTACTGGCCAGGGAGATCGCGGAGGCGGTGGCCGTCCTTCAGGCGGAAACGGAGAATGCCATCTACGGTGTGCAGCGCTATGCCTGGGAGACGGATCCGGAGAGCGACTGGTACGGGGAAAGCATGCGGCTCTTCGACCGCTACCTGGCGGATCTCCTGGACCGCTCCTCCCTGTTTGCGGTGGAGATCATCGGCGTCTCCCGTTCCCTTTCCCTGGCGGGAGGCATGTTCTTCGGACTGCTCCTGCTGACGCTGATGCTCTGGCATATCGGCGCCGCGCCGTTTTTCAACCGGCGCAGCGGAGAACTGGGCGCGGTCCTCCGGGGCGCGGGGGTTCCCTGGTGGGTGCAGGTGGGCGCGGAATACCTGGTCTTCCTGCTGATGAGCGCTGCGGGCGCTGCCTTTCTGCCCCTTTTGGGCGCCGCCGCTCTGCGGGTGCTGGGCCAGCCGGTGAAGGAGCTGCGGGATCTCCTTCCCGCCGAGGCTGCGGGGATCTTTCTCCGGTCGCTTCCTGCGATCCTCCCCGTCTCGGCCATGTCCTTTTTCCTCTATACGGCCTTTCCCGGGGCGGTGGGCAGCGCCATGGCCCTGTTTCTCAATGCCGCTGCCCAGGGCTATGCTGCCGGATGCCTGTATCCCTCCTCCTTCCTGCCGGAGGCCGTGAGGAGGATCGGGGATATCCTTCCGGCGGGAGCCGCCCTGCGCTGGCTGTCTGCCTGCGTAACGGGGGAGGATGCGGGCGCGTGGATCCCGGTCCTGCTCTGGACCGCCGTCTGCCTGGCCCTGAGCGTATTCCTGCGCAGCCGGGGAAGGGAGGCGGCGCCATGAACCGGTTTTCCCGCTGGTGCCTCCTGCTGCTGAAGCGCTGCTTCCGCCGTCCGGGGTACTGGTTCATTCTGGCGGCGGCGCCGCTGCTGACCCTGGCTCTGCTGTCCGCCGCCCGGGAGGGGAGCAGGCTGGTCACGGTGGCTCTGGTCCTTACGGATCCCCGGGATCCTGCGGCGGTCCTCACCCGGGACTCCCTTGCGCGTTCTTCCGGCGCGGTGCGGGTGCTGGAATTTGATGCTCCGGATTCTGCCCGGGACGCAGTGGCCGACGGGACCGCGGACGCCGCCTGGATCCTGGGGAGCCTGGAGGAGGAACTCCGGGCTTACGCGGAAACGGGCTGGACCGATCCCGTCATCCGGGTGGTGGAGCGGGAGGACAATCCCCTGCTGATGCTGGCCCGGGAGCGGCTGTACGCCGCTCTGTTCCCGGCGCTGAGTCACGCGGAGTTCGACGCGCTCATGGGAAAACGCTTCGGCGTAACGGACGAAACGATCCTTCGGGAACGCTATGATTTCGGCGCGGACCTGTGTTCCATGGTCCTGTTCGAGGATCTTTCCGGCGGGGAACGGGAGGAGAGCGCCTATCTGCTCTCCCCGGTCCGGGGATTGCTGGCGCTGCTGGTGCTCCTCACCGGCCTGGCTTCGGCTCTTTATGCCATTGGGGACGACCGGCGGGAGACCTTCCTGTGGCTTTCCCGGCCCGGCAGGACCTTCGTTCCCCTGCTGAGCCATATTCTGGCGGAGCTGCCGACGGCGGCTGCGGCTCTGCTCTCCCTCTGGGCGGCGGGTCTGACCCGGGGAGCGGCGGGCGAATGCCTGCTGATGCTGGCCTACTGCGCCGCCTGCGCGGTGCTGAGCGAGGTCCTGCGGCGTCTCCTGAGGACGGAGGAACGCCTCGCCGCCGTCATCCCGGCGGTGCTGCTCATCTCCCTGGCGCTCTCCCCGATCTTCGCGGATCTGGGCCTGCCTCTCCGGGGGATCCTGCCCACGGACTGGTATCTCCGGGCGGCCATGCTTCTGTGACCGGGCTTTCCGCCGCTTCTGCTGTTCTTTGCCCGCCGGACCCACCGGGGACGGGGAATGCGCGGATCGTTCCCCGTCCGGGAGCAAAAAGAACAGATACTGCCAGGTCCCCGAAGAAGAGCGCGGTTTCTTCTCCGGGGGTATTGCCATATATGGGTTGTCCATGCGATAATACCGGAAGACGGATAAGCTACCGGGAAAAAGGAGGAAACGGGATGTTTTACGGAAAACCCGGCAGAAAATGCTTCGCGGCGATCCTGCTCGCCCTGCTGCTGATCCTGGGCCTCGCCGCCTGCGGCGGCACCGATCGCCCGCCGGATGACGGGACTGCTGCGCCTCCCGCCCTGCAGGGCGTGTTTTCGGCGGAGCAGGGGAGCTTCACCTTCAACGGAGACGGCAGAAGCATCACCCTGAATCTCACCGGCGAGCTGGCCAGGGCCTCGGGCCTGCCGGAAGGGGAGAGCAGGGGGACCTTCGTCTTTCTGTTCCGCAACGAGGAATGGCGGTATGACAAGGCGGAAAGCTTCCGGGTGATGATCGGGGACAAGTCCTGGCAGTTCCGGAACGCCCCCGGACAGACGAACGAGACCAGCCTTGCGGTGTATCTGACGGAGGGCAGCGAGCCCGTCGTCTTCCGGAAGGAGAACTGAGGGGATGGACGACCGGAACGGAAACGCGTATTCCGGCGGCGCGGCCATGCAGCCTGCGCCGGACCCGGAGATTCCGATCCCCATGCAGGAGGCCGCCCCGGTCCCCAGGAATCCCCAATTCGTGGAGGACCCCTATGCGGGCATCCTTCTTCCACCCACACCGGTGGGAGAGGAGATCATGCGGAACCAACTGGGGCAGTATCAATGGGTCTATGAAATGAGCCTGCTGAAAAACCCCACCATCTTCTTCCTGGTATGGAAGATCTTCTTCTGGATCCTCATCGGGATCTTTGGGTTCACCATGCTGTTCGATCTGATCCAGGGCTGGGGAGGAGAGCAGCTCCTGGGCAGTCTGCGCATGCTGGGCTACTTTCTGATCGGCATGACGGTCCTGGTGGGACTGGGCTACCTGATCTACGCGGCCATCATGGGCTGGAAATATATCGTCCGGTTCACCATGGATGAAGAGGGCGTCAACCATGAGCAGATCCCCGCTCAGGCGGTGAAGGCCCAGAAAATCGGCATGATCACCACCGCCGTGGGGGCCATGACCGGGAATTTCACCACCATGGGCGTGGGGATGAATGCCCAGCGGTCGGAGATGTATACCGCCTTTGCCCGGGTGCGGAAGGTGAAGCTCTATCCCCGCCGGGGACTCATCAAGCTCAACGGCATCCTGCAGCACAATCAGGTTTACGTGACCAAAGGGGACTACGAATTCGTGCGGGACTACATCCTGGCCCGGTGCGTCAACGTCAGGAAGAAAATGAAATGAAGATCGGTCGGGGCGGGCTTCGGCCCGCCCCGACTCTTGACAGAACTGTTTATTCGTGATAAACTGCCCTTAGTTTATTTGGAATAAACAGGAGGGCCCGAAGATGGAAGACCTGAAGCTGGGTGCGGTGGAGGAAAAGTTCGCGGAGCTGATCTGGGCTCATGAGCCCCTTTCCTCCCGGGAGCTGGCGGAGCTCTGTCGCGGGGAGCTGAACTGGAAGCGGCCCACGACGTATACCGTTTTGCGGAAGCTGTGCGAGAAGGGCATTTTTCAGAATGTGAACGGCACCGTCTCCTCCCGCATCTCCCGGGGAGATTTCCTGGCCATGCGGGGGGAGCGGTTCGTCAGTGAGAGCTACGGGGGCTCCCTGCCCGCCTTCGTGGCGGCCTTCACTTCCCGGAACAGGCTCACGGCGGAGGAGGCGGACGCCATTCAGAAGCTCATCGACGAGGCCCGTCGGGAGGGGTGAGGATGGAGGCGGTTTTACTGGCGCTCCAGCGGTTTTTCCCCGCCCTGCTGCGCATGAGCCTGTCTGCCGCCGTTCTGACGGGGGTGGTGATTCTGCTGCGTTTTCCGCTGCGGAATGCACCCAAGTGGATCCGCTGCCTCCTGTGGGTGTTGGTGGCGGTGCGGCTCCTGTGCCCCGCCGTACCCCAGTTCCGGGGCAGCCTCATGCCCCTGGAGGAGAGCCCAGTGATCTCCGGGGAGGGGCTGGTTTCCGCCATGGACGAGGCTCTGCCGGTCCTGGAATTCGAAACGCCCCCGGACCATGCCGTGAACGCGGCGGAGGGAGAGACGCCGGATATCCGGGTCAGCACCGAAGTCTCTCCCGGTCAGTATCTGCCCCTGATCTGGGCCGTGGGAGTGCTGGCCATGCTCCTGTACGCCCTGGTGAGCTTCCTGCGCCTCCGGCGGCGGACAAGGGCGTCGATGCGGATGGAGGGGAATGTATACCTATGCGACGGGATCGATTCCCCCTTTATCCTGGGGGTGTTCCGGCCCCGGATCTGCCTGCCCTCCGGGGTGGAGGAGCCGCAGCTGAGCCATGTGCTGGCCCATGAAAAGGCCCATCTCCGCCGCCGGGACCATCTGTGGAAGCCCCTGGGGTATCTGCTCCTGTCCCTCCATTGGTTCAATCCCGTCCTCTGGCTGGCCTATGTCCTGCTTTGCCGGGATATCGAACTGGCCTGCGACGAACGGGCGGTGCGGGATCTGGATCCGGAGGCTCGGGCGGACTATTCCCAGGCCCTGCTGGACCTGAGCCGTCCGGGAAGAACGGTGGCCGCCTGCCCCGTGGCCTTCGGGGAAGTGGGGGTAAAGCAGCGGGTGAAGAGCGTGCTGAACTACCGGAAGCCCGTCTTCTGGATCATCCTGGCGGCCCTTCTGCTGGCCGCCCTTGCGGCGGTGTTCTTCCTGACGGACCCGGTCCCCCTGAAGCTGCGGGAGGACGCCATCATTTACGCGCATTATTTCGATGATCACGGCGGCTTTGAGCTGGATCCGGAGGCGGGAAGGGAGCTGGCGGGGCTGATCCGTCAATACGGGAAACGGCGGGTCCGGAATACCGCCTGGTCCGGATTCCAGGAAGTGTCGGTGTCCCTGGCGGATGAGGATGACCATCAGGTTTTCGTTTCCTACCGATATGTCAGCGGCTTCAACTTCTGGACGGGGGCGGAGGACGACTATCAAACCATCGTCGCCTCCTACGACGGAAAGGAGAGATGGAGGATGGAGGATGCCTTCGACGCCGCCTTTCTGGAATGGAAAAACCGCTGGATCCCCAGCCTGGAGGAGAGAAAGACCTCCGGCCTGTTCTACGGGATATCGAGGGTGGTCTTTGTATCCGAGGGATTCCGACAATGGATAACGGAGACCGGCATCGCCGGAACGGATCTGCCCATCCTCCCTGAGGTCTACGATCCGACGGCTCCGGCGGAGACCTGGCCGCAGTTCTGCGTTACCGCGGAGAAAGCCCTGCTGATCCGGAAGGGAACGGAGGCCAAAGCCTGGATCGATGCCGGAAGACTGCACCGGCTTAACCCGACGGCCGATAACTTCGACCGGTATTACCGGAGCGTGCAGGACAAGCTCCCCGATCTGCGGAAGCGCACCCGGGATGCATGGCGTGCCGTGAGCCGGGATACCACCGGCAGCGTGTTCTACGATCTGCTGGAACTGGAAACCGGCCAGATTTATCTGGCCTACGGGTATTATGATGAGAGCGAGGCGGGGGACCCGTACTCCGATGATTCCGCAGTCCGCTGGCTGGTGCGCCTGGAGGCGGCACCGGATGGAAAGATCGATGTTGTGACAGCTCCGGCGTCCCTGCGGGAGAGATTCCCGGAATACTACGACCTGCCCACAGCCAAGGGTCTGGAGCTCTATGTCTGGCAGCTGGCGGAAGGAGCCTGGTCCTGCGGCCTCATGGCCGGGACGAACCGGGAGAAGACCAATGAGGAGCTTTGGAACCTGAGAGCGGCCTCGGTACGGGAAATGCAGGAGATCCTGGCCTCCTACAAGCTCCCGGCGGAGGAGATCGCGGTCATCCCCATCCATGTGCCCCATTCCAGCTATATGTACCTCATCGATGAGGACTACCGGGCGGCCGTACGGGAGATGTTCTTCGGGAAAGAGGAGCCGGTCCCACTCCTGTCCGTCAGCTGCAGCGGGGAGGACAGCATCATTCCCTACCATTATCCCCGCTGGTCGGAGACCTGGATCGGGGACGGTTTCCTGGCTGCCGACGGAGAGCCCGTGGAGGCGATGATCGCGGAACACAGGGATGAGATCCCCACCCTGCTGTTCCGGGGAGAGCTGAAGCTGCGTCTCACGGAAGGAGTCAGCCGGAGCAGACCCTTGCTCCGGGTCTACGATCAGGAGCTGACGATGCTGATCTCGGAGCCTGAGGAGGACCTGGCGGTTCTGGAGGATCTGCCGCCGGGGACCTATTGGTGCTCCCTGGTGGTCAGCCGGAAGGGAACGTATATACCCGAAGCGGACCGGTACGAGTCGACCGGTTACAACTGCATTTTCCGCCTGGAGATCCTGAAATAGACCGACGACAGGAAAAGGGCTGAGCGGGCAAAACCGCTCAGCCCTTATGATCCTCTTGTGCTATACCGGCATCTCCGGCAGCTCCGTCAGCTTTCTCAGGATCCCCTCCATCCGGGTATAAGCCGCCTCCCGGTCTCCGGCCTTCACCAGCTCCTCCAGACTGTCCGGATCCCATTTCAGGTCGCTGAGCCAGAAGGCCTGGATAAGCCCGTACAGACTGGGCCAGAGCTCCCGCTCCTCCCGGGTGAAGGGCCGCTCCCGGTGATAGCCCCGGAGAAAGGCGGCCAGGATCCGGTTTTCCCGGTCCGGCAGGTCCTCCGGGTAATCCATCAGCCGGGCTTCAAAGACGGCCTGCATCACGGCGTCCGCGAAGAGCCCGTTATCCCCGCAGTTGTTGAAGTCGAAGATCCCCAGCTTTCCTTCGCCGGTGCGGTAGAGGTTGCAGTCGCTGATATCCCCCTGCACCGCGTACCGGGGCGCCCGGTCCAGGGTCTGGATCCTTCCCCGCAGGACATAGTACCGTCGGATGATCTCCCGGTAAAGGGTTTCGTCCGTTTGCCGCAGGAAGTCCCCTTGATCGGTGAAGAGAGAAAAACGGAACAGGTCGTTCCGCTGCAGGGGATCGAAGAGCACCGGCCCGTCCACATGGACGTTCTCCGCCTCCGCGATATTGTGCGTCCGGGCCAGGAGCGCCCCGGTCTCCTCCGCCGTGGGGAGGTCCACCAGGGTCAGCTCCCCGGGGGCGAATTCCTCCAGATTTGCCAGGACCCGGTAGCCATGGAGCCGGTATTCCCGGACGAAAAAGCCTTCGCTGCGCAGGACCCTGGGCGTCTCGATCCCCCGGTCCCGTAGGAGCCGGGCAAACCGGCTTTGGGCCTCCGCCCGCGCCCGGGTCACCTCCGGCTCCCGGCGCAGGCGCAGGACGAAGCGCCGTCCATCCTCCGTATCTGCCCGAAGGATCAGACGCACGTCCGGGCCGCCCTCCGTATAATCATATCGCTGCAGCTCCGTGAGGGCTGCAGCGGGGGACAGGACGCCGAAGTCCCGAAGAATAGGGGTGACTTCCCCCGGGGTCAGCGTGAGCATGGCTGGGTATCTCCTTTTTCCGATTTGACCTCCACCGCCCGCTTGGCGGCGGAGGGGGATACCGTTCCCGTCCGCAGAATCAGACGATCCGGGGGCCATAGACCCTCCATCCGCCGGGCAAGCTCCTCCAGACTTCCTCCGGGAGCCAGGTCCGCGGTAATGGTCAGCCGCTCCCCTTCCAGGGAGGCGGCATAGTCATAGAGCGCATCCCAGCCCAGGAGGGCTTCATCCAAGGTATAGACGGAGATGGGTTTTGCCCGCTCCGTGAGCCGTCCCAGGACCCGGTCCAGCCGGGGGCCGGCATAGCCGCAGGAACAGATCCCGGGCAGCAGCCGCCCATAGTCCCCGGTGCGGTAGCGGCGAAGGGGCATGGCCTCCCTGCGCAGGGTGGTGAAGACGATCTCCCCCCACTCGCCCGCAGGCAGGACGCGGTCCGTTCCGGGCTCCACGATCTCCACCTCCAGCTCGTCCCCCCGGATATGCATTCCCTCCAGGGCGGGACACTGCACCGCAAAGCCCAGGCCGCTCTCCGTCATGCCGTAGTGGTCGAAGACGGCGCAGCCCCAGATCCGCTCCACGGTGCTCCGCAGGCTCTCCGCCAGATAGTCCCCGCTGAGGAGGATGGTCCGGGGCCGCAGCGCCGGGGACAAAAGGCAGAGCCGCCGCATCTGCACCGGCAGACCCACGATGGTATGCGGCCGGAATTCCTCCAGGGCGGAGACGGTTTCGGCATAGTCCCCCACCGCACCCAGGAGCAGGGGTTCCGTGCCCAGGCGGCGCAGGCCCTCCTCCAGCAGGCGGCCCAACCCGTCCGGGCTGAGGCTGCCGATGCAGGCGGCCACCCGGTCTCCCGGGCGGGCGATCTGCGCCATACCGGAGCGGAAAAACGCAATGGTCCGTTCCAGATCTCCGGCGCTGAAAAACAGCCGTTTGGCGGGGCCGGTGCTGCCGGAGGACCGGAGGCTCACGATCCGCTTGACCTCCCCCTGGCTGACCTTCACAAAGTCCTCCGGGTGGGAGATCAGATCCTCCTTGCGCTTGGCGTCCTCCAGGGCCTCCTCCACCTCCGCCATCCGTCCCTCCGCCAGGGCCTGGGAGATGAATACCTTTCCGCATTTGGGACATACCGGTACCTCGTGGGAGAAGGAGCGGTTCATATATCCGAATACGACCTTCTTCAGCGCAAGGGCTTCTCCGCATTTACTGCATTTCCAAGTGATCCCGTCCATTTCAGATGGTCCTCTCCCATTTGATTCTGTGGCTGTAAGCCGTACTCACGGTATAATCCTCGGCTCCGCCGCCGGGGGTGGGCTTGTACTGCACCCAGTAGGTCACCACCGGCTTCACCAGGCTGGCCAGACTCCAGCCCTCATCGGAAACCAGCTTGTCCCCGCCCGTTTCGGCGGTCCAGATGGTCTCCTGAATATCCCGGAGACTGATGAAGCAGAGCTCCAGCTTCTCCTCCAGCCCGTCCTCCAGGGTCAGGCGCAGCCCGTCCCAGGGCTGACGCTCCGGCGCAAAATCCATGTTCCAGATCTCCTTCATCAGGCTCTGCTTGAGCCGCAGGGCGTTTTCGTGCTTTTCCAGGATGGTAGGGGTCTTTTCCTGTCCGCCGGGGAAATACAGGTCCAGAATATGCGCCGCAGCCTTGCCCCGTTCCCGGAAAACCTCCAGACAGTTGGCGCAGTAGACCAGATAGGGCTTATCCGAAAGGGCGGCGCTGTTTTCCCCGATCTCCCGGTACATCTCCGGGTTGGGGATGCGGATGTGTCCGCCGTACCCGCAGCAGCGGGAGGGACCTTCCAGCTCCTCCAGCTCCGCCCCGGCGCGTCCGGCCAGCTCCCGCACGGCGCTCTTCATTTCCCCAAAGGCCCGGGCGGCACAGGGGTCGAACACCGCCGCCTGGGGGAAGGGGTTCTTCGCCGGTTTCAGCCCCGCCTCCGCCATGAGGGCATACAGGGAAACCTGGGGGATCTCCGGCAGAGCGTCCGCGAAGGTGCGCTCGCAGGTGGCGCAGGCAAAGACCAGAGTGGGCTTCCCCAAAGACGTCCATTCCTCCCGGAGCTTCGCTTTCACCGCCTCCAGCCGGTCCAGATCCCCGGCCCAAAGTGCGGGTACGCCGCAGCAGCCCAGCATAAGCCCCACTTCGCCGGGCTTCAGATCCGTCAGGAACCGGTAGGCGGCTTTGACCTGTTCCGGAGCGTCCATCCCCAGACGGCAGCCCGGGAAGAAGGCATAGGAGCAGGCCTGCTTTCCCGGCGGCGGCAGACAGACAGAGGCTTCTCCGGAAGCCAGATCCAGCTCCCTGAGCCAGTAGTCGTGAAAGGCCTTGGGGCCCGTGTTCCGGCGGAACCGGTCCGAGCGGGAGAGCATGAATACCGCGCCCAGGTCCGCACGCTCCGGGCAGACCTCCCGACAGAGACCGCAGTTGGTGCAGGAATAGGTCTGGCGCACGATGCTCTGGGTGGCGATGGGGGGAGCGGCGGCGGAATCCGCGTAGGTTTCCCGGGCGATACCGTGGGGCTTCTTCCGGTACTTCTTCAGCATTTCACAGCCGTCCATGCAGGCGCTGCAGTCGCACTGCAGGCAGCGGGCAGCCTCCGCCAGCGCCCCTTCTTCCGTTTCCGGATC
>CAMVBX010000032.1 GCA_947165825.1 uncultured Clostridia bacterium
CTGGCGGTCAGGCCTGTGCTCTTCCGATCTGGCTTTTTTGCACATTGTCTACAGTCTGAACCGCCGGCAGCCGAATGGCTGCCGGCGTCGATTTCATTTTCCTTCGGATCACTTTTCGTCCTGGGGATGATCCTCCGCGGCGGTGTTGAACAGCAGTTCCCGATCCTTCTGCTCCTGCTTTTCCTCCTGGGGGAAGCCCAGGGTCAGCAGGTCCAGGGAGGCCTCCCGGCCGTCCACGTACAGGTCCTGCTGGGTCTTTTCACTGATCCCTTCCACATAGAGGGTATGGCGGATCTGGCCGAAGCGCAGGGGCTCATAGCCGGTGACGCCCTCCAACCGAACCTCCTTCTGATCCTGGGGATCCGTGGACTTGATGGTGATGTAGTAGGTGCTCTCCACCTGAGGGATAACGGCGGCGCAGGTCTCCTTCTCATCGTCCACTTCGAAGCTGTAGGTGTCCGCGTCGGTGCGGATCTCCACGCTGCGCTTTCCGGTGGCGAAGGTGACGGCGGACTCCGTCATTTCCGTCTCCCGCACGTCCACGGTGTAGCTGCCCGCAGGGGCGTACATAACAGGGCGCGCGCCCTTCAGCGCCTTGGGGATGCGGATCTTCACCCGGTCGCTGAGAGCCCGGTAGCCCTCCTCTTCATTGATGTGCAGCACATCCTCATTTGCGGCATTCCGCAGGATGAGCTTGTTCTTCGTCAGGAACAGGCCGAGTTCGCCGGGGATGGGAACGGGACGGTCCACGAAGAACCGATGGAACTGATCGTGCTCTACATAGTCCAAATCGTACTGATACCCCTTTCCGTCATGAGACCAGATCCCGTAGCTGCCCATGTCATATCGCCAGTTGACGATCTTTCCCGCAGAATCCAGCTCCATCTCGATATACTGTTCTTCGCCCTCATGGTTGCAGTCATATACGGCGATGCGGAGAGACTTGCCGGGTTCCTCGTCCACCCGGAAGGGGAGGAGCTCATGGCCTTCATACTGGAAACTCTCTCCCGCGCCCCGCTGCCGGGAAACGCCCACGATGCACAGGGGATTCTTCCCCTCCCGATAGCCGTTGATCCGTCCGCAGAGCTCCCGGATGAAGGAATCCAGGGATTCCGAGGGCTCCCGGGTCCTGGTCTCGATCAGCGGATGCATCTGGGTGATAAACAGCTCATCCAGGTATTCATGCAGCCCCATCCTCCATTGGGCATGACAGCTGTCCAGCGGCAGATCGTAGGGCTTGACCGCGCCGGGCCGGAAATTTCCGGGCAGGATGCCGTCCTGAGGCCAGTTGAACAGGCTGTTGGCGGCGGCCATGCCATAGCAGATGCCCCCGAATTCCGACGCAAAGGCGTAATACTCCAGGGCGATCCGGTTGTTCCCCAGTACGGCTATGAAGCTATCCAGGGATAGGACCGGCGGCTCCCCGTTGGGATACAGGTCCTCGGTGCTGTTGTAAAAGGAGAAGGAATACTGACAGATCTCCCCCTTGCCGTGATCCGCCCGCTTCAGCGCCGGGTCGGCGCCGGCCTCCGCATGGGCCATCCGCTGCGGCCGGTCCTCCGCCGCCTTCAGGGCCAGGGCGGCGCAGTGGACGCAGAAAATCCCCTGCCGTCCCTCGCTGCAGTCGCAGCGAAAATCCCGGATTTTCCCCTCCGGTCCCAGGAGCAGGACGGGATGATCCACGAAGTTGAACACGTCCCGGCTCTTGCCCAGGAGGCGCAGGAAACCGTCCGCCTCATGCCGGGCCGAGGAGACGGTAAGTCTGTTTTCCTCCAGCAGCTGCCTTCCCTGTTCCGTCAGGGAGGCATCCGCGAATCTTTTCAAATCCGAATAGTCTGCCATGGTGTTTTCCTTTCTCTTCCGTTTTTCGCCCCGCCGGGCGGATCCGGGCCGCCATCCGCTTCAGCCCACGGTCCGACTCTCCTCAAAGGCGCGAAACATTGCCAGGATCTTGCTTTTGTCCCGGGGGATATCCAGTTGCTTCATCTCCTCCCGGAACAGTTCGAGGCTTATGGCCGCGCCGCCGTTTTCCAAGCGCTGCACGATCTTTTCCTGCGCCGCATTCCAGTCCCATTCGCCCTTTTCATCCAGTACCCGGTTGCGCTCGTCCTGCATCAGCCGTTGACGCAGCTGGAACAACACGTTATTGCTCAGCCAATTCAGCTCCGGGTAATTGCAGTTCTCCGTCTCCTCCGCCAACCGGCGGAAGGTGAGACCGGGAGTCAGGTGCAGGCCGGCTGGAATCCGGCTCCTCAGGTATTTCTCCCGGGCGTCCGGATCCGGGAGGGGCACCCGGATCAAACGGACACGATCCAGCAGCGCAGGATCCGCTTCCCAGGGGAGGCTGCTTGTACACAGGAGGATCACCCGCCTGTCGCTCCGCAGCAAAACGGCAAGATTCTCCAAAAAGGTGTCGGTAAGCCTTCTTGCAAAGTCCGTCATCCTGCTGTTGCTCCGGTCCGCGCACACGGTCTCCGCCTCTTCGATTCTGAGGATGCAGCCGGAGCTTTCCGCCGCGGCGTCCATGGCCTCGTTGAAGGCGGCGGTAAGGGTTCTTTCCGCTTCGCCCACCTGTTTGCTCCGGATCTCCTCGCTCGTGAGAGAAAGGAACTCGAAGCCTCTGTCCATCAGGCTCCCGGCAAAGGCCACAGTGAGAGAGGTCTTACCCGTGCCCGGAGGGCCGTACAGGAGACAGGCCTTCGCCGGGCAGTTGCCCTCCTCCGGGAAATCAGCCGCCATGCGGAGCTGCTCCTTCAGTGCCTTCATACCCGCCAGATCCTCCAGACGGATTTCCGGTCTGGGCTGATACCAGCGCTCGATGGTCCCGGCGGATACGGCGTCATTGGCGTTCCGGGCGGCAAAGAGCCCGGCCCTTTCTTCCGTGGGATGTCTATCTTCCGTTATTTCCATCATAATCTCCCGTCGTTTTTCACCGTCCGGCCCGGAAAGGGAGACGGCGCAGGGTCAGGACCGTTCCACCTGCAGGTTGTTTCGGGCGATGAACGCATCCACCTTCTCCGCCCCGAACAGATCCGAGGCGGACGCATACACGGAATCCTTGGTAAACTGCGCCGCGTAGTCGGCGTTGGTCATCTGCGGCTCCTCCGCCTTCGTCCGGGCGACCACCGGCTGCGCCGGGGCGACGGCTCCTCCCCCTTGGCCGCCCGCATTGACCGGCAGCCTGGCCAGCGCCCCGGGCAGTTCCCGGAGAAGCCGTTCCAGCCGGCCCGGACTGCGCCCGGGGGGAAGCTGGGAATCCAGCAGGGAGCGGACCGCCTGGGCGTCCGCGCCCCGGTTGGTTTCATACAGGGTGTTCAGCGCATTGACCAGATCCTCCAGCTGGGCATAGGTCATCCCCTCTGTCCGCGCAAGAAGCTCTTCCGCCGAAACCAGTCCCCGCGCATCGCTGAGATATTGGACGTAATGCTGCGTGGAGCCCAGGAACGCCTCCCGCTGGGCCCTGTCCGGCGGGCTCATGCGGCAAAGCTGCAGGCGGTTCCGGAGGATCCCGGGTACGGCTGCCTCCCGGTTCTCGATGAGGATCAGGAAAAAGGGCAGCACGGGATCCTCCGTCATGCGATACTTCCTGCTGGCCATCCGGTCCTTCGGTCCGGGCTGCAGACTGTCCTCTCCCCGATGGAGGTAATAGTAGCACAGCATCTCCCCCAGGAACCGGAACAGCTCCCGGCTGCGGGACCGGCCGCTCACATCCTCCGCCAGCAGGCAGAGGGGCTTTCTCAGATCCTCCAGCCAATAATCCAGCAGGCTGTTCAGCCGGATCTGGGTGGGGGTATTGGGCCCGTCCCCCTCCGGATCATCCTCCGGCAGCACCGCAAGGACGTAGCCCCGGGCACGCAGGTTCCGGATGAGATGCGCGGCGGCGGTGTGTTTCCCGCAGCCCGCCGGTCCCGTGAGCAGCACCCCGGTGCCCGAGGGCAGGGCGTGCACATCGGAAAACCACATTTTCTGAAAGAGATTCCCCCAGCCGAAAGTGTCGTCCGGCGTGACGGCAAGGTAGTACTCCCCCAGCATCTCCCCGCTGTCCTTGAGATCCTCCAGGAATGCCTTGGACCAGCCCTCCTGCGCCGTCATCTGCTCCCCTGCTCAAAGGCCAGCAGCTGCGCGCGGATCTCGCTCTTGTCCATGGGCAGATTCTGGACCTTGATCTCCTTCCGGAACAGCTCCATGGTGAGGGTCACGCCGCCGTTTTCCACGAGCTCCGCCAGCTTTTTATCCGTCGCTGACTGGTCCTTCTCCCCCTTTTCGTTCATGACCCAGTTGCCCTCATCCTTGATCAGCACGGAGCGCAGCTGGACTTTGACGCCTTTCACCAGCGCCTCCAGCTCCCGGAAGCTGAAATTATCCGTCTCCGCCGCCAGGTCCTCGTAGGTCAGGCCGGGCTCCAGGGTCAGGGTGGGGAAAGCGATCTTCTGGAAATACTCCGCCCGGGTCTCCTCATCCGGCAGGGGAAGCCGGATCATGCTGACGCTGTCCAGCATGGCGGGATCCACATCCTGGGGGAAATTGGTGGCGCCGAAGAAGATCACCCGCTTCTTGCAGTCCCGCAAGGTGTTCCGGGCCTCCAGGAAAGCGTTGGTGAGCTTGCTCTCATGGCCCTGGATATTGCTCTTTGCCCGGTTTACGCAGACGCCCTCCACCTCGTCCATGAACAGGATGCATCCGGGGTTCTCGGTGGCGGCGTCGATGGCCTCCTTGAAGGCCGCGTCGACGATCTTCTCCGAGCTGCCCACGTATTTATTATGGATATCGCCGCCCTTCAGCTTCAGGAACTTGAAGCCCTTGGGCATCAGGGTGCCCGCGAAGGCCTTGATGAGTTCCGTCTTGCCGGTGCCCGGAGGGCCGTACAGGAAATAGCTCTGTACCGGGGAGATCCCCAGAACGTTGTTCAGGACCTGCCAGTCCACGTTCCCGATCTCCTCCATCAGCCGTTCCTTCAGCTCCCGAACGCCCACCAGCTCGTCCAGGCCCTTGTCCGGGGGATCCTGATACCAGCTCCGGATCATCTCTGCGGAAACGTCCTCGTTGGCGTTCCGGGTGGAGAAGTCGGGATCGGCGCCGGAAGCGGTCCCCGCTCCGCCGTCGGTATTGGTGGAGATGCGGGAGACCGCGGCTGGCTTTGCGGCGGGAGGGGCCTTCGGCTCCTTGGGAGGCGGGGGGGCCAGCAGATCCGCGATCTTTTTCACGTTCTCCAGGCAGTCCTGTTTCCGGCTCTCCCACTGCACGCGCAGATCCCGCAGTCCTCTGCTGTGGCTGATGATCTGGTCGCAGGTATCCGCCGCTTTGGCCCAGAGCTCCGCCTCTTCCTTGCTGGGTGCGTCTCCCTTCCGGTGGCGGAGAAGCTCCGCCTGGTTCACCAGGGCGGTATACTCGCCCGAAAGCCGGCTCATCTCATCGGTAAAACCGCCGCCCAGGGCGGATCTGTCAGGTCTCGGCATCGGTCTCGTCCTCCTTCACCATTCTGGGTACGCTGCTGTCGTACCGCTTCTTGTACTGTTCGGAGCCGGGCTCCGGAACATCCTCATCCTCGTCCTCCGGGATCCTGGCCAGGATCTCATCCGCGCTGCCGCGCCCGCTCCGGGTATCCGAATAAGCCCGGAAGCTGTCCGCCCGCAGGGCGTCCGGATCCCGGGCCGCCTCCAGGCAGGCCTCGATATCTCCGGTGACCTCCAGCTCGGCGAAGAAGGTATCCAGCAGCTGTTCCTTTTCCTTGAGGGCTGCGCTGGAATTCAGGAACTCATAGTCCTTGCGCTTCCGCTGCGCACCCAGGAAAAGCTTATTGGAGGGCTTCCCCTTTCCGGTCATGACCTTCACTGCCTCGTTCAGCATTTCATAGGCATGGTCCACGCTGTCATAGGTATTGATGCTCTCCAGGGAATAGATGGCGTCCCGTACCAGCATATAGCCGATGGCGGCGTCCCAAAGGATCTGCTCCTCCAGCAGGACGTCCATCCCTTCCGCTCTGCCCTTCTTGATATTGCGGCTCTGGGTCTTGATCACCCGGTTGAAATCCGTCTTGCTGGTTTCCAGCCTGCCGCGGCACTTCATCAGGGCGGCCAGAAGCTCTTTGCTCTTTTCCCGTTCTTTATTCGCCTTTTTGAACTCTCTGCTGCGCTTCAGTTCATCCAGAGCGTCTTTTGCATTCTCATAAAAATTGCTGATCGCCATGCTTGCTGCTCCTTCCCGAATGTCCTTGCCGCCGCTCAGTTATACTGGATCTGACGGTCCTGCTGCCGGAGGATCTCCTGCTCCCGCTGTTCCTGCTTCTCCCGCTGAGCCTGGAGCTCCTGCAGCTGGGCCTCGAACTCCTTCTCATAGGAGATGCCGAATTCCTCCATCAGGCTGCCGCCGGGCTGAGCCGCCGTCAGCCGATCCTTCTGCTCCTGCTTCCACTCCTTCAGGACAGCCTCCGCCTGCTCCGACGCGGTTTCCATCAGCGCCTGGTTGCCGTCCCCCAGCTCCAGCTGCTTCAGACGGCCTTCGAAATCCGAAAGGGCCTTCATGGATTCGGAGATCTGTACGTCCATGGCGGCCAGGTCGCCGGCAAATTCATCCATGGCCTTGTTATAGAAGTTCATCAGGTCCACGGGGGTGGTATCCGGCAGGGCGGAAAGCTTGGTGCGCATATTCTCCATATTTCCGCCGTTGAGGATATGTACCGACTTCTTCTGGGCCAGGAAGCTGTGGGACAGGGCCAGATTCATCTTGCTCACCCGGCGCTTGATGAGTTCGTCGAAGATCTCCCGGCTCAGCCGGTCCCATTTCAGCCGGTCTGCGGAGGTCTGATGCTCCAGGATGTTCGCGTATGCCGCTTTATAAGTATCGTCGTTCTCCAGCTTCTCCCGGAAGTTTTTCGTCTGCTCCTCGAATTCCTCCTCCTGCCCGATCACGGTGGCGGTCAGCTCGCTGACGCTCCGCTCCTCCGCGTCGTAGGCGGTGCACATATCGATGAGGGTACACCAGTCCCGCAGGTAGTCCGCGGACTTTTTGATGAAGTTGTCCGCATTGTCCGCCGGAACGGCGTTGACCCGGGTCCGGATCTTGTCCACCCCCACGTTCAGCGCCCCCTTCGCGGCGTAGGCGGCGTACAGGTCCCCCTGTTCAATGGCGCTCTTGAACCGCTGGGCGATTTCCATCAGCTGCCCGTCAATGGGAGACAGATCCATTTTGGGGGTGACGGTCGCCCGTTTCAGGGTGTGGATGGCCCTGTCCCTGGCCACTTCCAGGTCGCCCCGGGTATCGGGATCGTTGGGATCGGAGGAATGCTCCAGATAGGCCTTGGGAAGCTTGCTGTGGAGAAAGCTGATGCCGGAGAGTACGTTGATCACGTCAATCTCGGATTTCGCCGCGGCGTTGATGGCTTCCTTTGCCCGCTCATCCTCTTTGGCTGCCCGCCGGTCCTTTCTCCTCTGGAAAAAGGCCTGCATCGGATTGGAGGACTGCTGATGCGTCCCGCTGCTGCTGGGTTTTGGCATGGTATTTGCTCCTTTCCCGCATAGGGTATTTACATTTCGTTATTCTCTATGGTGATCGGTCCCGCGGACCGGGTCAGACTCGTCTGCGCCGGGTGCAGGTTCGGATTTCCTTCGCCGGATGACGTCCGGTTTTCCTCACGGCTTCAGATTGAGGTTCGGCACCGAGGAGCTGTACCAGTCCCTCCGGTTGCTGCTCCCGGAGGGTTCCTCCGGCTCCGGGTCATCGTCCCGGGTCCGGGACTGCCCTCGGGTGTCGCGGCCGGGCTCCTCGCTTACCGGGGATGCCGGTTCCTCCCGGATGGGTTCCGCGCTCTCCAGCCGGATATCCCTCTCCGCCTGCTTTCGCTTTTCCGCCAGATCTTCCAGCTTGTTCATCAGATCGCCGTAGTCCGACGCGGGCCCCTCGACGGTGAGGTTGAGGTACTCCCGGATGCTGTTCAGCGTAACCGTACGCACCCGCTCCATAACCGCCCGGTTCTTCTGCAGCATGGCCAGGTTGGCCTCCGCCGCATGGCCGGATTGGGCAGAAAGCTGCTGAATACTGAACTCCTGGTTCTGCAGGTCATTCAGGATGTTGATGTACGTCCCGGTAACGTTTTCCAGATCCCTGTACAGATTCACCCGGTTTTCCTCGGGATCGGGGTTCCCCAACTCCTTGCGGAAGGCTTTCATGACCTCCAGGATCCGGCAGCATCCCTCGGCATTCCGCCGGTCCATGGTGGTAAGGTGGAGGGACAGACGGTCCATGCAGGCCTCCAGCTTCGGATTCGCCCGGACGAGATCGGGACGCATCAGACGGTCCATGACCTCATCCCATTCCTTTGCCACCAGAGGATCCCGGATCAGATCCCGGTTCAGCCCGTAGACCCGGTTGATGCAGCGTTCCATCACGCTGTCCCGATCGCCGCAAACGCGCATGTACGGCGTTTTTACGGGATTCCGAGTCTGATGGTCCCCGCTGCGTTTCCGGAGTTCCGTCCAGACCTTCTCTTCCGACAGATACTTCCACAGCGTTTTGGCCTGGAGATACGCGCCGGGGATACTGTGGCTGAACAGGGGGTCCTCCCTCTGCATCCGGGGAGAGGCGAGATAATCGATCAGGTACGCTGCCGCCGCCGAGCGCTCCGCGGCGGTGAGCACGGAATCGGACCGGGTGAGTTCCAGGTTCCGCAGCAGCCCCGTGATCCCCTCCCGGCCCTCTTCGGTAAAGGGATTCAGAACGACGCAGACATCCGGCGTCTTCTTCTGTCGGAGATAGCCGTAAAGATCCTGGGGCGGCTTCCGCTGGGCGTCCTGAATGGCGGTGTCCTCCAGCCATTCAAAGACCTTGCTGCAGAGCAGCAGCTCCGCGCTTTTCTCCGCCTCCAGCGGGGCCGTGAGCACCAGGATGCCCTGGCGCTTTTTATCCTCCGCGATCCCCCGCAGCACCGATTCCCAGGCGGGTCCGGAGGCCGCCTTGCAGAAAT
Source organism: uncultured Clostridia bacterium (assembly GCA_947165825.1). Lineage (GTDB taxonomy): Bacteria > Bacillota > Clostridia > Oscillospirales > Oscillospiraceae > UBA1774. Next base: position 8,960 of record CAMVBX010000032.1, read on the forward strand.
CCGCCAGCGGGCAGACCAGGGCGGTATGACTGCGCAGCTGTCTCTGCATCCACTCCCCCAGCTCATTCTCCCGGCCGTGGATCAGCCAGCCGAAAAACTGAGACCGTTCGGGATTGAACGGCGGGGAGTTTCTGTCCCCGGCGAAGCGGCGTACGGAAAAATCCCCTTTGCTCCTTTCCCGGAGGAAATATACGGATCGGTAACCGCTTTTGTGCAGGCGCAGCCACAGGAACTGATCCAGGTTCAGCTCCGTCAGATCCTCGCCGTAATAGGTGTCGTTCTCGTCGGCAAAGACCAGCTGGACCAATTCATTCGATACGAACAAGGGATCACCCCTTTCTTCCGGAGGATGGAGGTCAGTCGAACATGGGGGTCCAGTCGGAATACCGCTCCCCCGCCCCGTTGCGCAGAGCCAGGCGGTACACAAGCCCGTCCCGGATCCCGATCTCGGCCCCCACCTGCTGCAGCTTTGCTTCCTTCAGGTTGGACACCCGCAGGGTGCGTTCCGTATCCGTTCCGTTCAACCGGATGAAGGTGCGGATTTCGATCTCCTCCGCCTCCGGCTTCCGGGCAAATTCCTCTCCCAGCCAGACCGTCCCCTTGGACAGCTCCGGTCCGGCGCCGATCACCCGCTTTTCCTCCCCCGACTGCTCCAGGACCCCGTTCCGGTCCGCCCAGCGGTAGGAAACCACCCCCACGGACAGCTTGCTCAGCAATTCGTTCCGGCAGGCGTCGATCGTCGGTTTCATGGCCCGGAAGGCTTCCTCCTGGTCCCCCAGGTATGAGATTTCAGGCAGTCCGCAGATGCGGCAAACGCTCGTCACATTGGTATCGAAGGTCGCTCCGCAAGCAACACACTTCATCTCAGGCTTCCTCCTTCAGAGACTGGCTGACCAGCTCCGCACATTTTTTCAGCTTCTCGCCGCATCGGGCGGTATAGTCCTTCACCTTGGCCAGGGTGGTCCCCGCTGCCTCGGAAAGGATCTCCTGCTCTTCCGGCTGAACCTTATCCATGGCGCCGCGCAGGACTTTGCAGGTATCCATCAGGGCCGCTCTGGTCTGTTCCAACAGATCCAGCCGCCGGAAAAGCTCCTCGGCCTGGTGCTGAACCTGCGGCGTGACCTCGGCCTGCAGCTCCTGCCGATGCCTCCGGCTCTCCTGCTCCGCCCGGCTCTTTCTGTCCTTGAACGCCTCCAGATCGCCGATCACCCGCTGATGCTCCTCCAGCTGGGCATCCAGCTCCCTGTTCCCTTCCGCCAGCTCCTCAGCCTGCTTTTCCAGTTCCTCCAGCCGGGCGATGCTTTCCCCCTGCTGGCGCTTGTACAGCTCGTACTTTTCCTCGATATTCTTGCCCCGCAGATCCTCCAGCTTCCTGGAGAGATCCTTCAGTTCCTGATCCTTGGTATCATACTCGGAGGTCAGGGCGTTATAGGCGTTCTGTTTGGTGACGCAGGAATTCTTCTTCTCGTCCAGTTCCTTCTGCCGGATTTCGATCTCCGTTTCCAACTGCCGCAGCTCCTCCTGCAGCCTGGCGAGATCCCCGGTCAGCTTCTCCAGACGGGTTTCGGCCTGCGTCTTCAGATCGGAGACCAGCTGATTCTGCTTCTCCTTTTCCCCGGCTTCGGTCTGGAGCTCATCCAGCCTTGCGGTCAGACGCAGGATCCCGGAGGACAGGACTTCCTGCCGCTCCTCCTCCGCCCGGACTTCGTCCTCCTTCTCCTTCAGCTGGCGCTCCTTCTCCGCCGTCTCTCCCTTCTTGCGGGCCAGGGTATCCTGCCGCCCTCCCAGGGCGATGATCATGGCCTGCTTTTCCTGGATCTGCTTGTCGATCTGCTCCTGCAGATCCGCAAACTGCCGGTCCAGCTCAGTCTTTTCCCGCTCCGCGGCGGCCTTCCGTTCCTCGGCTTCCCTCTTCCGGGTCTCCCGGGGGGCGATCTCCGCGGCCCGGAAGGCGCCGAGCTCCTCGTTGAGCCGCCGGACGTTCTCTTCCAGCCGCTCCGCCTGCTCCCGGGCAGCGGGGATATCCACGCTCTGCAGCCGTCGGGCGGTCTCCTCCATTTCCTTTGCTTTCTCTTCCCAGACTGCGGCGTCCGCATGCCTGGCCTTCGCGTCCGCCAGGTCCTGCTCCGCCTGTCCGAGTTTCTCCCGGGCCTCCGCGATCTGCCGGTCCAGTTCGGTCTTTTCCACCTCCGCGGCGGCTCGCCGGTTTTCGGCCTCGGTCTTCCGGCTCTCCCGGGGTTCGATCTCCGTGGTGCGGAACAGCCGGAGTCCCTCGTTGAGGTCCCGGATCTCCCGCTCCAGCTCCGCCGCTCGTATCTCTGCGGCTTGGATATCTACATTCTGCAGGCGTTGGAGCTCCTGCTCCAGCTCCCGGGCATTTTGTTCCAGGGCGGCGGCTTCCGCGTGCTTCGCCTGGGCTTCCTTCCATTTTTCCTCTGCCTGCTGCAGCTTCTTCCGGGCATCCGCCAACTCCTGGCCCGTCTGCGCATATCCGGCCAGCGCGGCTTCGGTCTCCCGGAGCTTCTCCAGGTTTTTGGTCAGGTTTTCCTTATTGCGGACGAAGGCGGATTCCTTGGTCCGGTAGACGGAGTTGATCGTCCGGCAGAGCCAGATGAGCTTCGTGGGAAGGGTCTCATCCCCCTCCGCGCATTCGTCCAGAGGGAGTCCGCTCTCCTGCTCGATATCGTCGATGAGGGTCTCCATCAGGCAGACCGCCATGTAGATGCTGGGCTCCGTTTGGGCGTTGTTCTCCAGCGATGCCTTCAGCTGTTTAAATCTCACGCACTTCCACCTCCTCGACATCGGTCAGGCCGAACATCCCGGAGTAGCTGTCAAGCCGGATCTTCTTCTCCACATAATCGTTATTGCTGCCGGGGGTGAGGACCGGGACCGCATGGAAGGTGATCACCTCATCCTCCCCCAGGGAGAAGCCGCACCAATAGGTGCCGTACACCGGCAGATCCTTCAGCTGCTCCAGGCTTTCCTTCTGCAGCAGCATGCGCTGACAGTGATCCCGGCGCTCCGTGAACTCGATGGCGAACTCCGTAATATTGCCCCTCAGATTTGCCCAGACGACCCGGTTTTCCGGCACGTCCTCCGTTTTGCCCCGGCGCAGGATGAAAGAGGGGGTATCGGGCTCAAGGATCTGGTGGTACTTGATGCCGAAGCCCACCGCCCCCTTCGCGTTGCGCAGGCCGATGCTGTAATGGGCGATCCGCTGGCGCTTCACCCTGCCCGCGGCGATGAGGGCGGCCCCCAGGCTGATGGCCCGGATCTGCAGATCCTGGGGGATATTGCTCAGCCGGGGATCCACATCCGGATTGTTGTCGAAATTATAGATCTCCGCCAGCTGAGCCCGCACCAGGCAGAAGGAGTTGAAGCCCCCCACAAGAGCGATCTTGAAATCGCCGTTCTGTCCGGAAGCGGGGTCGCAGGGATCCGCGTGGATATGGGGCCTGGTCTTCGCGTTGATGGATTGGATTTCCCGGGCCAGCTCGTCGGCGATGGTATCCCGATAAGCCCGATACATCTGCTGAAACGTGATGCTGAAGTCCTCATCCCGGTACTCCAGACTGATGAATTCTCTCGGCTCATCCTTCAGAATGGCGGCCATTTTTCTGAAGCGGGTGCCGTATTCGTGAAAACAGTCCTCCACCCGTTTCCGATTCAGAATCAGGTTTCGTTCCAATTCCCGAACCGCTTCCACAAATTCCGTGTCGGTAAACTCCGGGGTCTCCTCCGGCTGCAGAATGCCCGCCTCCCGCATGGCCAGGATCACCACCGCCTGCATATAGGCGAAACCCGCGCTGCCGATGACGCCCTTACCGTCCTGCCCGGGGTGGTTCTCCCCCGCGCCTCCGTCCTCCCGGTGGCCGATCTCCATCCAGCCCTTGCCGTCGGAGGTCACCTGGGTCAGGGTTAGGTCCAGGGTGCCCCCGCCGTAGTCGATGAGGAGGAGATGTCCGTTGAAGGCTCCCTTCGTTGCCTGTTCCAGGCGATAGGCGAAAAAAGCGCTGGCTGCCTCGGGCTCCTCCACCACCTGTACGTCCCCGATGGGGAGATCGGAATCCTTCAGGATTTCCCGCAGGATGCGGCGGCCGTCCTTGGTGCTCTGCTTGGTGCTCCAGATATTCGGAACGCAGATCACCAGGTTTTCGATCCGATTTTCTTTTTCGCTGTTCAGCGCATCGTTGATGATCGTTTTCAGATAGATCTTTGCGATCGCCTGGGGGGTATGCTCCGCATCGTAACCCCGGGCGCGGAGCATCTCCTCATCCGCCGATACCAGGAGCATCTTGAACGCCTCGTAGATACGGTAAGCGCCTTTTCCGATATGATCCTTGGCAAGCAGTCCGCAGTCCACGGTGCCCTTGCGCTGGTGGATGCTCACCACGGAAGGGATCTCCCCCGGGGTCCCGGGTCCCTGGGTGATGGTCTTCACGTTATCGGAGGACGGATCAAACCTGGAAATGGTGGAATAGGTGCTGCCGAAATCGATCCCGATCTGCATGTTCTTCTCCTCCTCAGCCCTGCGCGCCTTCTTCCGGCAGGCGGAAGAATGGCAGGTCCTGCATTTTTTCCGGAGCGGCTCCTCCCAGCTTCAGCAAGCTCTCATGCTTCTGCAGGCCCTTGATCACCGCGCACAGCCGGTCGGTATCCGGACTCTTGGGGGGCAGGCGGAAGAGATACTCCACGTCCCGCTTGCTGAGGTCGCTGACATTATGGACGATCCAGGTGAGTACGTAGCGGGAGTAATCCTCCTCCCCGCCGATGAAGTGGGTCAGGTACTGGGTGGACAGGATCACCCCTACGCCGAACTCCCGCCCCTCCCGCACGATGCGCTGGAGAGAGGGGAATTTGCCGGACATGAAGGTGTCCGCCTCGTCCACCAGAATGATCTGCCGCAGATGGCGGTAATGCCCGTCCGTGGCGCTGGAGCCCATGGTCTGCATCTGGGCATAGAACTGGTCCAGGGTGATGGCCACCACCAGGGACTGAATATCGCTGTCGTACTGGGACAGATCCATCACCACCACCCCGCGCAGGACCTGGGGCAGGGGCTGGGCCTTCGCCGTATCCGGCTCAAAGAGGCAGAAATTCTGGAGCTTATCCATGGCCGCGGCCAGGGAATCCGCCGGGCTGCCCTCCGCCTTCTGCCGGAATATCTGATATACCCGATCGAAGGTGGGGGCCGTGCGGCTCCAGGTAGCCTCGTTTTCATCCCGGATTCCCTGGGCCAGATAGGCCTCCTTGATGCATTCCATCAGCGTCCGTTTCTGCTTCGGCCCGAGACGGTAGATCCGGGAAATGGTATCGATAAACTGGTTGGCGGTGTGGGTGGGCAGCAGGGGCTTGAAGGACCGGCCCCGGACCAGGGCCAGGGGATTGAAGGGGAGACGGTAGGGCTTCAGCACCCGGGCGTTCACCGCCCGGACGAATTCCGGCTTCGTCTCGTTATAATCGCCCTTGTAGTCGAAGATCAGGATGCCCATGGGGCTGCCGTCGTAGTTGTTCCCCCGCTCCCGCCAGAGCTGGGTGATGATGGATTTGGTGCACTGGGTCTTGCCGGTGCCCATGGTGCCGATGATGCCGGTATTCACGTGGAAAAGCTGCTCCGTATCGTTGGGGGACCAGATCACCTCTTCCCCGTTCTCCCCCCGGGTGCCCAGGCAGATCCGCATGCTCCTGGGCGGCAGAGCTTCCGGCGCAGGCTCCGGTTCCGGTTCAGGGATCGGTTCAGGGATCGGTTCGGGGACCGGGATCGGTTCAGGCTCCGGACCGGCCTTTTTCGCGGGTACGGGCGCCGGTTCCGGGAAGGCGATCTCCGGCTTCGGCCCAGGCGCCGGTATGGGCGCCGCGGCATTCCGGATGGGGCTGAATCCCGCTCCGGCGGAGGGCTCATGCTCCGGCAAAGGCTCTCCCAGCAGGGCGGCGGCTGCCGCGGCCAGGTGGCTGCAGATCCCCCGGCTGCCGCAGTTGCAGGCAGCCCGGATCACCTGCTGACCTTCCAGGATCAGTTCCTGCCGCTGCACGAAATTGAAGACGTCAGATGTCTTGGTCTTCACCCGGGTCCGCCCCTCCGGGGTCGTCTCCCGCTCCAGGCGGATCAAGGTATCCCCCGAATGAGTCAGGCTCTCCCAGCCCTTATCCCGCAGTTCACGAAGCTCCATTGGCACACTCCTTCTCCCCTCGGTCTGCCCAGATACGCGGCAGCTGCCGTCCTGTGGACTCAGACAATAAAATACAGAATAATTGTATCATAAGTGACTCGGCAAAGAAATAGAAAATTTGCCTTTTTCCCCCCTGTGCCCGCCCGTTTTTTCCCTCCCTCCCGGCGGGAAAAAGGCCCGTGGGAACGGTCCGGAAAAGTGCCGCTTTCCTGTGGAAAAAACGGAGCAAAGGTGATAAAATAACGATATATTTTTGCCGGGGGCGGCGGCGGGCAGAGCAAGCGTTCCCTTCCGGCTTCCGCATCCGGAATCCGCGGTCGATCTGCGCCGGGTACTGGCCCCGGATCGGGATGCCCGCGGAGTACGCTTCGGAAACGGGAGATGAGTATCATGGCGATGATCCGCTGTCCCCTATGCGGGGCAGAGCTGACCCGGGGGTCCGTCTGCCCCACTTGCGGCTGGGATATCTCCGGCGATGCGGAGCTTTTCCCCACCCTGTTCTCCGCCGCCGGGACCGCCTCCCGGGGGGTGCGGGGAGAGAGGGCGGAACGCAGGGCCATCTATCTGAAGCTGGGGGAAACCCTGTTTTCCCGGCTTCCCCTGCAAACCCTGCGGGAATGCGCCGCCGCCGCGGATCCCGGGGAGGCGGCGAGAAAGCTGCTTCAGCCTCCCGCGTCCCGGTCTCCCGCGCGCAAGCCTCCTCAGCCGGTCAGTTCAGACCGTGCCCCTGCGGACAGGCAGACCCCGGTTCCGCAGGAGACCGGAGAAATCCCGACAGTTGATCGGGATCTCCTGCTGGCCGCCCTGGGGGGCAAAGCCCCCGGCTGGAACCGGCGGGGCAGGATCACCTCCCTCCGTTTCCGGGATACTCTCTCCGGTCTGCCCAAGGACGCCCGGGATTTCTCCCCGGGGCAGGACGGCTCCGTGATGGCCTGGCTCAGCAGGGAATCCGACGGGCTGACGCTTACGGTCTGCGGCCCGGGCGGCGTCCGCGCCCCTGAAAAATGCGGCGGACTGTTCGCTTCTCCCTCCCTCCGGTCCCTGGATTTCGGCGGCTGCTTCCATACGGATCGCTGCAAAAGCATGGCCGGCATGTTCAAAAACTGCACCGCCCTGGAGAAGCTGGATCTCACCGGCTTCGACACCGGGAAGGTCGAGGATATGAGCCTGATGTTTTACGGCTGCGAAGGGCTGCGGCAGCTGATCCTGGGAAAGGGCTTCCGCACCGATCAGGTCACGGATATGCGCGGGATGTTCGGCAAATGCTCCGCCCTGCCGGAGCTGAATGTCGGCGGATTGCAAACCGGAAAGGTCATCGACATGAGCGGCATGTTCCAGGACTGCGCCTCCCTCCGCTCCCTGAACGTGGCGGGCTTCAACACCGCCCGGGTCCTCCATATGGAGAAGATGTTTTCCGGCTGCGCCGCTCTCCGGACCCTGGACGTGAGCCGGTTTCAGACGGGTCACGTCATCGATATGAGCGAAATGTTCGCGGGCTGCGTCCATCTGTCCGGATTGGATACCCGCGGTTTTGTGATCACCGGCAGCTGCCGGACCTGGGGCATGTTCACCGGGGTGCCCGGCATGGCGGGCCGACGGCCCGGAGCCGGTTGAGCCTCCGACAGTCGGCAGGCTGCAGCAAGAGATAGGAGATGAATGCCATGGCGACCATCCGCTGTCCCCTCTGCGGGACGGAGCTGACGCAGGACCCGGTCTGCCCGGTCTGCGGCTGGGACACCTCCGCCGATCCCGAGCTCTACCCCACCTTCTTCTCCGCCGCCGGGACCTCCTCCCGGGGGGTGCGGGGAGAGGAAGCCCGCGCCCGGGCCGCTGAGGCGGAGCGGGAAGCCCTGTATATCCGCTTCGGCCGGACCGTCTTTGCCGGTCAGTCCTGGGAGGATCTGCGCAGCTGCGCGGAGGCGGAGGATGCTGCCGAAGGGGTGCGCAGGCTTGCCGCGCTCTTGGGCGTCGCCCTGACCCCGTCTGAGCCGCAGGAGGCATCCGTTCCGGAACCCGGCTCCCCCGCCGGGCCGGTCTCCGCTCCCGTCTCCTCTCCCGGCTCCGGAGACCGGGGAAACTCCTATGTTCTTCGCCCCTCCGCTCTCCTGCCCAGCGCCGCCTTCAAGGATCAGATCCAGGCGGTGCGGTTCCAGGATTCCCTTCGGGGCCTCGCTTTGAACCACTGGGACGTA
>CAMVBX010000033.1 GCA_947165825.1 uncultured Clostridia bacterium
AAGAGGTTTACCGCTTTGAAAACGGGATAGAAAATAAAAACGGCAGCCTTACCTGGAACATAGAAGCACTTAAACAAAATGTAATCGCAGGTATTAAAGAATGCGGCAAACTCGGCAAAAAGCCCGATTTTGTAGCCATTGATACCTGGGGCGTTGACTATGTGCTTTTGGATAAGGATAAAAAGGTAATAGAGCCCACTTTCGCTTACCGTGATTCAAGGACCGACGGCATACCCGAAAAAGTCGATGAGATAATATCAAGAAAAGACTTGTTTTCGAGAACGGGTATTCAGTCAATAAACTTCAATACAATTTATCAGCTTTACGCGGATAAGCTCACCGGCAGGCTCCAAAACGCCAAATACTTTATGATGATACCTGATTATTTGTCATACTGCCTTACAGGTATTATGGCAAACGAATATACAAACGCTACTACCGGCTCGCTTGTTAATGCAAATACAAACGATTGGGATTATGAGCTGATTGAGCTTTTAGGGTATAAAAAAGAACTCTTTTTACCCCTTTCAAAACCAGCAACACTGCTCGGCAGCTTTTCACCTGAAATAGAAAATCAAGTGGGATTTTCAGCTCAGGTTATCCACGCACCGAGCCACGATACCGCGTCCGCGGTTGCCGCCTGCCCGATAGACGATAAAAGCGTGTATATATCGTCAGGCACATGGAGCCTTATAGGCGCGGAAAATAAAAATCATGGAAGGCCACAAATTCCTTGGGGTCGATCTTATCCAGATCGAAGTATTGGAGCACGCCGCCGCCCCGGTTGGCCTTGCCGGCGAAACCGGCGAAGTTTTTCTCCACCACCAGCACGTCGGCTTCGGGATTGTGCTCCTTGATGGCGGTGGCGCAGGACAGACCGCCGATACCGCCGCCGATGATCAGAACATCACAGCTCAGTTTGTTCCATTCGCTCATCTCGTTCACCTCACCTGTAAGCGTCAAAGTGCTGGAGCAGATGCTCGCTGGCGTAATCCGGAATTACCCGGATGGCGTCCTTCCGGCATACGCTCTGGCAGTAGAAGCAGTGCTCGCAGTCCTCCACGTACTTGAAGACGGGCTTCTTGGCCTCCGCGTCCCAGCGGATCACGTCCACGAAGCAGGATTTGTAGCACTGCTGACAGCCAACGCACTTTTCCGGATCGAATTCGATCCGGTGCTTTGTGTTGATCATAGCGCTGTTCCCTCCTTGAAAATGAATATATCAGATTATTGCCGACTGTATTATCCGCCCCGGCGGATCACCGCTTGGGGCTGCGCTCCAGGCCGTCGTAATAGCCGTTGGCCTCCATGATATCCCCCAGCGCCTTCACGTAATTCTCCGTTTTGTGCACCACGAAGGCATCCGCGTCGATGGGGATCTGCTTGGCGTCCATCTGCCGGATGCTCCAGATATACAGGATATCCAGAGCGGGGATGAGCTGCCTGGCCTCCGGCGTCAGCTCATAAATGGTGGAAGGGGGGAAGGTCTCGCTTTCCACGCTGCGCTTTACCAGACCGTCCGCAATCAGCTCCTTGAGCTGCTGGCTCAGCACCTTCTCCGACAGGGGGATGACCTTCAGGGTCTGGTTGAAATGGATAGAGCCGTTGGTATAGATCTCATGCAGGATGGTCATCTTCCATTTGCCGCCCAGGCAATGCAGCGCGTAATGGTAGGGATTGGTGGGCAGGGAAAAATCCTCTCTCGCCATGGGGAGACTCCTTTCTCCAACGTGACAAACATATGCATACCATTAAGACTCTATTAACATCTAGATTATACATGAGGATAAGAAAAAAAGAAAGGCATAACCGAAAAGTAACCCCCTTACGAGGAAGTAAGAATTGCAAGCGGAAAAACTTTATTATATAGTTAAAGAACAAGCAACGTGAATTGTTATAAGGAGGAGATCATCATGGTAGCGGTGGAAAAAAGCTTTGTGGAGAAGATGTTTTCCGTGGAGGGGAAGGTCGCCCTGGTCACCGGCGCCACCGGCGCGCTGGGCTGCGTGCTTTCCAAGGCCTACGGCTATGCCGGCGCGAAGGTTTTCATGACCGGCCGGAATGAGAAGAAGCTCCAGGCCCTGGAGACCGAATTCAAGGCCGAGGGGATCGACTGCGCCTACTTCGTGGCGGATCCCGCCAAGGAAGAGGATGTGAAGGCCTGCATCCAGGCCTGCGTGGCCAAGTACGGCGAGGTGAACATCCTGGCGGTGTGCCACGGCTTCAATAAGCCGGCAAGCGTGCTGGACCAGAGCGTGGACGAATGGCAGTACATCATGGATGCGGACTGCCGCAGCGTGTATATCGTCACCAAATTCGTGGCGGAGCAGATGGTTGCCCAGGGCAAGGGCGGCAAGATGGTGGTGGTCACCTCCCAGCGCAGCAAGCGGGGCATGGCGGGCTACACCGGCTACTGCACCAGCAAGGGCGGCGCGGACCTGATGGTCAACTGCCTGGCCGCCGACCTCACCGCCAAGTATAAGATCAACGTGAACTCCATCTGCCCCACGGTCTTCCGCAGCGACCTGACGGAATGGATGTTCGACCCCGAGTCCGCGGTATACAAGAACTTCCTGAACCGGGAGCCCGTGGGCCGTCTGGCGGAGCCCAGCGATTTTGTGGGTTATGCCCTGTTCCTGTCCTCCGCCGCTTCGGATTACATCACCGGCGCCAACTGCGACTGCTCCGGCGGCTACCTGGTGGTCTGATCGGGAGGGGTCAGGATGCAGCCCGGGGAGATCAAGCGGATCCTCATCGCCGGCGGCGGCATGATGGGGAAGAATATCGCTTTTGTGTTTACCAAGAATCCCGCCTATCAGGTGGGGGTATACGATATGAAGGACGTGGACGTGGCCGCGGGCATCCGGCAGAACACGGCGGAGCTGGTGGCGAAGGGCGTCCTGGATCCCGCTGAGCTGGAGGAACGGCTGAGCCGCGTCTCCTTCACCACGGATCCCGCCAGCCCGCTGCTCAGCGAGGCGGACCTGGTGATCGAGGCCGTGTTCGAGGATATGGAAGTGAAGCGGAAGACCTTCGCCATGCTGGAGGAGCGCTGCCGGGCGGATACCATCTTCTGCACCAACTCCTCCGTCATGAGTCCCAGCCTCATCAGCCGGGATCTGAAGCACCGGGAACGCTTTGCGGGAACCCATTTCTGGAATCCCGGCCATCTGATCCCCCTGGTGGAGGTGGTGAAGTCCGACGCCACCAGCGACGAGACCGCCCAGACCGTCATGGAGGTCCTGGCGGGGGTGGGGAAGGAGCCGGTGCTCTGCAAAAAGGACGTGCCCGGCTTCATCGCCAACCGGATGCAGCACGCGCTGTGGCGGGAGGCCATCAGCATCGTGGAGAACGGCATCGCGGACGCCGAGACGGTGGACAAGGCCGTGAAGTACAGCTTCGGCCTTCGCCTGCCCCAGCTGGGTCCCCTGGAGAATGCGGACATGGTGGGCATGGACCTGACCTGGAGCATCCATGACTATATCCTGCAGTACCTGGAGGATTCCCATCGGCCCTCCCCGCTCCTGGAGCAGCTCCGGGCGGAGGGAAAGCAGGGCTTCAAGACCGGGGAAGGCTTCCGGAAATGGACCCCGGAGGATGTGCAGGCGGCGAACTCCGGCCTGAATGAATACCTGATCAAAATGCTGTATAACAAATAAACCGTGAAATCAAATTGGGAGGAAATGAAAATGGCGAAGACCTTGTGGATTGACCTGACCCACCCCTTCAGCGCGGAGATCCCCCGCTGGCCGTATTTCGACAAGCCCGTGATCAACAACCAGCACACCATGGCCAAGGGCGGCGTGCTCACCCAGAGCATCATGTGCACCATGCACACCGGCACCCACTGCGACGCCCCCCGTCACGTGATGGAGTACGAGTTTGACGGCCGCCGCGCCCGGTACACCCATGAAATGCCCATCGACGCCTACACCGGCCAGGCCGTGGTGCTGAAGATCGACATCGAACCCTGGGGCCTCATCACCGACAAGCACCTGGACGAAGCCTGCGCCAAGTACGGCATCGACCAGAAGAAGCTGAAGGGCAAGATCATCTGCCTGAACACCGGCATGCATCGGCTGTTCGACGACAGCAAGGCGTACTACCACTATGCCGCCGGCACCGGCATCGAGGCCGGCCGCTGGTTCGTGAAGAACAAGGTGAAGTGCGTGGCCATGGACTCCCAGGCTCTGGATCATCCCCTGCACACCGCCATGGGCAACAACGGCATGACCCGCATGAACCTCCTGGGCGCCACCGGCAAGCCCATCACCGAGGAATACATTGAGCTCTTCGGCGAGGAAGCCTACGCCAAGTTCGACAAGTTCACCTATATCAAGCTCTATGGCGAAAAGGCCTACCATGACTACGCCGGCGACCTGGAGGACATCGGCGTCTGGGGCACCTGGGAGCCCTGCCACAAGGAAATGCTGGGCCACGGCATCGTGGGCGTGGAGAACCTGGGCGGCGATCTGGACAAGATCATCCCCGGCCGCTGGTTCCGCTTCAACTGCTTCCCCCTGCGCTGGTACCTGGGGGACGGCTCCATGGCCCGCGTAGCCGCGGAAGTGGACGAGAAGGATATCGACCCCACCGTGCCCGAGCGCACCTATGCCTACGGCGGCACCGGCTACGGCTTCCCCGAGGGCAATGGGGACAGCGGCCTGGAGTATATGCAGAAGCTCTTCGCCCGGAAAAAGTAAACGGAGGGTAAGGGACAATGGCGAAAACCATCATCACCGTCGCCACCACCGGCGCATGGCCCAAGAAGGAGAACAACCCCAACGTGCCCATGACCCCGGCGGAGATCGCGGAAGACGTTTACGACTGCTGGCAGGCCGGAGCCGCCATCGCCCACCTGCATATGCGGGACGACGCGGGCAACGGCACCATGAGCAAGGATAAGTTCGCCGAGACCGTGGAGCACCTGCGGAAAAACCACCCGGACTGCAACGTGGTGCTGAACATGACCACCTCCGGGGACCTGAACGCCACGGACGAGACCCGGCAGCTCCATCTGAAGCTGCTGCGCCCCGAAATGGCCTCCTATGACTGCGGCAGCATGAACTGGATGAACAACGCCCTGTTCATCAACTCCCCCGCCTTCCTGGAGGAACTGGGCCTGCATATGCAGGAGTGGGGCGTGAAGCCGGAGATCGAGGCCTTCGATCCGGGCATGATCGCCAACGCCGCCTATTACCTGAAAAAGGGCGTCCTGAAGGCGCCTCTCCATTTCCAGTTCTGCATGGGCTGCGCCAACGGCATTCCCGGCAGCATGAAGAATCTGATCTTCATGAAGGAAACCATGGAGAGCCTCTGCCCCGGCTCCACCTGGAGCACCTTCGGCGTCGGCCGGAGCGCCATGGAAATGCTCTACGGCGCCGTGGCCCTGGGGGGACATATCCGCGTGGGCATGGAGGACAACGTTCTCTACGCCAAGGGCAAGCTGGCGGACTCCAACCGTCAGTTCGTTGAGCGGGCCGCCCGGGTCATCCGGGAGTACGGCAACGAGGTCGCCACCAGCGACGAAGCCCGGGAGATCCTGGGACTGAAGAAGTAACCCGAAGAAACGGAAAGCCGGGAAGGGGTCGTGCCCCTTCCCGGCCGTTTGTTTTCTCTTATTCCGCGGCCTTTGCCGCCTCCACGATGAGCTTCACGCAGGTGTCATACCCCAGCACGCCGCTGTCCAGGGAGAGGTGGAAATTCCGCAGGTCCCCCCAGGTCTTTCCGGTGTAATGGTGGTAATAGGCATGGCGGGCCTGATCCGTCTTTTTCATGGCCCGGCGGATCACCGCCTCGTCCCTGGTCCCGATGAGCTCCCCAACCCGGGCGGCCCGATGCTCCTCGTCCGCGAAGAGGAAAACATCCAGACTGGGTACCCCGGCGGCCCGGAGCACCGCATCCGCGCAGCGGCCCAGGATCAGACAGGGACCCTTCGCCGCCAGCTTCAGGATAACGCTGCTCTCCGCCCCGTACATGGCGTCCTTCTGGTCATAGGAGATGGGGGTGATATGCCGGAGGATGGCGTCCTTCCTGGTGATGGCCTCCTCTTCCGCTTCCAGCTGAGCGGGGTCGATGCCCAGCTCCTCCGCGCTGCCCCGGATGATGTCCTTATCGTAGAATTCGATGTCCAGTTCGGCGGCTACCCGCTGGCCCACGGAATGTCCGCCTGCGCCGTATTCCCGGCAAAGGGTGATGATCCTCATGGAAGCGTCCTCCCCATATCGTTGTAAGGGCATTATACTCCGCGGCATGACGGCTTTCAAGTCCTCCCTTGACGGAGCGGGGACGGGGAGTTAGGATAGACGCAGGAGAATACAAAAGCTGGAGGTATTGCTATGTTCTACGAAACCGCGAAAAACGACCATGGCCTGGCCCGGCCCCCCTTCAAGTCCTGCGCCGTGCCCAGGGTCATCGGCTGGCTCAGCACCGTCAGCCCTGAGGGGGTGGACAACCTGGCCCCCTACAGCCAGTTCACCAATCTGACCTTCGATCCTCCCTACGTGCTGGTGTCCATCAACCGGGGTCCCACGGGGAAACGGAAGGATACCGCCGTGAATATCGAGGCAACGGGGGAATTCGTGTACAACATCGTGCCCTATGCCCTGAGAAACGCCATGAATATCACCGCCGCCCCCTTCCCGCCGGAGGTGGATGAGTTTGAGAAGGCCGGCCTGAAGAAGGCAAAGTGCGAGTTGGTGAAGCCCTGCCGGGTGGCGGATTCTCCCATCAACCTGGAGTGCAAGTACGTCCAAACCATTGTCCTTCCCGGGGACAGCAAATCCGGCACCGTGGACATCATCATCGGCAAGGTGGTGGGAGTCCATATCGCGGACGAGGTGATCGGCGAGGATGGGAAGATCGATATGATGAAGATCCAGCCCCTGGCCCGCATGGGCTATTCGGACTATACCTACGTGGAGCACGTTTTCGAGCTGGAGCCCGATCTCCAGGCCGGCGGCACCTCCCAGATGGCCCGGAACGGCCTGGAGGGCGCCACGGGGATGGTGCCGTAAATTCCCTTCGGCCGGGACCCGCTTCGCCGGACTCCCGACGGGCTTTGCATACGATCAGCGGCGGGGAAGCTTTTCTTCCCCGCCGCCGTATTTGGCGATTTTTTGCGATTTCGGATTATGCCGCCGTCAGGACCCCGTCCCTCACCCGGTAGACCTGATCCGCCAGCTCCGCCACCTCCGGATCCCGGGCGATGCTCGCCGCGTCCCGGATGGCCGCGGCTGTTTCCCGGTTCGGCCGGCCCAGCTTGATGGCAAAGGGGATCCCGTTTTCCCGCACCGCCTGGCGGAGAAAGATATTGAAGGCGGTGGTCAGATTCATCCCCAGCTCACTGAACAGGGCTTCCGCCTGGGCTTTCAATTCGGTGTCAATGCGAATACAGACGTTGGTGGATGTGCCGGACATAGGTTCATCTCCTCTTTTTCTTTGCATGATATGGATTGCAAATATGATGCAAGAGTATAGGAAAAAAGAAAGGTTCCATGGAGACCTTTGGAACCTTCCCGGGCAAAATGCGTCAAAAAAGTAAAGGAAAGAATTACCCATACCGAAAGGAGCTATTGCCATGAAGAAAACGCTATGCCTGCTGTTGGCCCTGGTCCTGTGCCTGGGTCTGGCGCTGCCCGCCGCCGCGGCGTCCGAACCGGCGGATGAGCAGCTCAAGGCGGTCACCCTGAAGGTGAAGAAGACCCTGGGGATCGCCGACGACTATACCGAGTTCAACGGGGACAGCTACGTCCGCGGGCAGCAGACCTGGTGGCAGCTCACCTGGACGAAGGAGGGAGAGAGCCTCTGGGTCACCTGCAACGATGCCGGCAAGATCTTTTCCTATGAGCGCTGGTTTGCCGACGAGGAATACCGTTATTCCGACCGGCTTCATTTCCCGGACTACACCTGGGATACTGCGGCAGCGGCGGCGGAAAGCTTTTTGCCCAAGGTGCTGGACGGGAACGAGGCGTTTGTGCCGGAAAAGAGGCAGGACAGCCTGCGTCCCGCCTCCCGCTACTCCCTCAGCGGCCGCCTCACCCTGAACGGGGTGGATACAGAGATCGGCGTGAGCCTGAGTTTCCGCACCGCGGACGGACTGCTGCTCTCCTTCCGCCGGGATGACGCGGAGGTTTTCGTCACCGGGGACGTGCCCTCTCCCACTCCGGCCATCGGCGCCGGGGAAGCCCTGGGCAAATTCCGGGATGCCCTGGAGACGAACCTGCAGTGGGTGTATACGGATTATGAAAAGCACGAGGCCCGCCTGATGTATGAGATTTCCCTCCGCTGGGGCGCCATGGTGGACGCTCAGACCGGGGAGCTCCAGTTCCGGCAGGATGGCTACCGGACCTTTGACGGCATGAAAAGCGCAGCCAATGAAGCGGAGGAGGCTCCCGCCGCCCTGGACACGAGTCTCACCCCCCAGGAGCTGGCCGGGGCTGAGAAATACAAGGACGTGCTGGATGGGGAGGCCCTGATGGCCGCCGCCATGCGGGAGAGCGCCTTCGGCATCACGGCAGACTATGTACTGGGCACCGTCAGCTATCTGGCTGCCCAGCCCAGCGTGGACCCCGCTTCCCTGGGAGAGGGGGAGACGGCGGACGATACGGTGATCGCCGTTTTCCGGCTGAGCAAGACCCTCACCGGGCCGGAGTTCGGCCTTACCCAGGAGGACTATGACCGTCTGACGGAGGACGGATACGTGCCCACGGTGCGGAAGACGATCACCGCCGACGCCCGCACCGGCGAGGTGCAGAGCCTGTATACCAGCTACAACGGCTTCGGCTGGAAGGAGAGCAAGGATACCGCCCCCGGGGAGATCCCCGCCGGAGCGCTGGAATTCCTGCAGCGGAAGTATCCCGACTATCTGCCCCTGTGCGAGCTGAAGAATTCCTCCCGCTCCGACTGGAGCGTTGCGGTGGATTCCTATACCTACGTCCGGATGGAAGCCGGATACGCCTGCCCCATGAACACCATCAGCCTGAGCGTCAATGCCGCCACGGGCTGCGTGGATTCCTTCAGCGCCTCCTGGGACGAGGAGCTGACCTTCGGACCCTCCGGACCGGTGGTGGGGGAGACCGCCGCCCAGGATGCCTTCCTCGGCTGCTACACCGCCCATCTGACCTATGTGCTCCTGCAGGAGGACACCCAGGATTGGCAGAGTCCCCGTCGGCGCGTGCTGGCCTATCTGCCCGACAGCGGCGACGGCTGGGTCAGCCGGGTGGACGCCGTTACCGGCGAGCCGGACCGGCAGACCGGAGGCGAGGAGCAGATCATCGCCTATACGGACCTTTCCGGCAGCTTTGCCCGGAAGGAGATCGAAAAGCTGGCCGCCTACGGGGTGGGCTTCCTGGGGGTGAAAGAGTTCAGACCCAAGGCAGCCGTTACGGAGCTGGATATGATCCTCTTTATGCTCTCCGCCACCGGCTGGCAGCTGAATTATCCCGATTATACCCAGGCCGATGCGGAGACCCTGAAGCCCATCTACCGGGAGGCCAAGGCCCGGGGCTTCATCGCTACGACGGATCAGGCTCCCGAACGCACCGTTACCCGCAGCGAGCTCTGCCGCTGCTTCGTGGGCCTCAGCGGTCTCGCGGAGGCTGCCGAGATGCGGGGCATATTCCGCTGCGGCTTTGCGGATGACGAGGCTATTCCCGCCGCCGACCTGGGCTACGTGGCCATCGCCAAGGGCCTGGGCGTGGTGCAGGGAGACGGGAAGGGCGCCTTCCGTCCCCTGGACGGAGCCACCCGGCAGGAGCTGGCCATCATGCTGTACCGGTATCTGTCCAGGTAAAGACGTCCCGGGACGCAACATTCCAGACCAGAACCAGAAACCGAAACAGAAACAGCGGCGGGACCCAAAAGGGGACCCGCCGCTGATCGTTGATGGATGCGCCTTGCGTCATTCCGCAAGTTTCCGGACTGTGTTCCGGGGAATCATTTCCACTGGAAGGTGGCCAGACCGTAGATGTACAGGACCACCACGCAGAGGGGAACGAAGTACTTGAAAACAGGCTTCATCCAGGCTTTGATCTTCATGCCTTTGCCGGCATTGGCCTCCTCGATGAGCTTATCCCAGCCCCAGCCGAATTTATAGCAGCAGAAGAGGGAGAAGATCAGCGCGCCGATGGGCAGAAGATTGGTGCTGACGATGAAATCCCAGAAATCCAGCCAGGCGGAGCCCTCCGCAAAGGGCTGAAAATGGAAAACGCTGTAGCCCAGAGCGGTGGTGAGGGCCAGCAGCAGGATGATGATGCCGCAGGCCACGCAGCCCTTGGGGCGGCTCCAGCCCGTGAGCTCCCGGAAGCAGGCCAGAATGTTCTCGAATACGGCCAGCTCCGTGGAAAAGGCGGCGAAGACCATAAAGAGGAAGAACAGCGTGCCCCAGATGCGGCCCCCGGGCATGTTGTTGAACACGGTGGACATGGTGTTGAACAGCAGACTGGGACCGGCGTCCAGGGGGATATTGTAGGTGAAGCAGGCGGGGAACATGATGAAGCCCGCGATGATGGCCACAAAGGTATCCAGAACGATGACGTTCACGCTCTCCCCCAGGAGGGAGCGTTCCCGCCCGATATAGCTGCCGAAGATGGCCATGCTGCCAATGCCGATGCTGAGGGTGAAGAAGGCCTGGTTCATGGCGCCTACGATGACTTTGCCGTTGATTTTGGTGAAATCCGGGATCAGGTAGAAGCCGAGACCGGCGGAGGCGCCTTTCATGGTGGCGCTGTGGACCGCAAGGACCACCATCAGAAGGAACAGGGCGGCCATCAGGTACTTGGTGACCCGCTCCAGGCCTTTCTGAATATTGAAGCACAGAACGCCGAAGCCCAGGACCACCGCCACCACCAGATAGCCCACGTTCACGCCGGGATTGGTGATCATGTTGACAAACGGATTATTCTCCCCGGCCACAAAGCTCAGATCCCCGGTCTGGCCGGAGAGGAACTTCACGAAATAATAGATCATCCAGCCGGTGACAACGGTATAAAAGGCCATGAGTGCCACGTTGCCCAGAAGACAGAAATAGCCGTGAATATGCCATTTCTGGCCGGGCTTCTCCAGCTTGCGGTACATCCCCACCGGGCTGGCCTGTGAGGCGCGGCCGATGGCGAACTCCATCACCATGCAGGGCAGGCCCAGAAGGATGAGGCAGAGGATATACACCAGCACGAAGCCGCCTCCGCCGTATTCCCCGGTCATCCAGGGGAATTTCCATACGTTGCCGCAGCCAATGGCACAGCCTGCGCTGAGCAGGATGAACCCCAGACGGCTGCCCAGTCTTTCCCGTTCTTTCATTCTTTTACCCCTTTTCTTCCCTTTTGAAGTTTAACTATAATACAATGATTCGACAGAACAGTAAAGAGGTTTTACGGACTTTTTTCATTCCTCGAAAAAAAACGCACCGAAGCCGCAGAGCATACGCCCCGCGGCCTCGGTGCACTGGGGTAAGGAGAGAGGAGATGTAAAGAAGAAACCCGTCTGTTCAGACAGCGTGAAGATAACAACATAATCTTGTGTGCAGAGCCAGATTAACACATGCAAATGACGCTGTCAAGCAAAAGCAAAGGAGTTTTTCTTTGCTTTCCGGAGCAGACGGTGATATACTGTATGCAAATAAACATCTCCGGCGCTTGCCGGGAGGAAAGAAGGCGCGTACATTTGGCATACGACGAGGACCTGATTGCGGGCAAACTGCGGCGCTGGGAAAAATACCTGCTCCGCTTCCGTCTGCCGGACTGGGAGGAGATCCCCAATATCGGCCTGTATATGGACCAGGTGGTGATGCTGCTGATGGGCTATCTGGACTATATGCCTCCGGAGCTGAAGGATGAGCAGGTGGTCACCGCCGCCGCCATCAATAATTACGTCCGTAAGGGGATCATGCCCAGCCCGGACAAGAAAAAATACTTCCGTGAGCATATCGCCTATCTGGTGATGATCTGCACCCTGAAACAGAGCCTGAGCATCGCCATGCTCCAGAAGCTCCTGCCCACGGGAAACGGGGAGGCGGAGGTCCGGCCCGTATACGAAGCCTACGTCCAGCGGCACCGGGAAAGCGCCCGGTTCTTCGTGCAGCAGGTCCGGGCGGCGGCGGCGGGCATCCTGAAGCATCCCGATGCCGGGGAGGACGCCGTGAAGAATACGGAGGATCTGATCGCCTCCACCGCCATCGTCAGCGGCTTTGCCCGCCTCATGGCGGAGAAGCTCCTGCTCCTGGACGGCTGCGACCTGGAAACCGGGGGAAGCATCGAAATCGAATAAAGCTTTGCCTTTCGGCCCGGGATCCGCTGCGGCGGGTTGCGGGCTTTTTCTTCTTTTTGGTGTTGACAAACGTAGACAAATCGGCTATAGTGAGTTTACAAACGTAGACAAAGGGAGAGATCGCTATGGAGAAGAGCATCAGCCTGACGGACGCGGAGTGGAGCGTCATGGAGTGTCTCTGGAGCCGCGCGCCCCGTACCGGTCGGGAGCTGACGGAGGAACTGGGGAAGAAATGCGGCTGGAGCCGCTCCACCACCCTCACCCTCCTGAGCCGCCTGGAAACCAAGGGAGCCGTGGGAACGGAGAACGACGGGCGGGTGAAGACCTTCGTTCCCCGGGTGAGCCGGGAGGAAGCCGCCCTGCGGGAGACGGAGGATCTCCTGACCCGGGCTTACCGGGGCAGCCTGAGCCTGATGGTCAGCACCCTGACAAAAAAGCAGACTCTTTCCCGGGAGGAGCTGGATGAACTGTACGCCATCCTGAAGAAGGCAGAGGAGGACGGTCATGCTTGAATGGATCGTGTCTTCTGCGGTTCTGTGCGCCCTGGTCATCGGCCTCCGGTATCTGCTCCGGGGGAGGATCGGTCTGCGGCTGCAGTATGCCCTTTGGGGCCTGGTGCTCCTGCGGCTGCTCCTGCCCGTGAGCTTCGGCAGCAGCAGGTTCAGCGTCATGAACGCCCTGCCGGAGGAACGGTCGGCCTTGGCCCCCGCGCCTGCGGCCTTTTCCCGTCCCGATGCGGCGGTCAGCCCGCTGCCGGAGGCGGACCCGTATCCCGCCGGCTCCGGAGGCCTTGTCTCCCCGCCCCGGACGGAGGCGCAGCCGACGCTCCTTGAGCCGAAAACGGAGCTTCCGGCAGCGGAGCCGGAAAAAAACCCGCCGGATGCGGGACAGATCCTGCGGATCCTGTGGCTTGCGGGGGCGGCAGCCTGCCTTCTGTGGTTCGCCGGGGTGAATCTCCGCTTCGCCGGGCTTCTCCGGCGCAGCCGGGAGCGGTTCGCCGGGGCGGCGGACTTCCCCTTGCCTGTGTATGAGACGGCTGCGGCGGAGACCCCCTGCCTCTTCGGCCTGTTTCGTCCGGCGGTGTATCTCCCGCCCGAGGCGGCGGAGGATCCGGCCCTGAGCCATATCCTGGCCCATGAGCTCACCCACTTCCGCCACGGGGACCTGGTCTGGTCCCTGCTCCGGAGCCTGGCCCTGGCCCTCCACTGGTTCGATCCCCTGGTGTGGTGGGCGGCCATCCTCTCCCGGCGGGACGGGGAGTTGGCCTGCGACGAGGGGACCCTCCGGCGCCTGGGGGAGGGGGAGCGCAGCGCATACGGCTGCACCCTCCTGCGCATGACCTGCGCCAGCCGCCCGGCCCTGTTCCGGGCCGCCACCACCATGACCGGAAGCAAGCGGGGGCTCAGGGAGCGCATCCGGCTCATCGCAAAGAAGCCGAAAACGGCCCTGCTGGCCCTCGTGGCTGCAGCCCTCATCGCCGCCCTGGGTGCGGCCTGCACCTTCACGGGAGCGAAGAAGCCCGTGGAGTACAACGACGAATGGTTTGCGGAAACGGCCTGGCCCTACGCGGAGGAATACGCCAAGGCGAACGCTCTCTCCATCACCAGGGAGAATTATCAGGTCCTGCACATGAAAACGCAGGAAGCGGAGGTCTATTTCCCGGCGGAAAATGCGGAGGAAGTGCTGGCTGTTGCCTTTTCCCAAAGCGAGGACGGGACCTGGGCTGCGCTGAAGGGGAATCCGGTGCGGGATATCCCCCGGGAACAGGGGTTCGTCATGGAAGTCGAAGTGCCGGATTGGCCCGGTGAGAAGGCGAGCACCGCACTGAGCTACGTGGCCGGGCTGGTGAGCGACTGGAACGACGGGTATCTTCCCTGGAGCGGGGAATATGCGGCGGACGTGAACCGGATCGTGAAGATCCGCCTCACCGGTCTCACCCCCATGGGGGCGGGGACTCAGGGCCTCACGGAGGGACAGGAGCTGTACCGCCTGGAATACCGGCTCCTGCCGGAGGATCAGGAGCAGATCCGCCTCCCGGAGGGGATGCGGACGGAGGTGCTCGACGGGGAGACCTGGATCACGGAATGGAGCGCAGACGGCCAGCCCTATCTCCTGCTCCGCTGGACGGATATGGACGGGGACCCGGAGCTGAACGGGGAAGGGGAGGTCGTCTGGTCCCTGGCGGGCGTCACCCATACCCGGGAGCTGGAGGAGATTTACGGCACACCGGAGATGCTGGAGAAGTATGGGGACAGGTATACCGCCGCGGCGGCGGAGCTCTATGCGGCTTACCTGGCGGGGGAAAACGCTCCGTCCGTCCGGCTGAACCGGGAGGACTTCACCCTGGCATACCCGGGGGACAGCTTCCAGATGACCGTGGAGATCCCGCCCGCGCTGCGCAATGCGACGGTCTCCTGGTTCTCCAAGGATCCGAACGTGGCCACGGTGAGCAAGGACGGCCTGGTCACCGCAGTGGATCACGGGACGACGAAGATCGAGGTCTGGGTGGGCATGACCAGGGCCCAGTGCACCGTGCGGGTGTCGGGCTATGCTTCCGGTTCCCCGGAGCCCGCCGGGACGCCGCCCCGCCGGGAGGTCAGGATCTCCTTTGAGCCCCGGGATGTGCCCGAAGGGATCCGGGAGATGACGAAGCTCCAGGTGCTGGGGCTCATCAAAGCCTGGAACGACGGCGTACCCCAAGGGGACGGGACGTGGAAAGCCAGCGCCAATCCCATCGTCTCCGCCCGGATCACCGGCGTCACACCGGTGTGGAACGGGACCGACGATGGCGGGGAAAGACGCGCGCTGTATCTGCTGGAATACCGCCTCCTGCCGGAGGATCAGGAGCATATCGTACTCACGGAGGGGATGCGGGCGGAATTCATGGACGGGCAGACCTGGATCACGGAATGGGGGGAGAACGGCCAGCCCTATCTGCTGTTCTTCCATCTGGGACCGGAGGGAGACGTGGAAGACGTGGATGGCGCAGTCATTGCCTGTCTGACCTCTGCCCGGGAATTGGCGGAGTATGATACTCCGGAGATGCGGGAGAAGTACGGGGATGCCTACACCGCCGCGGCGGCGGTGCTGTACGAGACCAAGTCCAGGGAGGTCGTGGGCAGAGCCATCTCCCTGCAGTGGTATGACGTCACCCTGCGGGTCGGGGAAAGCGTCTCGCCGCTGGCCGGGGTGGACCCCTCTCTGGCCGGGGAGCGGATCACCTGGATCTCCGGGGACCCGGCGGTAGCCACGGTGAGCCAGGACGGCCGCGTTACCGCCGTGAACCAGGGCGTGACGAAAATCATCGCTTCTGCAGGGGGATACACAGCGGAGTGTACCGTCCGGGTACATGGAGTCGCCCCCGAACCGGAGCAGAGCAGATACGATGTGCTTGCCCAGGGACAGCTGCGGTGGGTGGAGGAGAGCGAAACGGCGGTCTGGATGCCCATTGAGAACCTGGCCATGATAGAAGGGCACAGCTACCCCCAGATCGTGGAGGTTTCCTCCTCCCTGCAGGGCGAGCCGATCTCCTGGATCTCTGAGGACCCGGATGTGGCGGAGGTCAATGAGAAGGGCGTGATCACCGCCGTGAACCCGGGGACGACGAAGGTCACGATCACCGTGGGAGAGTATTCGGCGGAGTGTACCGTCCGGGTAGAGAAGTATCCTCCCGATCCCGCAGCGGGGACCGGGGAGGGGAACGGGATCACCCTGGATCGTTCCGTTATCTCTCTGCTTGCCGGGACGCAGTATCTGCTGACCCCAGACCTTGCTCCGGAGCTCAGCGGCACAGAGGTCGTCTGGTCCTCCGATGACCCGGAGATCGCTTCTGTGAGCCCGGAGGGGCTGGTCACCGCTGTCGGCTGGGGTACCACACGGGTCTATGCCGCCGCCGGGGACAGGGTGACGGACTGCGTGGTCATGGTGACGGGGTATGCCCGCAGAGGCGGGGAGGAGGACGGTTATCCCGTGAACGAACGGGGGGAGACCTATGGCGGGATCAAAGATCTCAACGGGGTCACTCTGGAACCTGACCTGGAAGCGGCCGCGGGCTTTACCCCGGAGGGGGAAGAAATCGACGGATATGTGCGGACCTTTGACCTGTATAACGGCGGTCCCGTGCAGCATCCCCGCAGCCCTGCGGAGGCGCTCGCATACAACGCGGCCATGGAGGAGCTGCGCCGGGAGGCTCTGGACGAGGGGCGGGATTACCTCTATTCGCTGCCCCTGTACGACAAGGACGGCGAAACGGTGATCGGCTACTTCCCCGTGGGCAGACCGTAACTATTCCTTGCCCGGAGGCGCCTCGCCGACGAGGTCTTCCTTTCCCCTCTGATGGGGGTTGCCTCCGGCGGTCCGATTTCTTTTTGCCCGTCAAAAATAAATCGGAGAAAGAAAAACCGCGCGGGGGAACCTTCCGAAAGGTTCCCCCGCGACCCCCTCCTCCCGGCCAAGGGGGGCCGAATGCCCCCCATTGGATCCCCCCGCATATGTCACCTGGTCCGGTTATTTCGTTCAGAACTCCCGTCCCCCGTCTCTTGTCTGAGCTCCCGGAGAAGCGTATGCTCCTCCTCTTCAAAAATTGAAGCATCCGCTTCGATTTGAGGTACGGGGGATACGGTTAGCGTAAGGGCCGTGATCACTCGCGAGTGTTCGGTCATTCCTCCTCTCCAAACCGAAGCAGAGGCTTCG
>CAMVBX010000034.1 GCA_947165825.1 uncultured Clostridia bacterium
TCCCGGCCGATGGCCTGGGCGCCCAGGAGCTTTCCGGTCTGCCGCTGGACGGTATATTTCATGATGATGGGCTTGCTGTCCGGATAATAGGTGGCGTGGGAGTTCCCGGGGACATAGACGGAGAGGAAATCCAGACCCAGCGCCTCCGCCTCCCGGGTATTCAGCCCGGTGCGGGCGGCGGTGAGACCGCCGACCTTGAGAATGGCGGTGCCCAGCACGCCCCGGAACAGCAGTTCTCCGCCCACGGCGTTGGCTCCGGCCACCCGGCCCTGCTTGTTGGCGCTGCCCGCCAGGGGGATGCGGACCTTTTTCCCGCTCACCAGGTGAACGGATTCCGTAATGTCCCCGGCGGCATAGATATCCGGATCGCTGGTGCGCATGCCCGCGTCCACCCAGACGCCGCCGGTCTCCCCGATGCGGAGGCCGGCCTTCTGGGCCAGCTCCACGCTGCCCCGGACGCCGGCGGCCATGACGACCATGTCGCAGTCCACCCGGTCTCCGTTATCCAGCTCCACCGCCTTCACGGCGGTATCCCCGGCGATGGCCTTCAGGCCCACGCCGGTGCAGACCCGGATACCCAGCTTTTCCAGCTCCTTGACGATCACTTCGGAGAACTCCGGATCCATGTTGCTCATCACCTGGGGAAGCTTTTCCACCAGGGTGACGGCCACGCCCCGGACAGCCAGATTCTCGGCGGATTCCAGGCCGATGAAGCCGCCGCCGATGACCACCGCGCTTCTGGTCCCCGCCTCCAGCCTGGAGGCGATGTTGTCCGCGTCCGGCACGGTGAAGACGTGGAACACGCCCTCCAGATCGGCGCCGGGTACGGGCAGGGTGACGGGTTTTCCGCCGGTGGCGATCACCAGCTTGTCATAGCTCTCCGTATAGGGCTTTCCCTCCGGCCCCTGGGCGGTGACGGTTTTCCCAGCCCGGTCGATCTCCAGGATCTCCGTATTCAGCCGCACGTCCACGTTGAAGCGGGACTTGAACAGCTCTGGGGTAAAGAGAAGCAGCTCCTCCCGGTCCTCGATGACCTTGCCGATATAGTAGGGCAGACCGCAGTTGGCGAAGGAGACGTAGCTCCCCCGCTCGAACATGATGATCTCCCAATCCTCGCTGGTGCGCCGGGCCTTGGCCGCGGCGCCCGCGCCGCCGGCCACGCCGCCGATGATGAGCAGCTTTTTCATGCCTTCTCCTCCTCATCCTCCAGGAGCATGGCGGCAATGAGGCGGGTGGCCCGCTCCACGGTCTCGGCGCAGCGGATATGGTGGTCCGTCACCTTGAAGTAGGCTTCGGCATCCTCGGGATTCGTGTAGATATAGCTCCGGCCGAAGACCTGCTTGTGGATCTCCGGGCACAGCGTGGTGCCGAATTCCTTCAGAAAACGGTCCCGGAGCTCCATGAATTTCTGACTGGTCACGTCGAAGAGGGCCGGATTCTCCAGCTCTTCCTCGGCGGTGTGGTTGTACTTCAGTCCCACGGCCAGCTGGCCGCAGGTGTAGGTGCCGCAGCTGCCGCTGGAAGCACCGGCGCCGCCGCACAGGTTGCTGGACGCCCGGATCACATCCTCCGGAATGTCAAAATACGCCTTGAGACCGATCAGGGTGCTGCGGGAGCAGACATCGTCCCGGATCTGGGCCTCCTTCGCCGTTTTGCCGCAAAGGTCGATGATCTCCTGCTTTGTCATGGTACACCTCCAAAATTTATCGTAATGGTTTTACCTTCAGGTTTCGATGCCCTCGATGGCAACGCCGTCCCGTTCCTTCAGGGCGGGCAGGGCTTCCGCAAGCCGCTCGGGACTGTAGGTTTTCAGAGAAGTATAGTCCAGCAGGAAGTTGAACCATTCCGTCTGCCCGCCCACGTCGTATACCTCCGCGTCCTCCAGCGCCTCCAGACTGAAGGGGGCCAGCATGGGGACGTTGATGATGCAGCTCTTTCCGGCGATCCTTTCCTCCCCGAAGAGCGAGAGCTTCACCTTGCCCTTGCGCACGTAGTACTGCTCCCGGCAGGGATGGTAGCCCCATCTGATCCGGGTGCCGGCCTTCATCTCCCCCAGGACCAGCTCCGTCACGCCCCAGTTTTCCCAGCGGGGGACGATCACCTTTGCCGTCAGCCCGGGGAACTCGAACCTGGCCAGGGGGCGTGCGGGATTCTTCACCGCGTTTACCGATTCCGCGGGCACGTCCACGAAAACCGGCTGCTCATGCCGCCGGTAGTCCTTCACCCCCTGGGCCTTCTGAAAGTCCGGATCCTGTTTCACGTCGGGACCGAGGCGGCTGGCGACCTGGTTCACGGCGATGGAGGTATTGAAGGAGTCCAGATCATGGAAGAAGCCCCGCCATTTCACGTCTTCGATGGAGGCCATGGCGTGGATCTGGGTGGGCTGGAGCTGGAGGATGTCCCCCTCCTTGATGATGCAGCGCCGTCCCTCCAGATACAGGTACATGCTGCCGCTGTCCACAAAGAAAAGCTCAAAGCCCAGCCGGTGCTCATGGTTCATTTTGGAGGCCTCCTCCGGGGTGACCCCGGTGGGCATCCTGCACATGATGGTATCCGTGACGTTGTACAGGCCATGGGGCCCGAGACCGTCCATCACAGCGCTCATGACCTCCTCCCGCTCGCCGTTCGCGTGGTAGCGGGTGAAGTCCCGGATGCCGCTGGCCTCGTGGTCGTCCAGGTCGATGATCCAGGGAATTTCCATGAACTGCTCCTCCCGATTCATATGTAGAATATACAACAATAGAATAACATATTTCCTACGGAAAAGCAATCGATGGAAAAACGATTTGACAAGGCGGTGCCGGTGAGCGATAATGAAAAAACCCCGATGGCGCCTGCATCGTTCCGATGCGGCGCATGATCCGATCAAGGAGGGATATCCATGGCGGAGAAGCCTCTGGGCATTTATATCCATATCCCTTTCTGCGCCTCCCGCTGCGCCTACTGTGATTTCTGCTCAACAGCGGACCGGGGGGATCTGATCCCTGCCTATCAGCAGGCGCTGATCCGGCACCTGCGGGAAGCCGCTCCCCTGGCAGAGAGCTATCTGATCGATACGGTGTACTTCGGCGGCGGCACCCCCAGCTGGTACGGCGCGGAACGGCTGGCCGACCTCTTCAATGAGCTGAAGGAGCGGTACAGGGTGCTGACGGACGGGGAAGTCACCTTTGAGGCCAATCCGGACAGTGTGACGGAGAAGGGACTGCAGGCCCTGCGGAAGGCGGGCTTCAACCGCATTTCCATCGGCGCCCAGAGCGCCAACGATGGGATCCTCCGGGATCTGGGCCGCAGGCATGACTGGTCCCAGGTGGTCCGGGCGGTGGATCTGGCCTGGAGGACGGGCTTTGAGAATATCAGCCTGGATCTGATCTACGGTCTCCCGGGGCAGAGCCGGGAGGACTGGGCGGATACCCTGCGGAAGGCCATGGAGCTGCAGCCGAAGCATATCTCCTGCTACGGCCTGAAGGTGGAGGAGGGGACCCCCCTCTGGTCCAGGCGGGAGGATCCGGATCTGCCGGACGAGGACACCCAGGCGGATCTGTACCTCTACGCGGTGGAAACCCTGGCTGCGGCAGGGTACGTGCAGTACGAGATCTCCAACTTCGCCAAGTCGGGTTATGCATCCCGGCATAACCTGAAATACTGGATGGGGGATGAGTACCTGGGCTTCGGCGCCTCCGCCGCTTCCTGGCTCGGCGGCAAGCGGTTCACCGTTCTGCCGGACGTGGAAGGCTATATCGCCGCGATCCATTCGGGCGGGGAGCTGATGAGCGAGCTGGAGGAAGTGAGCCTGTATGAACAAGCCTCGGAATACGTGATGCTGCGGATGCGCACCGCCCGGGGCATGGATCCGCAGGAATATGAGAGCCGGTATCAGAACAGCTTCGAACCCCTGGAGAAGCTCATGGAGAGCTACGTACGCTTGGGCCTGGCCCAGCGGGTGGGGGATCGCTGGCGCTTCACCCCCCGGGGATTCCTCCTGTCCAACCGGCTGATCGGAGAACTGCTGGATGCCCAGGCGGAGCAAAAGTATCATATGGGCATCCCCTGGCGGAAAGAAGACTATTATGACACCCTGTTTTAAGGAGGGTACTTATGTCCTATAAGCATATTGGTCCCCGGACCCGGAAGGGCTGGGGCTGGCTGCTGGGGCTCCTGATCTTCCTCCTTGTCCTGATCCTGGCCTGCGGCGGGATCTTCCTCTGGGCAAGGGACCGGGTCGGCGGGTCGGACCGGGTGATGCCCGGGGTCCGGCTGTACGGCGCGGATATTGCCGGCTGCGACCGGGATCAGGTGGTGGAAATCCTGAGAGAGAAGGGCTATGCACCGCTGGCGGGGAAAAGCCTCACCCTTTCCCTCCCCGGGGAAGAACTCCGCGTTCCCGCGGAGGAGCTGGGTCTGGTGCCGGATCTGGAGGCGGAGGCGGACGCCATTCTGGCCTGGGGCCATACGGGCGACCGGAACCGGGACGCCCTGAGCCTGCTGCTGGACCGGAACCGTACCGCCGATTTTCCCCGGCCCTGGGAGCCGGTGCTGCAGGAGGAGCCTCTGCGGGAGCTGTGCAGCCGGGCGGCAGAGGAACTGGAAAAGGAACCCGCCCGGACCATCGTTTTCCCGGATGAGGAGACCCTTCAGATCACCCTGGGGACGGATGGCGCCTGCGTGGACCGGGAAGCCCTCCTGGAGGAGATGAAGACCGCCCTGGCCTCCGGAGCGCTGGAGGTAGAGTATGCCCCGGAGGTGATCCCTGCGGAGAAGCCGGATCTGGACCAGATCTGGGCGGAACTGAGCACGGAGCCGGTGAACGCCCGGTTCGACGATACCTATCAGGTGCAGCCGGAGCAGGCGGGAAAGACCTTTGATCTGAACCAGGCAAAACAGCTGCTGGAGCGGGCAAAAGCCGGGGAGACGGTTCGCATCCCCCTTCTGGCCCTGGAGCCGGAGGTGAAGGCGGAGGAGCTGGAAAGCCTGCTGTTCCGGGATCTGCTGGCCAGCGTGGATACCCCTCTGACCAACAATGCCGTGCGTACCAAAAATATTGAGATCGCCGCCTCCATGCTGAACGATACCATCCTGCTGCCGGGGCAGGAGTTCTCCTATAACGGAGCCCTGGGGGAGCGGACGGAGGAAAAGGGCTACGGGCCCGCCACCGCCTACCTGAACGGCGAGCTGGTGGAGGAGGTGGGCGGCGGCATCTGCCAGCTTTCCAGCGCCCTGTACTACTGCTGCATGCTGGCGGACGAGGAGATCCTGGAGCGCACCAACCATATGTATTATCAGACCTATCTCCCTCTGGGCATGGACGCCACCGTCAGCTGGGGCGGACCGGATTTCCGCTTCCGGCTGAAGGACGAGTATCCCATCCGCATGAAGGCCTGGATCGAAGGCGGACAGCTGAAGACGGAGATCTGGGGCACCAAGCTGGACGACAGCTATGTGGAGCTGGAGTACCATGTGGACTACACGGTCCCCCATAAGACCGTTTATTATGAGCATCGGCGGGTGAAATCCGGCAATCGGGTCATCACGGATTATGGCCGGGACGGAATGCAGGTCACCACTTACCGGGTCCGGTATGCCGGGGACGGCACCCTGATCGAGCGGGTGACGGAAGCGGTGAACGTGTACAGCGCCCGGGACGAAGTGATCGTGGTGGCGATCGGCGAGCGGCCGAAGAAATGAGCAGGCTTGCAAAGCGGAGCGGGAAGGAATAAACTAAAGACACCGGTGTACCGGTAAATCCAAGAGAAAGAAGCGTGATTCCATGCATTTTATCATCACTCTGGTCCTGGGCATCCTGGCCGGCTGGATCGCCGGAAAGATCATGAAATCCGAGCAGAATCTCATCATCAATCTGATCCTGGGCCTGGTGGGCGGCGCTGTCGGCGGCTGGATCGGCAGTCTCCTGGGGATCAGCGGCGGCTGGATCGTAGGCCTTATCCTGGCTGTGCTGGGCGCCTGCATCCTGATCTGGCTGTATCGGAAACTGTTCAAGAAATAAAAAGGAATCCTCACCGGCGCTCCGGCTTATCCGGAGCGCCGGACAGCGTGTCGACAAAGTCTTGTCGCCCCGCTGAAGCAAGTTTTTCGAACAGGAAATACGGTAGAAATTGTTCGAAAAACTTCTGATTGAACGCGAAAGACACCCCTCCTGGGTTTCTTTCGCGCTATCTTCCTTCCCGTTTTCGTTCCATTTTCGGGTTTGTCTACATTCTCACCGGCGCTCCGGTTTTCCGGAGCGCCGGTCATTTCTTGCGCATTTTGCGCGTAAACACAAAAAAGGCTGGAAAATGCGGCCACAGGGGGTTAATATGGAAACAGAAATGCAACAACAAGGGAGGAACACGTATGCAGGTATTTACCTTTGACCTGAATGAAAAGGGCACATCCCGGCTGATCGTCAGCGTGGCCAACGTTCAAGGCCAGATGTTTTTCCAGAAGACCCCAGCCCTGATCCACGTGCCCGGAGGCGGCTTCATGTTCTGCAGCGAGAGCGACACAGTCGCCCTGGGCGGACGGCTCATGGGGAAGGGCGTGGGAGTCATCTGCACCTATCTCTACCCCGTGGCCCGGGATTACCGCTGGCCCCAGGTGATCATCGATCTGATGCGCAGCATCAAGATCCTGCGGGACCATGCGGACGAATGGGGCCTGGATCCGGATAAGATCATCATCTCCGGGAACTCCGCCGGGGCCTTCATCTGCATGAGCACCGGCAACCTGTGGAACCGGCCAGATCTGATGGCCGCCGCGGGCTGCACCGGGGAGGAGGGAAAGCCCAACGCCATGGTCCTGGGCTTCGGTCCCATGTTCTGCGGCCAGCAGACGGACGACGGCCTGGTGTACGTCCCCAACGGGGACCTGGTAGGACCCCAGACGCCTCCGGCCTTCTTCCACCATGCCCGGCTGGATACCCTGGTCTCCGTGTATCAGACCATCGCCATGATCGCCTCCTTCGAGAAGCAGAAGCGCCCCTTTGCCACCTATATCTCCAGCTGCGGCGGCCATGGGGAGACCGGCTCCACCGCCCGCATCCTGGGAGCGGACGGCACCGTGGGCCCCAGCATCGACGATTGGTTCGAGCCCTGCTGGCGCTTCCTCCAGAATCAGCTGGGCCTCCAGAAGCTGCCTCAGCCCATGCCCCTCATGTTTGCTGCCCGGGGCGAGGGAGCCGGAGGGGAGCGTCCCGCCATGCCGCCCATGATGGCGCCTCCGCCCGTCGTGCCGGAGGGGAGCGTTCCCGTTACCCCGGCGGACATGCCCCTGGGCCAGGCGGACCATATCCATATGCCCTTCAACGCGGGCTTCATGGACAAGGACTTTACCACTTATCGGTGACTCAAATCGGACCCGCTTCGCTGGGCTCCGATTTGAGTGGGTTTGCGCTGCGCTTCCCGCACTCGCTTTGCTCGCACAGTCCGCTCCGCGAGAAGTATTTTGGGGCAGAAATGAATTCCGCCCCAAAATGAATTCAGTTCATTCGCGGCTTCCGAGCCGCGAACTCTACGAGGTTTTTCGTGTGATTATTTAAACTCGTTGCTTTTCTCAGCAGCGAGGGAAAGGAGCAATATATGGCAACCTTCACCTTCACCATGTATTCCCATGCCCTGCATCGGCACACGGACGTGACCGCCATCATCCCGGCGGAGAAGCCCGCCTTCCCCGGCGTCCCCTTCGATCCGGACAAGCCCTTCAAGAGCATCTATCTCCTCCATGGATACTCCGGCTCCCACGCGGACTGGCTCCGGGGCTCCAAGATCCAGCAGCTGGCCCAGCAGTTCCGCATCGCCGTATTCTGCCCCGATGGGGAGAACAGCTTCTATGTGGACGAGCCCAGCCGGGACGCCAACTATGCCACCTACATCTGCGAGGAGCTGGTGGAGTTCACCCGCCGGATCTTCCCCCTGTCCAAGGCCCGGGAGGATACCGCCATCGGCGGCTTCAGCATGGGGGGCTACGGTGCCCTCCGCAACGGCTTCAAGTATAACGAAGTCTTCGGCAGCATCATCGCCCTGTCCTCCGCCCTCATCACCGACGGCATCTCCAAGATGCCGGACGATCTGCCCCCCGCCCCCGCGGGCGGCCAGGGAGGCGGCGGTATGGGCATGAGCCCCAGCTACTTCGTCCATTGCTTCGGCAAGCCCAGCAAGATCCTGGGCTCCGACGTGGATCCCAAGGCCCTGGCCTCCAAGCTCATGGCGGATCCCAACGCCGTCCGGCCCCGGGTGTATATGGCCTGCGGCTCCGAGGATTTCCTCATCGAGAACAACCGCAGCCTGCACGAACACCTGGAGAAGATCGGCTATCCCCATTACTATACCGAGGGCCACGGCACCCATGCCTGGGAATACTGGGATCCCCATATCGAGGAAGGCCTCAAGTGGATGGAGGGGCAGCTGTAAGAAACAGATCATCTTAGGCGGCAGCTTTCGCTGCCGCCTTGGACTGCAGACAAAGAGACCTGGATCTGAATGCGGCAATCCCTCATCCGTCATCCGCCTTGCGGGGGGGCGGCGGCTGACACCTTCCCCCGAGGGAAGGCAGCCGCTGCGGCGGGATGGAGAACGGGAGACGGTGAACCGTTCTGCGCCGGTTTGGAGCGAGGAGCACCCTGGCTTCCCTTGGGGGAGACCGGCCGCGTAAGCGCCGGAAAAACGTGAAATTGGGTGAATTGCCCCCTTGCTGGCGGCTGTGTCATGCGATCGCCTGTGTTTGGAACGCGGAGAGGAGAAACATGGACCTGCGGAAATACGACGGTAAGCGCGTACAGATCACCATGCCGGACGGGATGAAGTTCGAGGGGATCAGCGACTATTGCTCCGACGAATACTGCGAGTCGGAGTATGGCCGGGCGGAGGATGCCCTGCAGGTGGTGAATTTCCTCTTTTACCGGAGTGATATCTGGGCCATCCGGGATCTGGAGGAGCATCCGGGCCCCTATGACGGGTTTACCGCCCCCTTCGGGCGGATCGAGGAGTGGAACGTCCGGGATGGGATCGACGCTATCCGGGACCATTTGACCTGCGAGGAGGATATCCATGTCCTCCGCATGCTCCGCTGCCTGGAGGATCGGAAGAACAGAAAGATGCCCTTTCCGGACCGGGAGCAGATCCCCGATGCCCTGCGGGAGGCCCTGTCCTTCATCGAAGACCCGGAGGTCCGGAAGGAGGCCGAACGGCTGCGGGAGATCTGGACCTGAGCCGGAGCGGCGGAATGCGCTTTCCCGATGGATCGCCCGGAGCGAAATCAACGCTCCGGGCGTTGTTTTTCGGGATCGGTCTAGAAATTCTATATAATGGAAATTACGCGCGGGAAATCCGGATTTTTGCCGGAAATTCTGAAGTTTTTTCGAAAAACAGCAGGAAATTTTCCTTTTTCTCTTGACTTTGACGCGGCGTCAAATTGTAAGGTGAGGGGGAAAGGAGGCGCTGAGCATGAAAAGAAAGCATCTGCGGATCCTGGTGCCGATCCTGGTCCTGGTCCTGGCGGCAGTGGTCCTGTTCCTGCAGCAGCTCCAAAGGACGGAGGCCGTCTACTTCCGCACCGCCGCCTATGGACGGATGTCCGGGAACCTGGAGGGAGACCCCTTCACCGTGTACCGCTGGGATGGGGGAAACAGTTGTACCCCGGTGTTCACCGAAGAGGGAGATGTATGGCCGGAGGCCGGCGCCATTTCGGGGGACAACCTGTACTATACGGTTGTGACAGAGGAAAATGAAAGTCGGGTTTACCGGGCGGACCTGAAAACCGGGCAGAGGGAATTGCTGGCCGATCTGGACTGCCGGGTATGGGAGCTGGAGGTTTGCGGGAAGGATCTGTTCCTGGCGGTGTACGATCCGGAAGCAGGATACCGCCTGGGCGTCCTGCGCAGCGGGGAGTTTCTGGACTGCGCTCCCCTTTCCGGGATCTCCCGCCAGATCTCCTGCGATGATTCCGGCTGCTGGTATACGGCGTATGAATCGGCGGAGGCTGGGTTGCACCTCTGCTGCCTCCCGGCGGATACGCTGGTTCCGGAGACGGTCTATGAAAATATTCCGCTCCCCATCGAGCTCCAGGCCGCCCCGGAGGGGGTGTACCTCTCCTGCCAGTTCCGGGAGGACATCGACGCGGGCGCGTTCAGCCTGGTCTTTTACCCCAGGGACGGCAGCGGGGCAGTCAAGCTGCTCACGGATCTCACCCCCGACGGCCCGGAGGTCTCGGAGAAAAAGCGGGTCCGATTCCAGGGCTTCACGGCCCTATGGGAAGATAAGCTGTTCTACGTCACCTATACGGACTATTGGCCCAACCCGGAAGGGGAGGACCGTGGGGAGTATCTCCACTGCCTGGACATGAAAACCGGCAGGGTCACGGACTTTGGCAGGGTGGATCCGAACATCGGGGCCGGTTCGGTGCGTTTCCCCTATCTGCTCTCCTGCGGGAAGCAGGGGTTCATTCTGACGGAAGCCGACTGGTGGGCCACGGACAAAGAGACGGCCAACCGGTATTCTATCTATACCTGGAACGGCCGGCGGACCGAGCTGCGCCTCGATGGATCGGGTGCGTGACCGGTTTTCCCGGGTTCCCGCAGCGCGGGAGCCCGGAAGTTTTCCTTGACAAATTCCGTTCTGTCTGCTATTCTGACCTGCCAATCACAAAGGAGGGAAGCATATGGAGAAATTCATCCCCTACGAGAAGCTCTCCAAGAAGGAGAAGCGGAAGCTGAACGCCGTGAAGCGCGGCAGCTGGGGCGGGCTGGATCCGGTGACCCGGGTGCCCCCGAACCCCAAGGCGTATAAAAGAAGCAAGGCATGGAAGCGGGAAAAGGAACCGCCATTCCGTGCCTTGCTTTTTTATTTGAAGGAATCTCAGTCCTGCTTGATGTGTACGTCCATCTGCGGGTAGGGGATCCTGATGTCGGCTTCGTCCAGGGCCCGCTTGCCGTTTTCCAGCAGGTAGAACCTGACGTTCGTCCAGTCCTCCGCCTTCCCCCATGCTCTTACCGCATATTCGACGCCGTTTTCCGAGCATTTGTTGACCAGCACCCAGGGGGAAGGATCCTCCAGGACCTTTTCGCCTTTTTTCGCCATTTCCAGAAGTACCTCTCGGACCCTGTCGATCTCGTACTGGTAGCCGACGGTGAAAAAGACTTCAACGCGGGAGATGCCCTCCCGGGAGTAGTTGACGATGGCCGTATTGGTCAGGCTGCTGTTGGGGAGGCTGATCAGGGAGTTGTCCCGGGTCACGATCTCGGTGTAGAAGGCGCCGATTTTTTTCACCATGCCCGAATGCTGCCCGATCTGCACGTACTCCCCGGTTTTGATGGGCTTCAGGATGAGCAGGGTGATGCCCCCTACCAGGTTCCCCAGGGCGCCCTGCATGCCCAGGCTGATGGCAACGCCGGCGGAGGCGAAGATGGTGATCACCGAGGTGAGCGGTACGCCGATGGCGTTGGCCGCGGAGAGAACGACGATCACGATCAAGACCAGCTTGATGGCATTCAGGAAAAAGGACTGCAGGGACGGATCAAGCTTGGCAAGCGCCTTGCTCCGTCTCAGGAACTTGATGAGCCAGTGGATCACAAAGAACCCCACGACGAGGATAATGATCCCCATGAGCAGATTGACCCCGGCCGTAGTGAAGAACGTTTTCAGCTTTTCCATATCCATATTTGTTTCCCCCCGTAAGAGATCATGATGCTGATATTATCCAGTAAACGGGAGGTTCTGTCAAGAACTGTATGACGATGTCCTGCCGGCGGGTATGGGGATCGCGGGTCCGGTTTGAAGCAGGTTCAGTCCTGCTTGATATGTACGTCCATCTGCTGGTACGGGATCTCGATCCCCGCCTCGTCCAGGGCCCGCTTGCCGGCGTCGATCATGAACTTCCGAACCTTGCTGAAGTTCGGCGCATCCGTCCAGGCCCGGACCTCGAAGATCAGCCCGCTTTCGCCGCATTTGTCCAGTACGACCTTCGGAGGGGGATCCTCCAGGACCAGGCTGCTCTTTTTGGGGATCTCCCGCAGCACCGCGTAGACCTGGTCGATATTGCTCTTGTAGCTCACCTGGAAGTCCACCTCTACCCGGCGGTTGCCTTCCCGGGAGTAGTTGATGATGGCGGTATTGGTTAGGGCGCTGTTGGGGAGATTGATGAGGGTGGCGTCCTTGGTCTTGATCTCGGTATAGAAAGCGCCGATGTTTTTCACAAAGCCCACATGCTCGCCGATGCGGACGAACTCGCCGGTTTTGATGGGCTTCAGGATGAGCAGGGTGATGCCCCCCACCAGGTTCCCCAGGGCACCCTGCATGCCCAGGCTGATGGCGACGCCGGCGGAGGCGAAGATGGTGATCACCGAGGTGAGCGGTACGCCGATGGCGTTGGCCGCGGAGAGAACGACGATCACGATCAGGACCAGCTTGATGGCGTTGAGGAAAAAGGACTGCAGGGACGGATCGAGCTTAGAGAGCGCCTTGCTCCGTCTCAGGAACTTGATGAGCCAATGGATCACAAAAAACCCGACCACAAGGATGATGATCCCCATGAGCAGATTGACCCCGGCTGAGGTAAAGAAGGATTTCAGTTTTTCCAGATCCATACGGTATTCCTCCCAGGATAGTTTTTTATCCATATTATTAAGCATCCTGCGGACTCTGTCAAGAGGCGGGGACCGCGCGGCACAGACGTTTTCATGCGGTCCCCGGAGACGGTCCCCGGATTCCGCTTGCCTTTTCTGCGGCTTTAGGCTACACTATAGGCAGGGAAGGGGAAAGAGATATGACCGTTATCCAGCTCTCCATACGGCTGCTGCTCTTCATCCTGGCGGGGTTCATCGCCAGGAAGGTGAAGGCCATGCCGGACGGCTTCGACCGGATGCTCAGCCGCTTCGTCATGGCGGTGCCCCTGCCCTGCATGATCATCTCCTCCTTCCAGATGGCCTTCAGCGTGGACCAGCTCCTGTCCGCTCCGCTGCTCATCGCCCTCTCCGTGGGGAGCATGGCGGTGATGTTCATCCTGGTCTTCGCCGCCACCGCCTGGATGAAGGACCGGGATCTGAAAAAAACCGTGCGCTTCACCCTGCTGTTCACCAACTTCACCTTCGTGGGCTTTGCCGTGGTGAAGGAGGTCTGCGGGGAGGCGGGGTTTTTCAACTATGTGCTCTTCACCCTGCCTATCCGGGTGATGTTTTACGGCGGCGCGGCCATGATGCTGGGGAAGACCGGGACGAAGCCGGACGTGAGGGAGACGGTCAAGAAATTCCTCTGCGCCCCGGTGATTGCCGTGTTCATCGGCTTTGCGCTCTACGCCTTTCAGGTCCCCCTGCCCAAGGTGATCTCCACCACCCTGGAGACCATCGGCAATATGGCCTCTCCCCTGGGACTCATGCTCTGCGGCGCCATCATCGCGGATGCGGATTTCCGCAGCGCCCTGAAGCATCCCATGGTGCTGGTGGTGACCCTCTGCCGCCTGTTGGTGATCCCCGCAGCGGCGGCGGCCCTGTTCCGGCTGATCGGCGTGAAGCCGGAGATCCTCAGGAGCACCGTATATTATTTCGCCATGCCCGTGGCCTCCCTGACCCCCACCTTCCTCCTGCGGTACGATCCCGAGGCGGCGGAAGCCCGGACCGTCAGCGGCTATATCGTGGTGGCCAGCACCCTGTTCTGCGTGCTCACCATCCCCCTCTGGACCCTGCTGCTGGATAAACTCTCCTGAAAAAGAACGATCGATGGATATGGAAATATGGATGAATGGAAAGGACGGTAAACCATGGACAACAAAAACGAATTCCTGTTCGACCTGAAGACCCCGGAAACCACCTGGAAGGGCCCCCCGGCCCACAGCTACTTCCCCAACGGCGAGGTTTCCTCCGACGTGGGCTCCATCACCGCGGCGGAGGGGGAGCACGGCCTCTACTGGTGCCTGGACTCCGTCATGCACAAGAACCCCGAGGGGATGGATCCCAACAAGACCCCCATGCCCCATTTTCACTGGAAGGGCTATGAGACCTTCTTTGTGGACAGCGGCAGCCTCTATCTGTACATCGACGGCATGCGGGCCCTGGCGAAGAAGGGGGACATCGTCCAGCTCCAGGCAGGCCAGTCCCAGGGCATGTTCTTCCTGGAAGACGTGAAGTGGCGCGGCACCTACCACGATTTCTTCACCTATCCCGAGGCCGGAGACGTGGGCCGGGTCAAGCGGATGATGCCCGAGCTGGCGGACGATCCCGAGCTGAACGCCCTGTCCACCCGGGGCTTCATGGACTCCAACCCCATCGAGCCCTTCCTGTGCAGGGAGGTCCCCACGGAGCAGTGCTCCGCCATCAAGAACCCCAACCGGCCCCATGCGGCCTATGAGTTCCCCGGCGTCAGCATGCGCATCGTGGTGGAGCGGTGGGAGAACGGCGGCGTGAAGGAGCTGGACTGCGCCATCATGGAGCCCGGCTTCTCCGCCAAATGGGTGAAGTATCCCCCCATCCGGGAGCTGTTCTACCTGCGCAGCGGCAAGGTGAAGTTCAATATCGCCGGCAAGGAGTTCATCGCGGATGATGAGTGCGTCATCAACGCCCCCCGCTTCCTGCCCCGGAGCATCGAGGTCCTGGAGAAGGCGGAGATGTACGACCTGGGCGGCCAGCCCTACTGGAGCCTGTTCCTCCAGAATATCGAGTCCATCCGGCACTACGATCCCGCCCGCCTCACCAAGGAGACCATCGACGGGCTCAAGAAAAAGTTCAAGATCCAGATCGAGAGCATCGATTTCAAAGGCTGAACGGCATGATGTTTCCGGTCCCGACCTCCATCCGGAGGCCGGGACCTGAGCGTGTCGACAAAGTCGACACGCTTCGACCGGGACCCACTTCGTTGGGTTCCCGGTCGATTTGGCTTACACTCCGCTCCCCGCACTCGCTTCGCTCGCACAGTACGCTTCGCGAGCAGTATTTTCGAGCAGAAATGAATTCCGCTCGAAAATGATCCCATTTCTTCGCGCCTGCGGGCGCGAACTCTGCGAGGCTTTGGTGCTTAGTCTACAATCTGCGGTCCCGACCTCCATCCGGAGGCCGGGACCGGTTTTTTTATTTCTCCAGAATTGCCGCCAGGGCGGCATAGT
Organism: uncultured Clostridia bacterium; assembly: GCA_947165825.1. Lineage (GTDB taxonomy): Bacteria > Bacillota > Clostridia > Oscillospirales > Oscillospiraceae > UBA1774. The sequence continues at coordinate 15,079 of CAMVBX010000034.1, forward strand.
ACCCGTTCGCGGTCAGGAGCTTGTGCCGGTACTCGGCGTTGGAGACAGAGACGGTATACAGCGGCATATCGCACTTGCGCTGAATGAACTCCTCCGTATATCCCCGGTAGGCCTCCTCTATGGACTCCCGGGAGACCCGATCCCCCAGCGTTTCCGGAGAAGTCCAGCTCCACGCTGATTTCGGCTCCATGAGGGTCAGAGCTTCCTCTGCCCGGGAACACAGGTCCTCCAACTCCGCTTCGGGGTAAAACGATACCCGGATCTCCGCCAGCCGCAGGGGGGAGCGGCTTCCCTCGGCGGTGAAGTGACGGAAGATCAGGCGGACGTATCCCGTTCCATAGCCCAGAATGGCGCCCTGGGGCATGAAGACCGTCACCTCGGTCCCCTCCGGCTCATACCCCCACCAGGCGTCGGGATGCTCCTGAGCGATCTGCTTTACCTTTCGGGCCGCCTGGGCATAGGTCATGCCCCAGCGGAGACTGTCAACGGTCCCGTCCGGGTTCAGGGTGTATGCCCGGGGAGGATATTCCCTTTTGCCGCAGCCGGGGAGCGGGAGAAGGGCCAGAATTAGGAGAAGGGCAAGCAGCTTGCGCACAGCCCTCACCGCCCCTTGAAAATCTCTGCCAGGACCTGATAGTTCCCGACAGCGTTGTAGCTGAATTCCCGGTCCCCGGTGCGGGCCGGAATGCCCCCGGCGTCCGCCGGCCCCCTGGTGCTGATGGCTCCGGCCTGCCACAGGGGCTGGGCGGTCTGGCCGTTCTCCACCCCCTCGGGCCAGAGTTTCTCCAGTTTTTCCCGGGAGATGCGGTCCTCCAGGGTCTCAGTGGAGGCCCATCCCCCGTAGCCGTAGGACTGCCCATCCTCTGCGGTCTCTGTAAAGTACGCCCCCACAATGGGGATGTAGTCCGGCTCCCCACGCTCAAGGTTGAAGAAGACCTTGATGAGCCACAGGCGCTCCGGGGCGTCATCTCCCTCCTCGGGAAAGCTCCGGAAGTGCAGAGCCAGACCAGCCTGGTGCCCCAGAAACTCCACGTTGCACACGCCCGCGGGCACATTTGGGTCCTTGTTGAAGACGATCCGCCGGTCTGCCTTCTCCGCCTCCTCACAGGTCATACCCCAGCGCAGGAGGCCGATGGTCCCGTCCGGGTTGATGGGGATCGGTCCCTCGTCCGTGGGAGTCTTTGGGCCGCAGCCGGGGAGCACCAGGGTCAGGGTCAGGGCGAAAACCAACAGAGTGACAATGCATCTGCGCATATAAATCCCTCCCTTCCCCCGAAGCGTACAATTTGACGCCGCGTCAATGTCAACAGGTTTTTGGAAAAAAAGAACCCGCTTTTCCGAAAAACTTCGAAAAAGCGGGATGAATATGGGTTACCGAGGTATTTTATGCTTTCGCCATGGCTTCCTTCAGGGCCTTCTTGGTCTGCTCCCGCTCGGACTGTTCCAGAGCGGAGGGCTTGAAGACCAGGCTGAAGATGATGGTGCACACGGCGGCTACCACCACCGCGATGTAGGTCTCGCTCACGGCGAAGGAGCCGAACTTGAGGGGATAGCTCCCGGTGGCCAGCTTGATGGCCACCCAGGCCACGGCGGCCACGGCGGTGCAGATCATAGCGGCGATGGCGCCCTTCTGGCTGGACTTCTTCCAATAGATGCCGAAGAGGACCACCACGAACAGCGCGCCCCGCAGGGAGTAGGCAGCGTACACCAGTTCCAGAACGGTGGAAGCCTTCCACAGAAGAATGGCGCCCACGCAGCAGATCACGCCGGAGATGGCGGTGGTGATGCGGCCCATTCTCAGGACCTGCGCATCGCTGGCTTCGGGATGGAGGACCCGCTGATACACGTCCCGGGTGACCATGGTTC
>CAMVBX010000035.1 GCA_947165825.1 uncultured Clostridia bacterium
TATCTTCCTTCCCGTTTTCGTTCCATTTTCGGGTTTGTCTACAGTCTGACCGGGGCCGGTCCATTGGACCGGCCCCGGTATTCTTTTATTCGGTTTGTGTTACCCATACATCCGCTTCCGACGGTTCCGGCGGCGCAAAGAGCCGGTCCAGCTTGGACGCGAGTCCCTCGTCCACATAGTAGTCCCTTGCGCTGCCCGACAGTACCGCCCGATTGCGCTCGTGGATCCGCTGCCGCCGGACCGCTTCGCCGAGCTCCAGATAGTGGATCTCGCAGGGAACGGCGTGAGCGGCGTAAAACGCCCGGACGGCATCCCGCTCTGCCCTCGTCCAGAGCCCCCAGTCCAGCACCGCGTCCAGACCCAGGGAGACCACCTCCAGGGATTTGTCCAGCAGCCAGGCCTTGACCTTTTCCAGATATTCATCGTGCTTTTCCCCGGCATCCTGGCCGAATAGAGCGAGCATCAGCTCGTCAGCGCTGAGGAGCACGGCGCCGCGCTCCGCACACAGCCGCTTCGCATAGGTGGTTTTGCCGCAGCCCAGCTTCCCGCAGGTGAGAAAGACCTTAGCCATGATCCGCATCCTCCATGGTGAACCAGGAACAGAACACCTTGTGCCGGATGGCAAAACGCTCCGGGCAGCTTTCCAGGAAGCGCCTGTGCGCCGCATCCCATTTCTCCAGAGTATCCGTATCCATGGAAGCCAGCGTTCCCCGGCAGGCGCACATCCGACCATGCCAGCTTTCCCGGGTGAAGGGCAGATCGGCAGAAAAGCTCTCTGTCTGCCGGCCGGGGAACAGGTCGTCGTGGATATCCTGTAAGCCGGACGAACCGGAGGACCAGTTCCGGTTCATCTCTTTGACCATCCGGTGGCTTTCCGCCGCAATGGGATCATCCAGGGTATAGGTCATATAGACCTTCAGGAACATCCCGCCGGGCTTCAGCAGCCGCCGGATCTCCCCGCGCATCCGCTCCCGGTCAAAATACCAGAAGCATTGGGCAGCGGTGATCACATCGAAGCTGCCGTCGGGAAGACCGGTGGATTCCGCAGGGGCGATGAGATACCGGATCTTCCGTCCCTGTTCCGCCGCCTCCTTCCGGGCAAACGCGATCTGCTCCGGGGAAATGTCCACACCCGTGATGCTGCCCCCGGGATGATACAGGTTTTTCGGCAGGACGCCGGTCCCCGTACCCAGATCCAGCCACGCGGTTCCCTCCGCCCCGATGCCCAGGGCCCGTAGCCGGGAATACAGCTCCTCCGGGTAGATATCCCGATATGCGGCGTAGGCTTCCGCTGTTTTTCCAAAGTCAAAAGCCTGCCCGTTATCTATGGCTTTTTGCTCCATTACAAATCCTGGGAGGTGCGCTGGATCACCTCGTCCTGGATGGACTCCGGCAGGCGGGTGAAATAGGCGCTGTATCCCGCCACCCGGACCACCAGCTCGGGATGCTCCTCCGGCCTGACCTTGGCGTCCTCCATCTCCTCCCGGTCCACCACGTTGAACTGCACGTGCTTGCCCCCGTGGGTCAGGTAGGTCTTGACCATGCTGCTGAGCTTTTCCAGGTCCGCCCGGGTCTTCATGTTGGAGGGATGGAATTTCATGTTCATCAGCGTCCCCTGGTAGGGATCCTGGTTCACCTCCATGGCGGAGCGGAACACCGCAAGGGGACCATGGGTATCCTGCCCGTGGTCCGGGGAGAGGGAGGCGTCCGCCAGGATCTCCCCGCCCTTCCGCCCGTCCGGCGTGGCCCCGGTGAGGGCGCCTCCGGGCTGATGGGCGGAAATGGAGATGGCGTTGGGCTTCAGGGTGTCCCCATAGGCGCAGGGAAGGCTGTGGCAGATATCCGCATGGCGCTGATAGACCTCCGCCACCATGTCGTCCACCTCTTTGATGCCGTTGCCGTATTTGGGCTGGTCCCGGAAATCCTGCCGCATGGTCTCATAGCCGACCCAGTCCGCGTCCAGGGCTTCCAGCAGCTGGGCCATGGTATATTTCTTTTCGTCGAAGATCAGCTTCTTGATGGCGTACAGGCCGTTGCCCGCGTTTACGCCCCCCACGGCCCCCAGCACGGCGCCGTTTTCGAAGGGGAAGCGGCGGGAGAACATATCCTTCCCGGTCTTCACCCCGTCCCGCATGAGGGCGGAGCGGAACACATCCGGGAAGAGTTCCTTCTCCGCAATCATCTCCACATTGATCCGCTCGTTGGCCATGGCCATAAGGTGGCGCACCTCCCGGTAAACCGCCTCCTTGAATTCCTCGAAGGAGGCCATTTCCCGCACATCCCCCACCTTCAGGCCGAAGTCCTCCTTCGTATACCGGCAGTAGCCGTTATGCAGGGCGATATCCATGGCGTGGGGGATGATGAAGAAGATAGCCACCTGGGTGCGGGTCTCCGCCTGGATATTTCCGTCCACGCAGCCTGTGGCGCAGTAATCCCGGGCGATCTCCACCGGCACCCGGTTGGCTTCGCTCTGGGCGGAGAAGAAATTGATGTAGGAATCGTCCCCCAGGAAGGCGGGCATCCCCAGGCCGGAGCGGACGCACTCCATGGCTTTCACCATCAGCTCCATGGGGGTGTTCTGATGCACCCGGAGGGTGACGGTGTGATGGGGCAGGTGGGTCTCCTTCGCCGCCTCCAGCAGGAGATAGCTCAGCTCGTTGGTGGCGTCGGTGCCGTCCGCCTTCTGACCGCCGATGGTCCAGTTGTACCATTTGGCCATGCCTGCGTTCTTGGCCCGGTTGGCCTTTCCGGAGACCCGGTTCAGCTTCATCACCTTGCAGCGCATAATCTCCAGCAGCTCCAGGACCTCATCGTCCGTGATCCGGCCCTCATCCCGGTCCTTCCGGTAATAGGGATACATGTATTGATCGAAGCGGCCGGCGGTGGAGGTGGGGGAAGGGCAGACCATCAGGAAGGTGAACCAGAAGCTCTGGAGGGCTTCCCGGAAGGTCTCCGCCGGATATTCCGGCACCTTCCGGCAGATCCGGGCCATCTCCCGCAGCTCGGCGGCCCGGGCTCCGTCCTTCTCCCCCCCGGCCAGCCTGTCGCACAGGTCCGCATAACGGTGGGCGAAGCGCACCCAGGCTTCGAAGACGATGACCACGCCCTCCCAGAAATTCCGCTTCTCCACCGCGTCGGCGCTGTCATACCGCAGGTCCAGAAGACACTGCTTCGCCTCGTCGATGATCCCCCGGGCGCCCCGCTGCAGGATGGCGGCGTAATCCACGCATACCAGGGAAAAGCCGGGACCCAGGCCGTATCCGCTCATGGCGAAGCCGCCGCCGGAGCCGCCCTTTTTATCCTTCCAGGGGGGCAGGATGACGCCGGATTTCATGAAGGGCCAGAGCCGGTCGTTTTCCCCCAGGCTTTTCCCCATGGCCTCCACCAGGTTCTGGTTGGAGGCGTTTCCGGCGAAGCGGTCGTTCAGCCGGTACAGCTCCTCCTCGTCCTCGGGGCTGATGGTGTAGAGCTCGCTTTTCAGGGCCTCCACCTCGTCCTTCGTCCAGACCCCGTATTCGTACTGCATCTCCAGACCGAAGGGCTTGCTGGCGCCGGAGCCGCAGAGCAGATCCTCCGGCTCGATGAAAATGGTGATATTATCCAGAATGTGGGCATGGAGCTTGCTCCGGCGCAGGAGCATGGGCTCCCCGCCGGTCTGATCCAGAGATTCGTTGGCCAGGCGGAACAGCTCCACGCAAAGAGGGTATTTGTTCACCCGCAGACTTTCCTTCATTCGCCGTACCCGATCGGTCATCCTCGTTCTCCCCCGCTCGTCGTAATCTGTATACCGGTATTCTCCCCTCTTTTCCCCCGCTTGTCAAGGGGAAGGGAGGGCTCGACATCCCCGGCATATCCGCGTATAATAAAAACGGCAAACAGAGAGGAGCGGGTGCGCATGAAGAGAGGAAAACTATCCATGACGGTGAAGCTGGCGACGGGGGTGCTGGTTTTCGGGGCCTGGCTGCTGATGATCCGGTCCGCCGCCGGAACCCTGAGCGATACGGGGGTCCGGAGCCTGCGGTATTTCACCGTGCTTTCCAACTTCCTGTGCGGCATCGCGGCGCTTATCCATTTCTTCTTCCTGGCCTTCCGGAAGAGCGCCCCGCGCTGGGCTATGCGGCTGAGCTATGCCGGAACCGCCGCCGTGGGGGTCACCCTGATGGTGGTGCTCCTGTTTCTTGGGCCGCTGTACAGCTACCCGGCCATGCTGAAGGGGGCGAACCTCTGGTTCCATCTCCTGATCCCCCTTCTGGCCATCCTGGACCACATTCTTCTGGAGCCGGGGGAGCGGCCTTCCTTCCGGGATACCTTCCTGTGTCTGATCCCTCCCTTTCTGTACGGCACCGGGTACGCGGTGAATATCGCCGTGAACGGCATCGGAAAATGGCCGGATACCAACGACTGGTATCTCTTTTTCCGCTGGGGCGTACCGGTGGGGATCATGATCTATGCCGCCATCCTGCTGCTGGCCTGGGGCATTGCCCTGACCCTCCGGGCCCTGGGGAGGAAACGGGCGAAGCGGGAAGCGTAAAAAACAAAAACGCGGGAGCTGCCGGAGGGCAGCTCCCGTTTTGCCTTGGTTCATTATGCTTGGAATACGTCCCGGAGGAAGGCGTCCGCATGGGTGACCCACAGGTCGAAGTTGGGAAAGCCCACCCCGTCCATGATCTTCCAGCCCGCGTAGCCGTGGGGGTGACCGGCGAAGGTGTGCACCTCCAGGGGTACTCCCCGGGCCAGCAGGTCCGGATACAGGGCATGGAGGTTCTCCATACCCATGTCCAGCCGCCCCACAGCGAAGAAGGTGGGGGGATACACCGCTCCGGTATAGTCATATTCCGTGCCCTTGTGCCGGGAGCCGTAGATGCTCAGCTGGGCGTCGGGCCCGCCGGGGAGATCGTCCAGCTCGTCCGGCTTATAGTCCGGAAACTTGTCGATCACCCGCTGGTTTCCGGAGAAGGATTCGATGCAGAAATCAATGGTAATGCCCCCGTTGGAGAAGCCCGCCATGGCGATCCGGTCCGGCCGGATCCGGTACCTCTCCGCGTCCCGCCGCAGGATGCGCAGGCAGCGGGCGGCATCCGCCCCGGTCTCATACCGGCTCCAGGGGCAGCCGTTGGGGCGGCACTGGAGGATGAAGCACTGGTAACCCAGGGCATTGAATTCATTCCCGATCTGATAGCAATCGGGAATGGTGCCGGCCCCGTGGCAGCCCCCGGCGATGAGGACGACGGCGCCGACGGGGGTCATATCCTCCGGAATGAGCATCTCCAGGAAGTAAGGAAGAAAGTCCGGCCCATGGTCATATTCCCAGGTGGGGTCGGAGTAGTATTCCGTATCCTTGGGCATGTTGCCTTCGGGCCAGAGGTAGATGCGCTCCGGAGCATCCGGCAGGAGGCGGATGGACTTCCGCATTTCGGAAAACCTGGCCTTCAGGGCGGCCCGGGCCCCGGGTTCCTCTGTATCCATCATCTGCTGCTGGAGCTTGAACAGGGCAATGAGCTCCTCCACCGGGTAGCGGGTGGGGTCCTCGTAAAGCGGGATGGCCTGGTTCACTTCGTCTCCGCAGGCCAGGGCAAATGCCCGCCGCTTCCGCATGAGCTCCCGGAATTCCGGACTGTCCATATGGATTCCTCCTTATCAGGGAAATTGGGGAGCCATTCGGCTCCCCAATACAGCGTGTCGACAAAGTCTTGTCGCCCCGCTGAAGCAAGTTTTTCGAACAGGAAATACGGTAGAAATTGTTCGAAAAACTTCTGATTGAACGCGAAAGACACCCCTCCTGGGTTTCTTTCGCGCTATCTTCCTTCCCGTTTTCGTTCCATTTTTGGGTTTGTCTACAGTCTGAATTGGGGAGCCGTTCGGCTCCCCAATATTCTATCAGGATGGTTGGCTGGTTTCAACCGCAAGGGGCACTGCCGCGGCGGCTTTCGGCTCCCTTTTCTCTATGGGATCGATCCGGTTGACCTCCCCCTCGGTGTGAAGAACGATGCCCCGCTCCGCCAGCCAGGCGTTGGTGCGCCGGGAGGTGAGAAGGGGATGGGTGTAAAACTCGGCGGAGCGGCGATAGCCGGATTTGCTGTTCTGCTGATCCTCCATGCAGGAAATGTCAATCGTAGCGGAGTACACATGGGCATAGTAATCCCGATCGGAGATCAGCCAGATCCGGCCCAGGTCCCCGTCTTGGATATCCGGCAGGATGCAGTCCCGGTATAGGGCCTCCGCCTCCGCCTCCGTCAGGTGGAGATCATAGGTGATGAACACACCCGCCAGATCCTGGATACCCGAATAGGTCCCGTAGTCCCAGCCGGATTCAGTGTATTCGCTCAGGATCTCCTGAATCCGCTCCCGGCGCTTATCCGGTTCCAGCAGGCTGGACTCTCCCGGCGTGTAGCCCGCGAAGGTGCTCAGCAGGTAATCCTCGGGATCGATGAAGCCCGCGGCCTCGGCACACTCCGCCACGGTCATGGATGCGGTCACAAGGGCATAGGTGATATTCTCCCGGGTGACGGGAATTTCGAGCTTCTTCCGGCTGGCGGTGGCTTCGGGACAGTTCAGCAGTTCCTGGACCAGGCCGATTTCCCCCCGTTCCCGGGAGTCGTACCAGTAGGCCAGCGGATAATAACGGTCCATGCTGAGGCCGTTTTTCAGCTCGTAGGTCAGACGGAAGTTCATCTGGGGATTGTCGGAGTCCCGGTTCAGCGCCTTGTCCGCCAGGATGGCCCGATGGAGCCCGATGGCCCGGACGATGTTTTCCGGTTCCGTGAGTACGGCGGATTCGCCGTTGCAGGAGAGGGAGACCGCCTTCACCTGATCCGCCTTGGGGACGTGCTTTTCATAGCCGAAAAGGTCGAAGCGCATCCCCAGCATCAGGACCAGGATCACGGCGCAGCAGATGCCGAAGCCTGCCCAGTTCCGTCTGCCGAAGACCCGGAAGGCCTTCTTCATCAGCATCTCTCCGGCAAACCAGCCGATGAAGGCGCCCACCAGGAAGAAAACCAGCAGGGAGGAGAAGGAGGAATCCGTATCCCGGCTCCAGAAGAGGATGGCCTGCATGATGCAGGAAAGGCACAGACCGCAGCCCAGGGCCATGCACCAGCGGAAAACCGGGCGCAGAAAGTCCACCGCCACCACGTCCCCGGCGGATTCCATCTTCCGGCGGCGGAAAAGAAGCAGGGCGGCAATGACGCAGAGAATGCCCACCCCGGCGTAGATCCCCAGCAGCCCCCAGCCCAGAAAAACCACACGCTGGGGGACCGCCGGCCCCGGGACGGCCTGTCCGTAGAGGGTGTGCACATTCATTCGGGTGAGCATCCCCACGGAGGGGGAGAGGAGGCAGGCCAGATCGCTGACGTCGGGCTCCCGGTACATTCCGTAGACGAACCAGCCCAGCACCAGGTGCAGGAGAAAATCCACCGCCACCGCGACGAAGTTCAGGATCCCGTACACCACGGGAAGGATCAGAATATGGCCCGTGAGCTGGGCGCAGAGGGTGGAAAAGCCGTAGAAGAACAGGAGCATCAGCACTGTGATGCAGAAATACTCCAGCAGGGTCACGGGGCTTGTCCCGGACATGAGGCACACGGGAAGGGTGAGAATCGCGGCGATGAGATTTCCCGCCGCCAGAGGGAGAAAGCCCGCCGCCAGAGCCGAGAAGAACTGCCCCTCCCGCCGCACGGGAAGACAGGCCATACCGCTGGCGCTGCGGCTGGAATACAGGAAGCTCCATACCGCCATGGCGGAGAAAATGGAAAAGATCGCGCTCATGATCTCTCCCCCGAAGCGGGCCAGGTTCAGAATCCGTTCCCGCATCTCCAGGGGGGTGATGGACATGTACTGGAATTCCCGGGTCAGGGGCAGGGGCATGGCGAGGATCCAGATGAAGAGATATCCGGCCCACAGCGGCCAGAAGCGCTTCATGCCGCTGAGCAGCAGGGAGCCGTTAAAGCAGGATGTCTTTGACCGCATAGTCATTCCCTCCCAGTTCGTAGATGAAGATCTCCTCCAGACTCAGGGGCAGCGCGTCCATGTACAGGGGCTCCAGCTCCTGTAGCCTGGCCAGGATCTCCCGGGTGTCCCCCCGGAGGATCAGGGTATGGAGCCTGCCGCTGACGGATTCGTGTACCAGCTCCAGCCCTGGGGGGAGAGGCTTCTCCTCCTTCAGGGCCAGCTGGACCTTGGAGATGTTTTCCTGGAGGTCGCTCAGGCTCCGCTCCAGCAGGAGTCTGCCGTGGTCCAGGATGCCCACGTGATCGCACACGTCCTCCAGCTCCCGGAGATTGTGGCTGGAGACCAGCACCGTGATCCCCCGCTCCGCCGCGTCTGCCATGAGCAGGCTCCAGATTTGCCGGCGCATCACCGGGTCCAGGCCGTCCACCGGCTCGTCCAGCACCAGGATCTCCGGGCGAATGCACAGACTGAGCCAGAAGGCCGCCTGCTTCTGCATGCCCTTGGACATGCGGCGGATGGGCATCCGGTCGTCCAGGGGGAAGATCTCCTTCAGCTTTTCGTACCGGTTGAGGTCGAAGGTCGGGTAGACGCCTTTGTAGAAATCCCGCATATCCCGGATGCCGGCGGAGCTGAAATAAAAGATCTCATCCGGGATATAGGCCATTCTGCCCTTGATTTCCGGGTTCTCATATATGGGCTCCCCGTCCGACAGGATCTCCCCGGAGTCCGGCCGGTAGATGCCCATGATATGGCGGATGATGGTGCTCTTGCCGCTGCCGTTGGGGCCCACCAGACCGTATACCGCCCCGGTGGGGATCGTCATATTCAGCCCATCCAGGGCCTTGAAGCCTCCGAAGGTCTTGGTGACGTTTTTGACTTCGATCATGTCTTCTCTCCTCCTTCGCGTACACAGGCCAGGAGCTCTTCTTCTCCGGCCCCCAGGCTGCGCAGCTCTGCTGCCGTCTCCCGCAGCCGGACCATCAGCTCATCCTTGCGCTGGAAAGCGGCCTCCTGCTTCAGGGCCGCGAAATTTCCCTTGCCGGGGACGGAGTCGATATATCCGCTCTGCTCCAGCTCCCGGTAAGCCCGCTGGATGGTGTTGGGGTTGATGGCCAGCTCCTGGGCCAGTTCCCGCACACTGGGGAGCTTATCCCCCGGGGGAATCACCCCGGTGAGGATCAGCTTTTGCAGCTCGTCCCGGATCTGCTCGTAAATCGGTCTGGGGTCCCGGTAATTGATGGAGATCAATTCCCTCACCTCGCTTGCGGCGGCGGATCACCGGAGATCCGCCCCTAACTGTATTATCTGTATTAGTACAGTTAAAATACACGAAGGAGGATGCTTTGTCAAGAGCTTTTTTCTTTTTCCCGGCGGGATTGTCGAAAAGGCTGAAAAAGCACCGGGACACTTGACACCCGCCGCCGGAAGTTGTTGAATACAGATATGCGCATCTGATATACCGGATTAGTTATAAGGAATAGAGAGATGGAAAAAGACCTGCGCGTTTATCGGGCCGGCATCGACGTTGGCTCCACCACGGTGAAGCTGGCCGTATTGAATGATGAGGGAAAGGCGATATTCGGGGAATACCGCCGTCACCATGCTCAGACCCAGGCGACTCTGGGTGAGCTGCTCGCCCTGGCGGCGGAGCGGCTGGGGCCCTGCGTCCTGAGACTGAACATCACCGGCTCCGGCTCCATGGGACTGAGCAAAGCCCTGGGTATCCCCTTCGTCCAGGAGGTGGTGGCGGTGGCGGATGCGCTGCGCAGCTCCTGGCCGCAGACGGACGTGGCCATTGAGCTGGGGGGCGAGGATGCCAAAATCATCTATTTCCGGGGCGGCCTGGATGAGCGGATGAACGGCGTCTGCGCCGGGGGCACCGGCTCCTTCATCGACCAGATGGCCTCCCTGCTGCAGATGGATGCGGCGGGACTGAACGAGGCCGCGAAGGAATATCGGGAGATCTATACCATCGCCGCACGATGCGGCGTATTTGCCAAAACGGATATTCAGCCCCTGATCAACGATGGTGCCTCACGGGCGGACCTGGCGGCGTCCATCTTCCAATCCGTGGTGAACCAGACCATCTCCGGCCTGGCCTGCGGCAAACCCATCCGGGGCTGCGTCGCTTTCCTGGGGGGGCCGCTGCATTTTCTCACCGAGCTGAAGGCCGCCTTTATCCGCACATTGAAGCTGACGCCGGAAAACATCGTGGATCCGCCGGATTCCCACCTCTTTGCCGCCATGGGAGCGGCTATGCAGGAGGGAGGCGCGGCTTTCGATCCCCTGGCGCTTCGGGATCAGCTGGCCCGGGGCGTGGAGACGGAGCAGGCCACCAAGCGGCTGGAGCCCCTTTTCGCCGATCAGGCGGAGTATGACGCCTTCGCAGCCCGGCATGCCCGGGCCAAGGTGCGGAAACGGGAGCTGCAGACCTATGCCGGTCCCTGCTATCTGGGGATCGACGCGGGTTCCACCACCACCAAGCTTGCCCTCATCTCCCGGGAGGGAGAGTTGCTGTACTCCACCTATGCGGGAAACAAGGGCAATCCCATTGAGACCGCCCGGGCCGCGCTGGGGGAGATTTCCGCTGCCATGCCGGAGGGCGCGTATATTGCCCGCTCCTGTTCCACCGGGTACGGGGAAGCTCTGCTGAAGGCTGCCTTCCGCCTGGATGAGGGGGAGGTGGAGACCGTGGCCCACAGCACCGCCGCCGCCTTCTTCGATCCGCAGGTGGACTGCGTGCTGGATATCGGCGGCCAGGACATGAAATGCATCCGCCTGAAGGACGGCGTGGTGGACACGGTGATGCTCAACGAAGCCTGTTCCTCCGGCTGCGGATCCTTTATCGAGAATTTCGCCACCTCCCTGGGGTATACGGCGGAGGCGTTCGCCCGGGAGGCGCTGTTCGCCTCCTCGCCCATCGACCTGGGGACCCGGTGCACGGTGTTCATGAACTCCAACGTGAAGCAGGCGCAGAAGGAAGGCGCGCCGGTTTCGGATATCTCCGCGGGCCTGGCCTACAGCGTCATCAAGAACGCCTTGTACAAGGTCATCAAGCTGGCGGACGCCCGGGATCTGGGGGAGCATATCGTGGTCCAGGGCGGGACCTTTTTCAACCAGGCGGTGCTCCGGGCCTTCGAGCGCATCGCCGGGACGGAGGCGATCTGCCCGGATATCGCCGGGATCATGGGCGCCTTCGGCGCCGCCCTCATCGCCCGCTCCCGGGATACGGGAGAGCGATCCGGCATGCTCACCCTGCCGGAGATCCGGGACCTGAAATATACCGCCCGGGCCGCCCGCTGCGGCGGATGCGAGAACAACTGCATGCTCACCGTCAACACCTTTGAAGGCGTGGGACGGTATATCAGCGGCAACCGATGCGAGAAGAAGATCTCCTCCAATACCGGCGTCCGCCGGGGAGAGGATCTGGCGGCCTGGAAGCTGCACCGCATCTTCGATTATGAGCCCCTGCCGGAGGAGAAGGCCCCCCGGGGCGTTCTGGGTCTTCCCCGGGTGCTGAACATGTACGAGAACTACCCTTATTGGGCGGTTTTTTTCCGGGAACTGGGCTTCCGCACCGTCCTGTCGCCCCTGTCCAGCCGGGGTATTTTCGAGCTGGGGATGGAGTCCATCCCCTCGGAATCCGAGTGCTATCCCGCGAAGCTGGCCCACGGCCATGTGCAGTGGCTCTGCGACCGGGGCATCAAGACCATTTTCCACCCCTGCGTGTTCTATGAATACCAGGAGACGCCGGACGCCCAGAACCACTTCAACTGCCCCATGGTGGTCTCCTATCCGGAAAATCTGAAAAACAATGTGGAAGCCGTCTCCTCCGGAGAGGTGGAGTATATCCGCCCCTTCCTTGCCTTCACGGATGAGAAGACGGCGGCGGACCGGCTGGTACAGGTCTGCCGGGAGCACTGGGGTATCCCCGCCCGGGAGGTCCGGGCCGCCGCGGCCAAGGCCTGGGCGGAGCAGCGGAAGGCGAAGGCGGAGCTTCGGGAAAAGGGCGCGGAGGTCCTGGCCAAGATGGAGGCGGAGGGCCGAAAGGGCATCGTCCTGGCGGGCCGTCCCTATCACATGGATCCGGAGATCCACCACGGTATCCCGGAGCTGATCGCCTCCTACGGGCTGGACGTCTTCACCGAGGATTCCCTGCCCCTGGATTACCGGCCCCAGCGGCCTCTGCGGGTGGTGGACCAGTGGGTCTTCCATTCCCGCCTGTACCAGGCGGCGGAGTTCGTGGGGAAGCATCCGGATCTGGAGCTGGTGCAGCTTTTCTCCTTCGGCTGCGGCCTGGATGCCGTCACCACGGACCAGGTGCAGGAGATCCTGGAGAAATACGGCAAGCTGTATACCCTTCTGAAAATCGACGAGGTGAACAATCTCGGCGCCGCCCGGATCCGGATCCGGAGCCTGCTGGCCGCCATGGGCATGCGGGAAGGGCGCGAAAAGCCCGAACTGCCGGAGTCCATCCGCTATGAACGGCGGGAATTTACCAAAAAGATGTATGACGAGGGCTGGACCATCCTGGCCCCGGATATGAGCCCCATCCATTTCGGCCTTCTGGTGCCCGTGTTCCAGCGGGCGGGCTACCGCATCGTCATCCTGGGGGGAGAATCCCGGAAAGCGGTGGACATGGGCCTGAAATACGTGAACAACGACGCCTGCTATCCCTCCATTGTGGTGACGGGGCAGATGCTGGAGGCGGTAAAATCCGGCAAGTACGACGTGGATCGCCTGGCCCTGCTCATGAGTCAGACCGGCGGCTGCTGCCGGGCCAGCAACTACGTGAGCTTCATCCGCCGGGCGCTGGACAAAGCGGGCTATCCCCAGATCCCCGTTATCAGCCTGAACCTCAACGGCATGGAGAAGAACGAAGGCTTCCATATTTCTGCCGGGACCCTGATGGAGGCCCTTCGGGCCCTGGTGCTGGGAGACCTGATGATGCGCTGCCTCTACCGCACCCGGCCCTACGAGCTGGTACCCGGCTCCGCCAACGCCCTCCATGAGCGGTGGAACAAGCGCTGCCTGGACTATCTCCGGGGAGAAAAGGGCGCGCCGGGGTACCGGCAGCTCTGCCGGGAGATCGTGGCGGATTTCGACGCCCTGCCCATCCGGGAGGGACGGCGGAAGCCCCGGGTGGGCATCGTGGGAGAGATCCTGGTGAAATACATGCCCATGGCCAATAACCACCTGGTGGACCTGCTGGAGCGGGAAGGGGCGGAGGCCGTGGTTCCGGAGCTTCTGGATTTCTTCAGCATGATCCTCTATAATCAGGAGTATAAACATAAATATCTGGGTACGGGCTTCTGGTCCGCCCTCCTGTCCCGGATCGGGATAGAGGGGATCGAGGCCGTGCGAAGGCCTGCGGTGGAAGCCCTGGAAAAGAGCAGCCGCTTCGGAACGCCGCGGCATATCCGGGAGGTCGCTGAGCCCACCAGGCCCTTCCTCTCCATCGGCAACCAATATGGGGAGGGCTGGTTCCTCTGCGGCGAAATGGTGGAGCTGCTGGAGGAGGGCGTCAACAACATCGTCTGCATTCAGCCCTTCGCCTGCCTGCCCAACCATGTGGTGGGCAAGGGCGTCATCAAGGCGCTGAAAAAGGCCTATCCCAAGGCCAATATCGCCGCCGTGGACTATGATCCCGGCGCCAGCGAGGTCAACCAGCTGAACCGCCTGAAGCTGATGCTCACCGCCGCCCGGCGGGAGCTGGAGGCGGAGGGGAAGGAAGCATGAAGGATCTGAAGCATCTGGACGATAAACCCATCTCCCCCCTGTACCGGATCATCCGCTGGGCGGTGTGGAAGCTCTCCCCCGTCTATACCCTGTCGGGAACGGAGAACCTGCCGGAAGGAGCCTGCGTCATTGTGGGGAACCACAGCCAGATGTACGGCCCCATCGCCGGGGAGCTGTATATCCCGGGGAAGCACAGCACCTGGTGCGCCGGAGAGATGATGCACCGCCGGGAGACGGCGGAGTACGCCTTCCGGGATTTCTGGTCCGATAAACCCCGGTCCGTGCGGTGGCTCTACCGGATCTTCAGCCGCCTGATCCCGCCCCTGAGCCAGCTGGTGTTCACCAGCGCCCATACCATCCCCGTATACCACGATACCCGGCTGATGACCACCTTCCGGGAATCCCTTGCCCGGCTGCAGGAGGGGGAGAAGCTGGTGATTTTTCCGGAGAAGAAAGAACGGCACAGCAATATCCTCTACGCCTTTCAGGATAAGTTCATCGATATAGCCCGCATGTACCGGCGGAGAACCGGGGAGGAGCTGGCGTTTATCCCGATGTATCTTGCCCCGGCCCTGAAGACCATGACCTTCGGCGCGCCCATCCGCTTTCGGGGAGAGGAGCCCATGGAGGCGGAACGCAGCCGGATCTGTCAGGCCCTCATGGAGGAGATCACCGGCATGGCCCTGGCGCAGCCGGATCACCGGGTGGTCCCCTACGCCAATCTGCCCAAGCGGCAGTATCCCAGAAGCCGTCCCCTGGAGGTTTATGATGAAGAAACCCGTTGACTACAGCGGTTTTTCCCTGCGGAAGCTGGGGCAGCCCCGGTTCCGGCATATGCTGCTGCTCCTGGGCTGGATCGGATATTTCCTCATGTATCTGCTGACGGAGAATCTGATCCCTGCGGAAAAGTGCCATCCCGTTCATATGTTCCTGGATGACCTGATCCCTTTCAACGAGTATTTCGCCGTTTTCTATGTGGCCTGGTATGCCCTGGTTTTTTTCTCCCTGCTGTTTTCCCTGCTCTATGATGTGGAAAAATTCAAGCATATGCAGAAGTTCATCATCGTCACCCAGGTGGTGGCCATGCTCTGCTATATCCTGTGGCCCAGCCGCCAGGACCTGCGGCCGGAGCAGTTTCCCCGGGAGAATATATTCACCTGGCTCATGGGGTTCATCTATTCCGTGGATACCCCCACCGGCGTCTGTCCCTCCCTCCATGTGGCCTATTCCCTGGGCATTCTCTCCGCCCAGCTGAAGGATCGGGAAATGGGACGGGTGTGGAAGGTGCTGCTGACCCTGCTGGTGGTGATGATCTCCGTCTCCGTGTGCTTTGTGAAGCAGCATTCCGCGCTGGACGTGCTGACGGCCCTGCCCCTGGGGCTGCTGGCGGAGATCCTGGTCTACGGAAGGGACTGGTGGCTGCCCCGGCTCCGGGGAGAAAGGCGGGAGGAACATGAGGGAAAATAGAAGGAAGGAATTCGTCCGGGCGGTAAAGTTCGCCCTCTTTTCCGCCAGCGCCGGGTTCATCGAGATGGGGGGGTTCGCCCTGCTGAACGAGGTCACCCCCTGGTCCTACTGGCCCTGTTACCTCATTGCCCTGGTGCTGTCGGTGCTGTGGAACTTCACGCTGAACCGGGAGTTTACCTTTCACTCCGCCGCCAACGTCCCCATCGCCATGCTGAAGGTGGCCCTGTACTATGCCGTGTTCACCCCCCTGAGCACCATCCTGGGGAACTACCTGGCGGAGGACCTGGGGTGGAACGAGTACCTGGTCACCGCCCTGAACATGATCGTGAATTTCGTAACGGAATTTCTCTACCAGCGCTTCTTTGTCTTCGGCAAGAGCATTGACACGAAGAAGAAATGATCGAAAAACTGTCGTTCCCTCCGGTCTTCGGGCCGGAGGGAAAAGGAAAACCTAATAACATATAAATTTTATAGGAAATAGGGTTGACAAGACGGGGATTTCGTTGTATCCTGCCCTATATTTCCCATGAATGGAGGGCTGAACTTGCGAAAGAAGGAAGATCTGATCACCCGGAGGCTGGCTGTTGCCGCCGTGTTCATGGCGATGAATATCGTCCTCAGCTCCTTCGGGATCCCGGTGCCCGGCGGGCATCTGTATCTCTGCGATATCCCCATCTGTATGGCGGCGATCCTGCTGGATCCTTTCTCCGCCTTTGTGGTGGGGGGCGTGGGCTCCTTTATCGGAGATATGCTGTTTTATCCCGCGCCCATGTTCGTCTCCCTGGCGACCCATGGGATCCAGGCGGCGGTGATCTCCCTGATCGCCCATCATACGCTGAAAACCCGGCCGAAGCCGGCTTCCGCCCTGGCGGTGAGCGTAGGGGTGGTGATCCTGGTGGTCGGCTATACCCTGGGGCGGGCTTACGTCTACGCCACGCCGGAGTACGCGGTGCTCAAGCTGCCCTTTGAATTTCTCCAGGGGCTCATCGGCGCGGTGCTGGGGATGATCCTCTGCTGGCGCTGCGGCATCCGGAAGCTGTATTTGAAGATAGTGGGGGAATAGGGCAAAGCGCAAAGATCCCTCGGGACCGGATAGTCCCGCGGGATCCTCATTTGTGGGAAAAGGCTTACTTGTTCAGCTTCTTGCTGGGATCGATCCAGTCCAGATCGTCCCGGGCCTTGCCGAAGGGCTCGGAGTCCTCGGCGGTGGGCCAGGCGAAGGAGGGCATTTCCTTGCCGCTCTTCTTGGCCTCTTCCATGGCTTTCATCATTTCCTCCCGGCGCTTGGCGGCGATCTCGTCCCGCTGGGCCCGGGTGAGGGTGTAGTTCTCGATGGTCTCGTTCAGGGCGCGCAGCTGAGCGGCCCGGCCGTCGGGATTGTGGTCGGGCAGGCAGATGACCCGCTGATTCTCGATGGCTTCCTTCAGAATCTCGCCCAGCTCCACGGGATCAATGCCCACGGCATGGATGGCCCGGAGGGACTTCATGGTCTTCTCGTTGACCCGGTAGCCGGTGTTCTTCAGATTGGCGGGGCGGAACTTCTCCGCGTTGCCGATGTTGGAGTTGATGTTGCCCGGGCAGAGGACGGTGGCGCCGGAGCC
>CAMVBX010000036.1 GCA_947165825.1 uncultured Clostridia bacterium
CGGGATTCGGGTTCGAAAATTTAGTTGTTGAATACAACTAAAACAGTTGCTTTTTACAACTAACCGGCGTATAATTGGGGGCATGGCACGATCCGGGAACGCGGATCGGCCAAAAAGAGCCGGACCGAGGGGGTCCGGCACAGACAGGAAAGGAGGCGGTGGCGTGCACAGCCGCGTTTTGGGCAATATTCTGCGCATCGGCCGCTGCTGCAAGCTGTATCGGAAGCAGGCCCTGCGGGATACGGATCTGCAGCCTGCCCAGCATCTGCTCATCAGCCATATCTGCCGGCGCCCGGGCCTGGCCCAGGAGGAGCTGATCGCGGAGCTGTACCTGGACAAGACCACCGTGGCCCACCAGCTCATGAAGCTGGAGGAGCAGGGCTATATCCGCCGGGAGGCTGCGGCGGAGGACGGCCGCTGCCGCCGGATCTACCCCACGGAAAAGGCGGTGGAGATCTACCCCCGGGTCCACGGGGTATTTGAAGAATTTACCGCGGGCATCCTCGCGGGGCTCAGCGAGGAGGAGCAGCAGGAGCTGGAACGACTGACGGAGATCCTCCGCCGGAACGCCCTCGCCCTGGTGGAGCCGGAACGGGGGGAAAAGCCATGAAGCTCATTTTCCGCTCCATGGGGAAATACCGGGTCTCCATCGCCGTCGCCGTTTTTCTGAAGCTCGTCGGCACCCTGGCGGAGCTCTCCATCCCCTACATTCTGGAGCATATCATCGACGATATCGTCCCCCTGGGGGAGCTGAGAGCGGTCATCCTATGGGGCCTTCTGATGTTCGCGGCGGCCCTGGTCACCAGGACCCTGAACGTCACCGCCAACCGCCGGGCCATCGAGAACGCCCACCGGGTGAGCTACGACGTGCGTCAGGCCCTGTTCCGGAAGATCGCCTATCTGGACGGGAACACCTTCGACGGCTTCGGCCTTCCCTCCCTCATCTCCCGCATGACCTCGGACAGCTACAACGTTCAGTCCTCGGTGCAGCAGCTGCAGGCCCTGTGCATCCGGGCCCCCATGATGCTCCTGGGCGGACTGGCGGTCACCCTCCTGATGGATCCCGGCCTGGCCATGATCCTGGTGGTGATGCTTCCCTTCCTGATCCTGGTGGTGCTGACGGTCTCCGCCCGGGGCATCCCCATGTTCGCCGCGGTGCAGACCCGGCTGGACACCCTGGTGCGGATCATGCGGGAAAACATCACCGGTATCCGGGTGGTGAAGGCCCTGTCCAAAACCGAGTACGAAAAGCGCCGCTTCGATGCCGCCAACGGGGAGATGACGGATACGGACATCACCGCCAGCACCGTCATGGCCATCCCCGGCCCCTTCATGCAGTTCTGCCTGAATATCGGCCTGACCCTGGTGGTGCTCTTCGGTGCCAGGCGGGTCAACGGGGGCACCCTGGAGCCGGGGGTCATCCTGGCCTTCCTCACCTACTTCAATATGATCACCCAGGGGGTGATGGGGCTTTCCCGCATCTTCATGACCATGAGCAAGGCCAGCGCCTCCGCCAACCGCATCGACGAGGTGCTCCGGGCGGAGTCGGAGCAGAAGGTCCTGACCCCGGAGGAGGGGCTGGTCCCCGCCGGACCGGGCTGCATCCGCTTCGAGGACGTGGGCTTCCGCTACGGGGAGGACAGCCGCCATCACAGCGGCGACGGCGCGGATTTCGCCGGGGGCCGCCGGGAAAAGGCCCTGGACGGCATCTCCTTCTCCCTGGAGAAGGGGGAGAGCCTGGGGATCATCGGCCCCACGGGCTGCGGCAAATCCACCGTGATCTCCCTGCTCCTGCGCTTCTACGACGCCAGCGAAGGGGGCATTTTCCTGGACGGGCGGGACGTCCGCACCTACGACCGGGATGAACTGCGCCGACGCTTCGGGGTCTGCTTTCAGAACGACATGGTGTTCCAGGACACCCTCCGGGCCAACGTGGACTTCGGCCGGGACCTGGGGGACGAGGCGGTACGCAGCGCCGTACGGGACGCCATGGCGGAGGAATACGTCAGCGCCCTGCCGGAAGGGCTGGATTACCGGGCGGACATCAAGGGGGCCAACCTCTCCGGCGGCCAGAAGCAGCGGCTGCTGGTGGCCCGGGCCCTGGCGGGGAAGCCGGACATCCTCATCCTGGACGACAGCTCCAGCGCCCTGGACTACAAAACGGACGCGGCCATGCGCCGGGCCATCCACGAGAACTACGGGGACGTTACCCTCATCATGGTGGCCCAGCGGGTGAGCTCGGTCATGGGCATGACCCGGATCCTGGTGATGGACGACGGGAAATGCATCGGCTACGGCACCCATCAGGAGCTGCTGGAGACCTGCCCGGTTTACCGGGAGACCTTCGACATCCAGATGGGCGACATGCAGTGAAAGGAGGAGTGACCTATGCCGGGACCCGGTGATCGGGGCGGGAAGAAAGAGCGCCCCAAGGATACCAGGGGCACGCTGCTGCGGATCATCCGCTACCTCATGGCCTACCGCTGGCTGGTGCTCCTTTTCCTGGTCTTCGCCTTTCTCAGCAACGTGGGCAATCTCCTGGGCCCGCGCTTCGCGGGGAAAGCCATCGGCGCCGCGGAGGCGGGGTTTCGTCAGGGACCCGGCCACGTGGATATGGCCATCGTGACCCGCTATGCCCTGCTGATGCTGGGCTGCTACGTAGGCGGCAATATCCTGAGCTTCCTGGTGGGCATCGGCATGATGCGGGTGGGCCGCCGGGTGGCCCGGAACATGCGCCGGGACGTATTCAACAAACTCATGACCCTGCCTGTGGGGTACTTTGACCGGCACCAGGCCGGGGACATCATCAGCCGGGTGAGCTACGATATCGACGTGGTCTCCACCTCCCTGTCCACGGACGTGATCCAGATCATCACCTCCCTGGTGACGGTGGTGGGCAGCTTCGTCATGATGTGCGCCATCTCCCTGCCCCTGGTGCTGTGCATGGCCGCCACCATCCCCATCTCCATCGCCTTTACCCGGTACATGGGGAAAAAGACCCGGCCCCTCTATTCCAAACGCAGCGCCGCCTACGGGGAGATGAACGGCTTCGCGGAGGAGATGTTCACCGGTCAGAAGACCATCCTGGCCTACGCCCAGGAGGAGCGGGTCTGCGGGGACTTCAGCCGGATCAACCGGAAGGCCGCGGAGGCCTACCGGGACGCGGACGGCATGGGGGTGCGCATGGGCCCCACCATCGGCATGATCTCCAACTTCGGCCTGGCGGCCATCGGCATGGGGGGCGCCATCCTCTATATGACCGGGATCGTAGGGCTGGAGCAGATCTCCTCCTTTGTCCTGTACTCCCGGAAGTTCTCCGGACCCATCAACGAGATCTCCAATATCGTCAACGAGATCTTCTCCGCCCTGGCGGCCTCGGAACGGGTGTTCCGGCTGCTGGACGAGCCGGAGGAGGTAAAGGATATCTACGGGGCCGCGGAGCTGACGGACTGCCGGGGCCATGTGGAGGCCCGGGGAGTGAGCTTCGGCTATCTCCCGGGGAAGACCGTCCTCCACTGCCTGGACATGGAGGCAAAGCCCGGCCAGACCATCGCCATCGTGGGTCCCACCGGGGCGGGCAAGACCACCATCATCAATCTGCTCATGCGCTTCTATGACCCGGATTCCGGCAGCATCTGCGTGGACGGGCGGGAGGAACGGGAGTACACCATGGATTCCCTCCGCCGGGCCTACGCCATGGTCCTGCAGGATACCTGGGTCTTCCGGGGCACCATCTTCGAGAACATCGCCTACGGGAAGGAGAACGCCACCATGGAGGAGGTGGTCGCCGCCGCCAGGGCCGCCCACATCCACGGCTACATCATGCGTCTCCCCCAGGGGTACAACACCGTGATCAGCGAGGACGGAGGCAACATCTCCAAGGGGCAGAAGCAGCTGCTCACCATCGCCCGGGCCATGCTGTACAACACCAGCATGCTCATTCTGGACGAGGCCACCAGCAACGTGGACACCAACACCGAGCGCCAGGTGCAGAAGGCCATCCGCTCCCTCATGGCAGGCCGGACCAGCTTCGTCATCGCCCACCGGCTATCGACGATCCAGAACGCGGACCGGATCCTGGTGGTGGACCACGGGGACGTGGTGGAGCAGGGCACCCACGAGAGCCTGATGGTGCAGAAGGGATTCTATTACCGGCTCTACGCCAGCCAGTTCGAATAAAAAGAAGGGATCACATTCTTATTGCAATTCTGTTAATTCGCAGCTATACTGCAGGTAAGAATGCAAGGAGGATGCAAGAGATGCTGAACCCGAAAGAGAACTATCTGACCATGCTCCGGGGGGATATCCCGGAATACATCCCCAGCATGTTTGAGCAGCGCTCCTGCCGCATCACAGAGGAGTGGCTCACCCCCGTATACGCCCCCAACGGCCCCATCGTCACCCCCCTGGGCGTGACCTATGTGGGCAGCCCGGAGCTGATGAACGGGGCCATGCCCAAGCCCGGCTGCATCATCCTGGAGGACATCACCAAATGGCGGGACGTGATCCACGCCCCGGACCTCACGGGCTTCGACTGGGAGGATTATTATACGAAGAAGCTGAAGGACCTGGATCGGCGGGAGAAATACCTGCCCGTGGTGGGGGGCGACTATTTCCTCACCCTTATCTCCTTCATGGGCTTCGAGAACGCCATGATCGCCCTGTACGAGGAGCCGGAGGAGGTCAAGGCCCTGCTGGAGTACGTTTCCGAATTCTATCTGGAGGTTTTCAAACAGCAGATCCGCTGGCTGAAGCCGGATACCATGACCCTCATGGACGACGACGCCGCCCTCCGGGCCCCCTTCTTCAGCGTGGAGATGTACGAGGAATTCTTCATGCCCTTCCATAAGAAGCACTGCGACCTGGCCCTGGAGAACGGCCTGCTCATCGAGCGGCACGACTGCGGCAGGAGCGAGCAGTTCGTGCCGGACTGGGTGAAGATGGGCGTCCGCTCCTGGATGCCTGCCCAGACCACCAACGACCTGAAATCCATCAAGAAGCGCTTCGTGGGCAAGCTGGCCCTCTGCGGCGCCTGGGACAGCGCCCCCTGGAACAACTGCGATGATCTGGAGGCCATCCGCGCCGCCTTGATGGAATATGTGGATACCTTCGCCCCCGGCGGCGGCTTCACCTACAGCGCCATGGTGGGCGGAAAGCCGGAGGATCCACTTACCCCCAAGCGCCGGGAGCTGGTGCGGGAGGTATACGACACCTACGCCAGGGATTACTACAAAACCCACTGACAGATCCGGTAAAGCACGCCGGGACGGTATTGGCCGTCCCGGCGCTTATTTATATATTACTGTTTGTTTGCGTTTATATTGACAATTTCGTGGATTATGCGTATACTCTTTTTGTGCAGTTATGACGATTATATTAAGTTCTGCCCTGATCCGGAAACGTCCGGAAATCAGAACCGAAAGAGGAAGGAGAGCTGACATGAAACGCATCATGACCCTGGTCCTGGCACTCCTGCTGGCGGTTTCCCTGTTTGCCGGCTGCGGCGGCGCGGGAAGCACCCCGCCCGCAGGCACCCAGGCTCCTGCCGCGACTCAGGCACCTGCCGCGACCCAGGCGCCGGCTGCCACCCAGGCGCCGGCGGAAACCAAAGCCCCCGCCCCCACGGAGGCCCCCCAGGAGACCGAAGCGCCCCCCGAGGAGCCTGGTCTGCCCTTCGCCGTGGATGAAAACGGCATCGCCACGGAGCAGTACAACTGGCCCCTGCCCCTGACGGAGAACGATAAGCCCTTCACCTACTGGACCTGCTGCTGGACCCCGGAATATCTGCCGGAGGACGGCTTCGGCGCCACCGAGCTGCCCATCGAGGCCCAGAAGCGCACCGGCGTGAACGTGGAGTACGTCCTGGCCCCCACCACCAGCCGGAACGAGGCCTTCTCTGTCATGCTGGCGGCGGACGACCTGTGCGACATCTGCTGCAACGCCAGCAGCTATTACCCCGGCACCGTGGTGGAGATGGTGGAGGACGGCTACTTTGTCAACGTCTACGACTACCGGGAATACATGCCCAACTATCTTTGGCACTGCACCTATGAGCATCCCGAGGATACGGATACCAGGGCCCGGGTCTACTACTACAAGGACTTCGTGCCCATCGTGTACAGCCTGGCCATCAAGTTCGGCGAAATGATCGGCGGCTACACCATCCGGGAAGACCTGATGGATCAGGTGGGTCTGAAGATCGACGACCTGATCTACTGGGAGGACTGGGAAAACGCCCTCATGGCCATCAAGGTGGCGGACAACAACATCGAGTATCCCCTGTGGTTCGCACGCACCCTGGAGCTGGGGAACTACTGGCAGTGGCATTCCTACGGGAGCATGACCGCCATCCCCACCACCGCCCTGCCCTCCGTCTATCTGAAGGACGGCAAGGTGCAGCTGGGCTGCACCACCCCCGAAGACCTGACCCTCATGCAGCAGATGAACAAGTGGTACGGCATGGGCCTCATCACCCCCAACTGGACCGCCTATTCCACCCCCAACGACTACGCCGAGGAGATGAACACGGATCAGGTGGCCTGCACCTACAACGGCGCCACCAACCTGCCTGAGGCGGACGGTCACTGCACCAACCCCAACTGCCGCTGGAAGCCCATGCAGAAGCCCATGCTCAGCGAGGACCAGATCTTCCACAACGGCAAGAGCCGCGTCCGCACCGGCACCGGCAACTGCAGTTTCTCCGCCACCTGCTACGACCTGCCCACCGCCATGAAGTGGATCGACTACCGCTACAGCCCCGAGGGCTACGAGCTCTACACCTACGGCCCGGAGGGCATCATCTGCTACACGGACGAAAACGGCCAGCGGCACAACACCGACTGGGCCCTGAACAATCCCGACGGCAAGGCCCTCACCTGGCTGGCCTTCATCTATTCCATGGACGCCTTCGTGGATCCCGCCCTGGCGGATACGGAGACCAAGCTCTTCAACCCCGCCGGGGACAAGGCCCGGGTCGCCATCGCCTACTGGACCGACTGGCTGAATCAGCACTATGACGCCGCCGGCCTCTACCCCGTTGGCGCGAACCTCACCACCGAGCAGAGCGAGGAGATCTCCAAGTACCGCAACGAGCTGGCCACTTACATTGCCGAGAACTTCAGCATGTTCATGGACGGCACCAAGCCCTTCAGCGAATGGGATTCCTACGTGGAGACCCTGCGGAGCATTGGTCTGGACGAGGTTACCCGGATCTATCAGGATGCCTACGAGGACTATCTGAAGCGGGAAGCTGCGTAAGCACTGCGCTTTTCTGCAAATCATCCGCATCACAAATGATTGGGAGCGCCCCCATCCGGGGCGCTCCTGTTTTGTCTCCCCAGCGGCAGTGACGGGGAACTCGTCACGGATATCCGGGTGCAGAGGGGACCAGCACCCTGGCTTCCCTTGGGGGAAGCTGTCAGCCGCCGCCCCCGCAAGGCGGATGACTGATGAGGGAACACAACGAACAGAGCTGCTCTTCTTTGCGGGCATGATCCCTTTACGCAGGCCGCCTCGCCGGGGGGCGTTCCTTTTTCTCCGATGGAGATCCTTGCCGGGGAGTGGCTTTCCCCCCGATGGGGATTGCCTCCGGCGGTCAGATTTCTTTTTGTGCGACAAAAAGAAACCTGAAAAAGAAAAAGCGCCCGGGGAACCTTCCGAATGGTTCCCCGGGACCCCTCCTCCCGGCCAATGGGGGCCGTTTGCCCCCCATTGGATCCCCCCGCATATGTCACCTGGTCCCGTTGTTCCGCGCAGAACTCCCGTCCTTCGTCTCCCGTCCATACTCCTGGAGAAGCGTACGCTTCTCCAGGAAGAGGAGGAGCAATCGAGCACTTGCAAGTTTTCCCGGCTCCTTCGCCAACCGGGAAAACGAAGCCTGCGAGATTTGCGACGACGAGGCGGCCTGGGACAAAGGAAAGAACCAAGGCAGAGCAGAACAGGAGCGCCCCGGGTCGGGCGCTCCTGCGGTTTATTTCGGCATGGGGAATATGGGCGGTCATGCCCAGACGATCCAGAGGTACAGGTACCCCATGATGACGGCGGTAAGGGTATAGGGAACGCCGATGCGCATAAAGTCCCCAAAGCTGCTCTCATACCCTTCCTTTTTCAGCAGCCCTGTGGCCGCGATATTGGCGGAGGCGCCGATGGGGGTGATGTTGCCCCCCAGGGTGGCCCCGGTGAGGAGGCCAAAATACAGCAGGTAGGGCTCGATCCCCAGACTCCGGGTCACGGCGGCCAGCACCGGCAGCATCGTGGCCACATAGGGGATATTGTCCACGAAGGCGGAGATCACCACGCTGCCCCACACCACCAGGGTATAGAGCCAGAAGAGGCTGCCGCCCCCGGACCGGGCGATGAACCCGGCAAAGTCGTCCACCAGTCCGACCTCGGTGATGCCCCCGATGACCACGAACAGGCCCAGGAGCAGCAGGAGGGTCTCCCCATCCAGGTTCTTCACCGCACGGACCGCGCCCCCGGCCTTCCCCTTCCGCAGCAGGTCCAGGACCATGGTGACCACCGCCAGGGAGCAGCAGATGATCCCGTTGATCAGAGCCGGGGTATTCGGGATGAAGGAGGCGACGATCAGGGCCGCCACCATGACCAGGAGCATCACCGTGGGCATCCGGTCCTCCACCGGCGTCTTCTCCTTCGCCTCCACGGGCGCTTTATTCTTCCGGAACAGGAACATCATCACCGGCACCGTGGCCAGGGCCCCCAGCTCCACGGCGAAGAAGATCCCCGGCCTTCCCTTCATCCAGAAGAAGTTCATGAAATTCATCCCCGCGTAATCCCCCAGCATGATGGAGGTGGTGTCCCCCACCAGGGTGGCCGCCCCCTGGAGATTGGAGGAGACGGCGATGGAGAGGATCATCCCCACGGGGTTGATCTTCAGCTTCCGGCACACCGCCATCCCCACCGGGG
The DNA here is from genome assembly GCA_947165825.1 of uncultured Clostridia bacterium. Classification (GTDB taxonomy): domain Bacteria; phylum Bacillota; class Clostridia; order Oscillospirales; family Oscillospiraceae; genus UBA1774. The sequence continues at coordinate 8,923 of CAMVBX010000036.1, forward strand.
CCACCATGAGCACCGTGGCAACGTTATCGATAAACGCGGAGATGACCCCGGAGAACAGGGACATGTAAATGGTGACCCACATGACGTTTCTGGACTTCTCCAGCAGGATATCCGCCATGCGGTTGGGCATTTTCGACTCGATAAAATAATCCACGATGATCATGGTGCCCGCGATCATCATGAGCACGTTCCAGTTGATGGCCTCCGGGAGCCGTCCGATGGGCAGCACCCCGGTGATCAGATAGATCACCGCCGCGCCCAGAGCATAGAGGGGGCGGTGCTTGGGCAGGGTGATCATCAGCACGTACATGAGGACAAAGAGGATCAGGGCAAGGATCTTCATCGTTCACCATCCGATTACGGCGGCGCACCGCCGGGAATTGACCAAGGATCGGGAGGATTATACCTCTTTCCCCTGCCCTTGGCAAGGGGCTGTATCCCCGAAGCGGTACAGCGCCGCCACCGCCTCCGCATAGGCCCCCATTCCGGCACGGACCTCCGCCGGATCCAGGATCCGGGCCTGGGTGCCAAAGCCGAAAACCCAGGCATAGAACTGGGGGCTCACCGCCACCTCCGCCGAGACCCGGAAGGCATTCTCCCCTTCCGGGGTCAGGGCCGCGTCCTGGCCCAGCCGGTCCAGCACCGCCCCCACCAGTTCATTGGAGAACCGCAGAGTCACCCGGGTGGTCTCCCCGGAAAACATGCCGAAGACGGATCGGGAATAATTCCCCATGTCCAGGGCCCGGAAGGCCGCCTGGCCCTCCCGTTCCGCATCGGTCAGCTGGATCCGTTCCATTTTGTCCACCCGGAAATGGCGGATGTCCCGGTTGGCCTCGTCATAGGCCACCAGGTAATAATTCTCGTTATCCCAGGTGAGGGCATAAGGGCTCACCTGGTACCAGGCGCCGCCCCGGCGATACTCCTTGGTCTTCCGCACCGTATAGCGGAAATAACGGAAGCGGATCTGCCGGTTCCGGGAGATGCCGCTGTGGATCTCATCCACGTTATAGTATATGGATTCGTTCATCTGCTTGATCCGGTCCGCCACATAGACCTGCCGCTGGAGGAGCTGCGCCTGGTAAACGCTGGCCAGGGATTCGATCTTCCGGATCAGGGAGGCGGTCTTGGCCCGGGTGATGAACCGGGAGGACTGGACGCTGTCCGCCAGGAGCTTCAGCTCCGGCAGCTCAAAGGTCCGCTCCCCGATGAAATAGGCGGCGTACCGCCCCGCCTGGGTGCGCACCACGTCCGTTCCGTTGAGGCGCAGGGCCTCCAGGTCGTCGTACACGCTCTTTCGTTCCGCGCTGATCCCCTGGCTCCGGAGATAGTCCAGGATCTCCCGCAGGGTGACCGGGTGGGCCTCGTCGGAATACCGGAGAAGGTAATCCCGGATCACCAGGGGCTTGAGCTTCTGGGCGTCGCGCATGGCAATGACCTCCTTGCTTTACGCAGACTCCGCCTCCCCCTGGAGCAGACGGCAGGCCCGGGCGTTTTCCGCGAATACGGTCCGGTCCGCCTCCGCCAGCTCGGAAAGCCGGGTGATATCCATCTCGTCCCGCAGGTCCGCCAGCTTCACCGCCCGGGCGATGGGGTGGGCGGCAATGGCCCGAAGCCGCTCCGCATAGGGGATGGACTCGTCCAGGTTCAGCCGCTCCAGGGCATCGCAGATATACCCGCCGAAGCCTGCCAGGCGGATATCCTCCAGGGTAACGCCCCCCTCCTCCAGCACATCCTGGAGCCAGGCGGCGCAGGCCTTGGCCTCGTTGGTGAAGCCCGCCGCCACCCGGGCGGTATGGAAGATGTAGGGGACGCCGTAACGGTCCGTATGCCCGTGGTGGGCGGCATAGGCGATGGTCATGGCTTTTCTGGTCATGGGGGTGAGCAGCATGGGGATCCCTCCGTTCCTTGATTTCTGTCCCCATGATACCCGTTTAATTGTCCCGATAACCGTACAATAACACCGGTATCCCGAAAATGCAAGGCGTCCCGCTGCGGGAAAATTTTTTTCAAAGGGGGTATTGACAACGGGCCCCTCGGCGGCTATAATGCGTCTCGCGTCTCAAAAAATGAATAGCAGCGCACTTCGATGCGTGAATGTTGGAGGAATACATTCATGCCCGAAGTGCGCCCTTTTTTTGTCTTTCGGCGCCTTCCGAACGCAGAAAGGAGACCGCCATGAAGCATACAGAGACCACCGCCCCCGGGGCCCAACGGCTCCCCTGGAAGGACCGCCTCGCCCGGGCTGCCCGGGTCGTTCCCCCCGACGACGAAAAAGCTGCCGCCATGGTCCGGGAGCTCCGGGACCGCCCCCTGGACCTGTACCTGTCGGACGACCCGGAGCTGCTCCTCCGGCTGCAGGAGCTGTATACGCCCCCTCCCGCCACCTTCGGGGAAGCGGCGGCGGTCATCGACGCCCTGAGCCGGGAAACCGACTATCTGGATACGGCTGTGGAGCTGATGCGGCGCTTCGCCGCGCCCATCCGCAAAGCGAAGCTCCTGCGCTGAGCAGGAGCGGAAAGGAGCTGCTTATGGAACGGATCCCCCTCTCCCGGCGGCTGGAGGCCCTGGGCTGCCTCCCCGCCCGCCCCTCCGCCGAAACCGGCGGAGGCTGCCCGGAGCCCATCTCCCTGGCCCGACGGCTGGAGGCCCTGGGCGGCAGCCGCAAAAGCGTATTCATCGGCTTCGACGCCTATTTCCATGGGATCGGAGTCCTGTGCCGCAGCCCGGAGCCGGACCGGAAGGCCGACGAGCTGGCCCGACAATTCAAGATCCCGCCGAATATGCGGCTGTCCGCCCTGGTCCGATACGCCTTTTCCCTGAGCGACGATTTCCCGGATTGGGAAGCGGACGGCAACAACCTTCTCTATACCCTGCTCATCGAGCCCTTTTCCCTCCTGGGCTGCCTGCCCAAGGGGGGACAACTCAACCTCCCGGAGCCGGAGGACTGGGACGACCTGCCCTTCTGACCCGGAACGCAAGAAAGGAGCGCAAATCTATGGACTACACGCCGAATATCCTCAAGGAAAGCAGCTCCGGCTTCTTCAGCTGCTCCATCCGGGACGAAATGCTCCGGCAGCGGGAGCTGGAATGCGTAGGAGAGATCAACGCCGAGACCGTCTACTCCCTCTGCCGCCAGCTCCGGTACCTGCAGCACGAAGACCCGGAGGGGGATATCACCCTGTTCATCAACAGCCCCGGCGGCGAGGTCAGCAGCGGCCTGGCTCTCTACGATGTGATGAAAGCCGTCTCCTGCCCCATCCGCACCGTCTGCCTGGGTACCGCCGCCAGCATGGGCGCGGTACTCTTCGCCGCCGGAGACCGGCGGGACATCCTCACCCACGGCCGGGTCATGATCCATGATCCGCTGATCCCCCAGGGCGTGGGGGGCAGCGCCCTGGAGCTGGAGACCATCAGCAAGAACCTCCTGGAAACCCGCAGGGTCCTCTGCTCCGTTCTGGCAGACTGCACCGGCCGGTCCCTGGAGGAGATCTACCGCTGCACCGCCCGGGACACCTGGTTTACCGCCGAAGCCGCCGTGGATTTCGGTCTCGCCGACCGGATCATCACCGCCATCTGAGAAAGGAGAACGCAGATGAATTCATTCCGCATTCTGGCCGAGGGCCGGCAGATCCCCAACGACACCCGGGCCACCGGCATCAACAACAACGATCTGATCATCGGCCCCAGCGGCGCGGGCAAGACCCGGGGCTACGTGGCTCCCAACCTGCTCCAGTGCGCCGAAAGCTGCATCATCACCGATACCAAGGGCAGCCTGGTGACCGAGGTCGGCCCGGTGCTGGCCGCCCGAGGTTACCGGATCCTGCGCATCGATTTCACGGATTTCTTCGCCAGCACCTGCGGCTACAACCCTCTGGAATTCATCCGCCGGGACTCCCGCACCGGCCGGTACAGCCAGCAGGATATCCTCACGGTCTGCGCCGCCCTGATCCCCGTGGAATCCCACGACCCCTTCTGGGACCTGAGCGCCCGCACCTACCTCTCCTGCCTCATCGCCTACGTTCTGGAGTGTCTCCCGCCCCGGGAACAGACTCTGGAATACGTCATGGCCCTGTTCAACGAAATGACCCCGACCGCGAAGGACGAGCCCTCCAATTTTGCCCGCCTCCTGGAAGCCCTGGGGAAGGAGGACCCGGACAGCTTCGCCTACCGCACCTATCGCAGCATCGCCGGACAGTCCTCCGCGGATAAGATGTTCGAAAGCATCCGGGCCATGATCTCCGAAAAGCTCATCCCCCTGGTCTTCGACGGTCCCTGCCGGCTGTACGGCATGCCGGACCGGATCGACTTTGCAGCCCTGGGCCGCCGCAGGACCGCCGTATTCCTCACGGTCAGCGACCTGGACCGGTCCATGGACCGGCTGGTGAACCTGTTTTATACCCAGGCCCTCCAGACCCTCTGCGCCAGCGCCGACAAGGACTATACCGCCCACTGTCTGCCGGTTCCCGTCCGCCTGTATCTGGACGATTTCGCCACCAATACCTTCATCCCCGACTTTGACAAGACCATCTCCGTCATCCGCAGCCGGGGGGTCAGCGTCAGCGTCATCCTCCAGAGCGTCAGCCAGCTGGAGGCCCTGTACGGTCACGCCAAGGCCGCCACCATCATCAACAACTGCGACAACTGCCTCTACCTGGGCGGGCAGGACGTGGATACCGCCCGGTTCATCGCCGTCAAGGCCAACCGGACGCCGGACACCATCCTCAGCCTCCCCCTGGGGGAAGCCTGGCTCTTCACCCGGGGCCGGAACCCCCAAAGGGTCCGGCGCTTCGACCTCTCCCATCACGACCTGTACCCGGAGCTGACCCGGATCCGGAAGGAGACCCGGCCGGTCATCCAGGCCGGATAATCCATGAATCTTTTCTGGACATTTCAGCCTTTCTATGTTATCTTATTTGTTTAGGACGGGGCTGCCGCAAAACCGCCCTGTCCCAAAGGAGAAAGGCCGGAATACCGGTTCGAAACAGAAAAGGAGTTGTAGGAGAATGAAGAAAACCAAGCGCGGTCTTACGCTGGTGCTGGTTCTGGCGCTGGTGCTGACCCTCGCCCTTCCGGCTATGGCCGAGGAGGCGGAGAGCCCGATCACCCGCGGGGAATTCCTTCAGGCTTTCTTCCAGTCCGTCGAGACGGAAGAAATGGAACCCCGGCAGGCTTACTATGAGGACGTGCCCATGAGCGGCGACCTGGCCCTGGCGGTTCGCTGGGCTGTGCAGCAGGGCGTCGTCAACGGCTACGGCAACGGCAAGTTCGGGCCCGACGATCCCATCACCCGGGAGCAGCTGGCCGCCATGATCTACCGGTACGCCCAGACCCTGGGCAAGGGCTACCAGGATGCCTGGATGTTCAATCTGGACTATCCGGATGCCGCCGGGATCTCCCCCTGGGCGGACGAAGCCATGCACTATGTGGTGATGAACGGCATCCTCACCGGCAGCGAGGAAGGCATCTTCCCCAAGGGGACCGTTTCCCCCGAAGAGCTGCCCGCCATCCTGGCCCAGTTCCAGAAGGCCGTCATTGGCACGGACGCCGACCTGGTGCTGAAAAATGCCGGTCTGACCTTCTCCGTTCCCGGTGACACCGCGGATCTGCTGGCAGCCGAAGCCCCCGAGAATGCCGAGGACGGCACCCTGTTCTCCTTCTCCGAGAAGGCCTCCATCGAGGCTGCCGAAGCCCTGGGCGAGGAGACCGACGGCGCCGGCTGGCTCTTCAGCATCCGCAAGGTGAGCGAAGACGCGCTGCAGGAGCTGCTCTGCTCCGATATGTCCGGCGTGGAGCCCTTCGCCAAGGACGCCGAGGGCGGCTATTATCTGGCCTGCCATCCCACGGACGTGCGTCTGGTCCGGGAGGACGGCTACACCGATGAGGCCCTGGCCCAGTGGTCCTCCCTGTGCGAGTGGGCGGCGGTGGCCCCCCGCTTCTTTGCCGAGGAAAACGGCCTGGAGCCCTTCCATCGGGGCAACACCGAGCCGGAGATCTGGCTGAATCAGATCCTGGCCGGCAAGCTCACCGACTATTGCTTCTATGCCCTGCGCCCCTTCGATCCCCTGGAGCCCGGTGACGTGGATCCCGCTCCCTTCATCAATAAGCTGCTGGACGCGGAGATCACCTTCGATTACAGCGGCGAAGGCGCCCCCGACGGGGAGTACGTGGTCCTGAGCCTGCCTGAGGAGAACGTCCGCATCGACTTCTTCTTCGCGGAAGGCAAGCAGAATTTCATCCGCACCGTGGCGGGGCTTGAGGACGATGCCATAGAGAACGTCTACGTCGCGGAATTCGCCGACGAAGAGACCACCGCCAACGGCATCGTGTACGACTGGTACAAGACCATTGCCGAAGCCCAGGGCTACAGCCTGGAGGACGACCTGATCCTCTCCGTCGAGGGTCTGAACCTCACCATCCCCGGCGACAAGGCTGAGCTGGTGATCGCCGACACCCTCGCCGGTTCCGAATCCGGCGCCCTGTTCACCGTCGCGGAAAAGGCCTCCGTGGAGGCTGCCGAAGCCAAGGGGCTGGATTACGACGGCGCCGGCTGGCTCTTCGATATCCGCAAGGTGAGTGCGGAAGAGCTGCAGGAGCTGCTTTGCGGCGACATGTCCGGCATGGATCCCTTTGCCAAGGACGGGGAGAATAACTATTACCTGTTCTGCCATCCCACGGATGTGCGCATCGAGCGGGAAGGGGACATCACCGAGGAAGACATGGCCGCCTGGACCAGCCTCAACGAATGGAAGGCCGGTATCCCCGAGGCCTTCATCGCGGAGAATGGCCTGGAGCCCTTCACCGCCGGCAACACCGAGCCGGAGATCGCCCTGAACCGCATTCTCTGCGGTCTGGAGCCCTACACCGTCAGCACCCTGGAGTTCCTGGCTCTTGAGCCCGGGGACGTGGATCCCGCTCCCTTCGTGAAGCAGCTGCTGGAGGGGGTTTACGCCTATACCGACGAGGAAGCTCCCGACGGGGAGTACGTCGTTCTGACCCTCACGGATCAGGATACCCGCTTCGACTTCTTCTTTGCCCCCGACGGACAGAACCTGATCCGCAAGGTCGTGAGCCTGGAGGATTACGAGTCCGAGGAGCTTTTCCGGGTGGAGTTTGCCGACGGGGAGACCACGGCCAACGGCATCATGAGCGCCTGGTATGACGCCCTGGCCCGGGATCAGGGCCTGAAGGACTGAGACCCCGGATCCGGAACGATTCCCATCCATAGGAAAACCGCCGGCAGCCGAATGGCTGCCGGCGGTTCAGCGTGTCGACAAAGTCGACACGCTTCAACGCAGACCCGCTTCGCTGGGCTCTGCGTTGAAAAAGCTGCACTCCGCTCCCCGCACTTCGTCGAAGCGCGCTGCGCTCATTCCGTTTCCGCGGTTAGCGTAAGCGCCGCGAAAACTGCATATCGCTTGCGGCTTCTCCTCTTCGACCCAAAGCAGCCGCTTTGGGAAAGCATGGATCTCCACCCGATCATGACCTTCTTCCTGAACCAAAATGAAAGCCAGCTTTCATTTTGGAGAGGAGGAGCAGGCGAATATCGGAGCTTTGCCCCTTTGGGGTAAAGCGG
>CAMVBX010000037.1 GCA_947165825.1 uncultured Clostridia bacterium
CCGGGGGCAGTTCTCCTTCACCCTGTCCGGATCGGTTCCCGGGAGGGTATCCGGAAGAAGTCCCTGGAACCGGGCCCAGTCCAGGGGTTCGTCATACCATTCCCCGTAGCCGGAGTCCTGCTTCCCCGTGACGGCGCGCCAGAGGAAGGTAAGGATGTGGGCATAGGTACACTTCGCGTCCGGACTGAACACGGCTCTTCCCGTTTCCGGGTCCGTACCCGTGCCGTTGGTGATCCCCTTCTCCACGGCCCAGAGTACCGCGTTCCGGTAATAGGCCGTCTCCGCCACGTCCCCGAAGGGATTGTTTTCTTCCCCAGGGGCGGGTTCCCCCATGGCCCGATACAGGAAGGTCACCACCTGAGCCCGGGTGCAGGTATCCTGGGGCGCAAAGCGCGTTTCGCTCACGCCCCTGGTGACGTTCTTTTCCAGCGCCCAGAGCACCGCATCGGCATAATAGGCCTCCGGTGCCACGTCGGCGAATGGGCCTTCGGAGCCGCCTTCCGCCGGGGCGCTCGTTCCCGCCGGGGTGAACAGGTGCGGGACGCCCTCCAGTCTGGGGTCCATGTTCAGCACCCAGAGGAGCCCCTCTTCCGCGGGACAAAGGCCGTAGATATCCCCCTCTCCCCCCTCGTAGGTGAACACCGTTTCCACGGTCCCGTCCTCCGGATCATAAGCGTAGATATGCCGGGTATCGTTGAAGTACAGGCGGCCCTTCCAGAGGGCCAGGCCGGAATAAGCCTCCGTCCAGTAGGAGCTTCCGGATCCCCATACCTTCCAGTAATCCAGGAAGGTATGCGCGATGACCGTCTGCCCGGTGGACCGGTCCCGGCGGAGCAGGTCGATCCGCTGCTCCCTTCCCTTGCCGCTGACCTGCAGCATCCAGCAGGTATCCGCGTCGGTGAACCACAAGGGCTGCTCCCGGTTCTGCCAGTACATGCCCGAATCATAGCTTGTATCGGTGCAGGCATGCATGGTCTCCCAGTCGACATGCCGGTGTTCCCGGTCCCCGATGGCCTGGTCGCTCAGGAGAAAATAGGTATGCCCGACCCGTCCGGGCCGGTCCGGCACGGGATCGTCCCAGGTCACGTCCACATGATACCAGTTCTCTCCCAGCTGAACCAGGGTCCAGCCATGGCCCATCCTGTCGCTGGCGGCGTATTCCGTGGAGATGCCGCAGCGCTCCAGCAGCACCCGATACGCCATGGAGTACCCCTGGCAGACCGCCTTTCCCAGGACCAGCGCCCCGTAAGCGGTGTAGGAGGCGGAGGAGATATTCCCGGAGCGGTAAGCCTCCTCATCATAAGCCGTCTGCAGCGCCAGATAGTCATGAAGGACCAGGGCTTTCTCCAGATCCGTCATCCCCGGAAGGACGCAGGTCAGCGCCTCCCGGACCGCGGCGTCGAACACCGCCGTATCCTCCCGGGTGAACTCCTCCCGGTATTTCAGCTCCGCCCGGAGCGCCTTTTCGTCGGTGCTCCAGAGGGTGAAGTTTTGGAAATAAAACAGCTCCGGGTCCTCCCGGATCCCCTTGAGGGCCTCCATGGCCTCCTCCTTGGACAGGTCCAGGTCGCTGAGATCCACTTCCGCCTCCCAGTCCCGGACCGCCCGGACCGCCCGGTCCAGGGCTTCCGCGCCGGCGGCGCTTCCCGCCGCGGCGGCGGGGATCCAAAGGCCCAAGATAAGGGCAAGTGCCAGAATCAGCGTCAGTCCGCGTTTCATGTTCTCTCCCCCTTTTCTGCCGCAAGGGTAACACGGAGGATCGTTTCCTGTCAATGAATCAGAAAAGCCCGGGGAAACCACCGTTTCCCCGGGTCAGACTTATATATGCGGTCAGGACAGCTGCCGGACAAATCCCGCCAGTTTTTCCTCATTTTCCGGCTGCGGTCTGGTTTTCGGATCGTTCAGCACCAGCTCCGCCTCCAGACTCTCCCTTCCCAGGAGGACCGCAAGCTTCTTCAGGGCCTTTTCCCCGCCCGCGCCGCTCTGGCAGGCAAAGGCGGCGACGGGTTTTCCCGCCAGCTCTCCGCCCTGGGCCTTTACGAAGGTGCGCATGGGCGGCGTGACCGTACCGGCCCAAACGGGAAAGCCCAGAATGATCCGGTCCCAGTCCTCTCCCCGGAAGACATAGGGCTTCAGGGGAGGCTCCTCCCCCATGACGGCGCTCTTGCCGCCCCAGAAGAATTTCTTCATGCCGCTGCTGGGGTATTCCTTCTCCGGCTCCAGACGCAGGAGCTCCGCCCCCAGGAGTCCGCCGAGCTTCTCCGCCGTGAAGGCGGTGTTCCCCTCCAGGGAATAATAGACGATGATCGTCCGCATTTCCATACCTCCTTACAGGAGCTTGTGCTGGATCTTGCCGCTGTGGGACTTGGGCAGCTCGTCCCGGAACACCACCAGCCGGGGGTACTTGTAGGGGGCGGTGCGGCTCTTGACGTACTCCTGGATCTCCTTTTTCAGTTCCTCCGAGGGCTGGGTCCCCTTGGTGAGGACCACGCTGGCCTTGACGATCTGGCCCCGGACCTCGTCCGGCTCGGGGGAAACGCCGCACTCCAGCACATAGGGCAGCTCCATGATGACGCTTTCGATCTCGAAGGGCCCGATGCGGTAGCCGGAGGACTTGATCAGGTCGTCCGCCCGGCCCACATACCAGAAGTACCCGTCCTCATCCTGCCAGGCCAGGTCGCCGGTATGGTAGTATCCGTCGTGCCAGGCATGGGCCGTGCCCTCCTCATCTCCGTAGTAACCCAGGAACAGGCCGCAGGGGGCGCCGTCCCGGGTGTCGATGCAGATCTCTCCCGGCTCGCCCATTGGGGTGGGGGTCCCGTCGCTGTTCAGCACTTCCACCTTGTAGGCGGGGTTGGGTTTGCCCATGCTGCCGGGCTTGGGGGTCATGCCCGCGAAGGTGCCCACGGTAAGGGTGGTCTCCGTCTGGCCGAAGGCCTCCATGATGGAGAGGCCCGTGGCCTCCTTGAAGCGGTTGAACACCTCCGGGTTCATGGCCTCCCCCGCGGTGTTGGCGTTCCGCAGGGAGCTCAGGTCGTACCGGCTCAGATCCTCCCGGATCAGGAAGCGGTAGATGGTGGGCGGCGCGCAGAAGGTGGTGATGCCGTACTTGGCGAACAGGGGCAGGATCTCCTCCGCATGGAAGCGGTCGAAGTCATAGACGAAGGTGGCCGCTCCGCACATCCACTGGCCGTAGAGCTTGCCCCAGAGGGCCTTGCCCCAGCCGGTATCGGAGATGGTCAGATGGATGCCGTCCGGCTCCACCCGATGCCAGCAGCGGGCGGTGATATAGTGGCCCAGGGGATAGGTATAGGCGTGGATCGCCGCCTTGGGATAGCCGGAGGTGCCGGAGGTGAAGAGCATGAGCATGGGATCCTTGCCGCAGGGCGTCTCCTCCGTGCGGGGGAAACGGCTGGAGTACATCTCATACTCCGCGTCGAAGTCCCGCCAGCCCTCCCGGGGACCGCCGCAGAGGATCTTCAGCTGCAGGGTGGGACAGGCGGCAGCCGCCTTGTCCACCTCGGGCGCGCCCTGCCCGTAGGCAGCGCATACCACGGCGCTGACGCCGGCGGTCTGGAAGCGGTATTCGTAATCCTTCTGCACCATCTGGTCCGTGGCGGGGATGGGGATGGCCCCCAGCTTATGCAGACCCACGATGATGGGCCAGAACTCCCAGCGCCGCCGGAGCACCAGCATCACCCGGTCGCCCTTTTTGATCCCCAGGGCCCGGAAATAGTTGGCCGCCCGGGCGGACATTTTCTTCATCTCCTCGAAGGTGAAGCGCCGCTCCCGGCCCTCACGGTCCAGGTGGAGCATGGCCAGCCGTTTCGGCTCCTTGGCGGCGATGGCGTCCACAACGTCGAAGGCGAAGTTAAAATGCTCCGGATCCTTGAACAGCACCTGCTTGGGTACGCCGTATTCGTCCGTGCGCACCTCCACGAAATCCTCCATATAGTTGGGGGCGGCGGGGGCTGCGGGCAGGGCGGCCTCCCGTACGGGGCGGGTGTTCACGATATGGCCGTGCTCCCACTGGACGTTCTCCTCCTCCGCCAGGATGACGGCGCAGAAAACGCAGTCCTGCCCGTCCAGGGCGATCATCCCATGGGGGGTGGAGGAATCGTAATAGATGCTGTCTCCCGGGAACAGGACCTCCGTATTGTCCCCAACCTGCACCTTCAGGCTGCCCTCCAGCACCAGGTCGAATTCCTGGCCGCCGTGGGTCACCAGATGGATGGGTTTGTTCTGCTCCTCCTCGGAATAGGCGTAGCGCACCCAGTAGGGATCCGCGATCTTGTCCTTGAACCGGGAGGCCAGGCTGCGGATCTCGATGCCCGGCTCATGGGCGGTGAGCTCGCCCTTTCCCCGGCGGGTGACGGCGTAGCGGCTCAGACGGGCGCTGCTGCCCTCCATGAGCTCCACGATCTCCACCTTGAAGATCTGCGCGCACTTATGGATAAAGGTAAAGGGCAGGTCCGTTTCCCCCGCCTCGTACAGGCGGTAGGTCTCCTCATCCAGCTCGGTCAGCTCCGCCATGCGGGGAATGCTGTACCCTGCCTCGCCCCGAAGGGCCCGGATCCGGCCGGCTACCTCGTACAATGCTCCGTTCGTGGTTCCAACTGCCATCTTGCACACCCCCAGATTGAATAAAAAAATACCCGCCTCAAAGAAAACTTTGAGACGAGTTAATCCGTTAACCCGCGGTACCACTCAAATTGCGCGTAAACGCGCCCCTCACGGGACTCTGTCAAGCCCCTGGCCTTAACGCAGCCGTCACGGAGGGCCTTACCCGCTTGCGCGCTCAGGTCCCCGGCTCGGAAGTGATGGGTCTGATGGGAGGCGCCTTCGTCCGGCTTTCAGCCGCCGCCGGATCTCTGTGGCCCGGAGCATCCCGACCGTCTTCGTCACAGCCTTTTAGCGTATTAAAGCAGGTTTCCCTCCGTTTGTCAACGGGTTTTTGAAAAAAATCTGCCGCGTTTTCCGCTTCAATAGAGAACGGCATAGCCCATTTGCTCGATCTCCACGCAGGGATACCGCGCCTCCAGCGCTTCCCGGAGTGCCTTGCCCTCCCCGCTCTCCGGATCCGGCAGGCCCACCGCCACCCGGTTCTGCATCGGCCGTACGGCGAGGGAGGACCAGCCCCGGTATTCCGCCCCGATCTCCGCCCGGGCCTGATACAGGGTATGGAGGGAAAACTGCGCCGACCGGAATTTCACCGGCTGGCCCTGCAGCTCCGCCTGAATCTCCCCGGCCGCCTCCTCATACCCTTCCACGATCAGGATGCACAGCCGCCGGTCGTTATCCATGAAGGCTCCGCCGTACCAGTCCGGGTAGGGGATGTCCTCCTCCGGGGTATACCCGCTTTCCGTCTCCCATGCAGGGAGGAACTTTTCCTTGAACAAGCCGTACGCCTCCCCGGCGCTTCCCGAACCGGAATACATCCCCATGGGCTCCGGGGGAAGCGGGATCCTGTCCGTTCCCGTCGGCATCGGACCGCTTTCCGCCGTCTTCCCTGCGCAGCCCCAAAGCAGCCCCAGCAGCAGAACCGCCGCCAGGATCGGAGATATTGCCGTTTTCTTCATGATTCCCCGCTCCTTTCCCCGTTTCTGCCCGCAGGGTACAATTTGACGCCGCGTCAATGTCAAGAGCCATCCGCGAAAAAAAGGAAAAAATATGCGTCAATCCGCAAAACTCCCGCTTGACAGGGGCGGAAGGACAAAGTATAATCACCATACTCCCCGTTTATCTATTCATTTAAAGCGAAAGTGAGGCGCAGTTTTCCGTGGCGAAGCAAACGCTGCAGTCCCTGCTGCTTACCCTGCTGGCCGGTCTGATTCCGGGCAGCCTGCTTCTGCATGAGGAAAACTGAATCGCCGGAGGAAAACGAACCCAGCTTACAGGAAGGATAAGCGGCTCCGTTTTACCGACGGGGCCGCTGAGTTTATTCTATGGATGCGTTTCTGCGGGATATGGCCGAAGGCCCCCGGAAAATCGCCGTGGTGGGCCATTTCGGCACGGGAAAGACGGAATTCGCCGTCTCCCTGGCCTTCGCCCTGGCGGCGGGGGGGATCAGCCCCCTGGCCCTGGTGGATCTGGATATCGAGAACCCCTATTTCCGCAGCCGGGAGCAGGGGGACAACCTGGAACAGGCCGGGGTGCGGGTATACTCCGATGCCTACGGGGGCAAGAGCGCCACGGAGCTCCAGACCCTGGACCCCGCCATCCGGGCTCCCCTGGAGGATGAACGCTGCCGGGTCATCTGCGACCTGGGGGGCGACCCGGAGGGGGCGCGGCTCCTGAACCAGTACACCCGGTATTTCCGGGAGGATGCCCGGCTCCTGTTCGTGGTGAACAAAAACCGCCCGGGAACGGACACGGCGGAGAAGGCCCTGGGACAGCTCCGGAGCATCGAGGCCATGACCGGGCTCTCCGTCACCGGTCTCATCTCCAACACCCATCTGCTGCGTCTGACGGGACGGGAAGAGGTGCTGGAGGGCTGGACCTTCACCCGGGAGCTGAGCCGGGAGACCGGTATCCCCGCCCTGTGCGCCTGCTGCCCGAAAGCGCTGCTTCCGGAGCTGGCGGACGCGGACCTTCCCCTGTTTCCCCTGGGGCTGTATATGCGGCCCACATATCTGGACAGACCGGTATAAGGAAAACCACCCGCCGGATGGCGGTTTATTTGGAGGTGCCTATGGCAAAGCGTTATCATGTCCTGTTCAACAAGGACAAATGCAAGGGCTGCGAGCTGTGCGTCAGCTTCTGCCCGAAGAAGATCCTGGCGATGGACGAAAGCGTAAACAACAAAGGTTACCACCCCGCCGGGATCACGGACGAGTCCGCCTGCGTGGGCTGCAGGAGCTGCGCCACCATGTGCCCGGACTGCTGCATTTCCATCTATGAACTGGAAGAAGGTGAGACCGCATGAGCCGTATTCTGATGAAGGGGAACGAGGCCTTTGCCGAGGCGGCCATCCGGGCCGGCGTCCGCTGCTATTTCGGCTACCCCATCACCCCCCAGAACGAGATCCCCGAATATATGAGCCACGCCCTGCCGGAGGCGGGCGGCGCGTTTATCCAGGCGGAGAGCGAGCTTGCCGCCGTGAGCATGGCCTTCGGCGCCTCCGCCAGCGGCGGGCGGGTATTCATCTCCACCAGCTCCCCCGGCCTTGCGCTGATGCAGGAGGGCATGGGCTTCCTCTGCTCCGCGGAGACGCCCCTGGTGGCCCTGAACGTCTCCCGGGGCGGCCCCGGCGTAGGCGGCATCCAGCCCGGCCAGGCGGACTATATCCAGGCTACCCGGGGCGGGTACAACGGGGACGCCAAGCTTCTGGTCTTCGCCCCTGCGGGGATCCAGGAATGCGTGGATCTGCTGTACAAGGCATTTGACATCGCCGAGGAATACCGGAACCCGGTGCTGATCCTGGCGGACGGCATGATGGGCCAGATGATGGAGCCTGTGGAGCTGCCGGAGCCCAAGGGCATCACCCCGGAGGACAAACTGAACGAGACCAGGCCCTGGGCCATCACGGGCACCGACGCCCATCCCGGCCGGAATGTGGTCTTCTCCCTGCGGATGCAGCCGGACGAGCTGGAGGCCCACGTGGAGAAGCTCTTTGAAAAGTACCGCCGGGCGGAACAGGAACTGGTGAAATGGCAGGAATACGACCTGGAGGACGCCGAGGTGGTCTTTGTGGCCTTCGGCACCGTCTCCCGTCTCTGCCTGGAGGCCATGGAGCTGCTGGGAGAGCAGGGGATCAAGGCCGGCCTCATCCGGCCCATCAGCCTCTGGCCCTACCCCTACCAGGCCTTCGATAAGCTGGGAAGCAAGACGAAGCTGGTGGTGAGCGCGGAGCTCAGCATGGGCCAGATGATCGAGGACGTGAAGCTGGGGGTCAAGGGCCGCTGGCCCGTAGCCCTGGTGCACCGCACCGGCGGCATCGTCCCCGGCTCCCGGGAGATCGCGGATAAGACGAGGAAACTGTTGGAGGGTCTGAAATGAAAGCTGTATTTACGCCCACCAAGGGCATGACCCCCGTGGATACCAGCTACTGCCCCGGCTGCACCCACGGCATTGCGCACCGGCTCATTATGGAAACGCTGGACGAAATGGATCTGCTGGGGAAGACCATCGGCGTCGCCCCCATCGGCTGCGCCATCAACGCCCACCACTTCATGAACATCGATATGTGCGAGTCTATGCATGGCCGCGCCCCCGCCGTCGCCTCCGGCATCCGCAGGGTGAACCCCAGCAAGGTGGTCTTCACCTACCAGGGGGACGGTGACCTGGCGGCCATCGGCATCGCGGAGATCACCCACGCCGCCCTCCGGGGAGAGAAGTTCACCACCTTCTTCATCAACAACGGCATCTACGGCATGACCGGCGGGCAGATGGCCCCCACCACCCTAATCGGCCAGAAGGCCACCACCGCTATTTACGGCCGCTCCCGGGAGCAGGCCGGCATGCCTCTGAAGGTCTGCGAGCTGCTGAGCACCATCGACGGCGCCGTGTTCGTGGAACGGGTGATGCTGAACAACCCCGCCAACGTGCGGAAGGCCAAGGAGGCAGTGCGGAAGGCCATCGAGATCCAGCGGGCAGGCCTGGGCTTCACCTTCGTGGAATTTCTCTCCTCCTGCCCCACCAACTGGGGCCTTGCCCCCGCGGACGCCCTCCGCTGGGTGGGGGAGCAGATGGCGGAGTACTATCCCGTAAAGAATTTCAAAACGCCGGAGGGATTTTGAGCCATGAAATGCAGAATGTTCTTTGCCGGCAGCGGCGGCCAGGGCACCCTGGCCATCGGTCAGATGATCGCCAAGGCAGCCATGGAAGAAGGCCGCGAGGTCACCTGGCTCCCCTCCTACGGCCCCGAAATGCGGGGCGGCACCGCCAACTGCACCGTGGTGGTCTCCGATCAGCCCATCCGCTGCCCCCTCATCGATGAGGCGGACGTGCTGGTGGTGATGAACCTCCCCAGCCTGCTGAAGTTTGAACCCATGGTAGTACCCGGGGGCCTGCTGTTCGTGAACAGCGACCTGGTGCCCCAGGAGCCCAAGCGCAGCGACCTGCGCATCCATAAGATCGCCATCAACACCGAAGC
Organism: uncultured Clostridia bacterium; assembly: GCA_947165825.1. Lineage (GTDB taxonomy): Bacteria > Bacillota > Clostridia > Oscillospirales > Oscillospiraceae > UBA1774. The sequence continues at coordinate 9,095 of CAMVBX010000037.1, forward strand.
CCAGAAGCTGGGGGCCGACAAGGCGGCCAACATCGTCATGCTGGGGGCCATCCTGGCCCAGACGAACCTGGTGAAGAAGGAGACCATCGAGTACGAGCTGGAGCAGCTCTTCTCCGGAAGAAAAGCGAAATATCTGGATATGAACCGGAAGGCTCTGCACCTCTTTTTCTGAAATCAAGGAGGCCATTCCTATGGCAGACCATACCTATGCCCCCATGGACGGGAACGAGGCCGCCGCCCACGTGGCCTATCAGTTCTCCGAAATCGCGGCCATCTACCCCATTACCCCCTCCTCTCCCATGGCGGAGCACACAGACGAATGGAGCGCCCAGGGACGGAAGAATCTGTTCGGCCAGCCCGTGCGGCTGGTGGAGCTGCAGTCCGAGGCCGGAGCCATCGGCGCGGTCCACGGGGCCTGCGAGGCCGGATCCCTGGGGGTGAGCTTCACCTCCGCCCAGGGGCTGATGCTCATGATCCCGGTGATGTACCGGATCGCGGGTTCCCGGCTCCCGGCGGTGCTCCATGTGGCCAGCCGCACCGTGGGCACCCATGCCATGAGCATCTTCGGGGACCACAGCGACGTGATGGCCTGCCGAGCGACGGGCTGGGCCATGCTCTCCAGCGGCAGCGTGCAGGAGGTCATGGATCTGGCGGCCGTCGCCCACGTGACCGCCGTCTCCTCCCGGATCCCCTTCCTTCATTTCTTCGACGGCTTCCGCACCTCCCATGAGATCCAGAAGATCCGGGTGCTGAGTCCTGCGGAGCTGGAGACCCTGCTGGATCGGGATGCCCTGGCCGCCTTCCGGGCTTCCGCCCTGAACCCGGATCACCCCACCCTGCGGAACACCGTGCAGAACCCGGACGTGTACTTCCAGATCCGGGAGGCCAACAACCCTGCCTACGACGCCCTGCCCCGGCAGGTGGAGGAGGTTCTGGCAAAGATCTCCGCCCTCACCGGGCGGGAGTACCATCTGTTCAACTATTATGGGGACCCGGAGGCGGAGAGGGTGATCGTGGCCATGGGCAGCGTCAGCGGCACCGTCCAGGATACGGTGGATCTGCTCCGGAGCCGGGGAGAAAAGGTGGGCTATCTGCAGGTGCACCTGTACCGTCCCTTCGCCTCGGATTTCTTCCGGGCGGCCCTGCCGAAAACCGTGAAGCGGATCGCGGTGCTGGACCGGTGCAAGGAATCCGGCGCGCCGGGGGAGCCCCTGTATCTGGACGTGTGCCAGGCCTTCCTGGGCCGGGAGAACGCCCCCCGGATCATCGGCGGCCGCTACGGCCTTTCCAGCAAGGATACGGACCCGGGGCAGATCCTGGCGGTATACCGGGAGCTGGAGGCGGCGGAGCCGAAGAACGGCTTCACCATCGGCATCACCGACGACGTCACCGGTCTCAGTCTGCCCATCCCGGAGCAGCCGGAAACGGATAAGCCCGGGACGGTCTCCTGCAAATTCTGGGGCCTGGGGTCCGACGGCACCGTGGGGGCCAACAAGAACAGCATCAAGATCATCGGCGACCATACCTCCCTGTACGCCCAGGGTTATTTTGAATACGATACGAAGAAGTCCTTCGGCATCACCCGGAGCCATCTGCGCTTCGGCCCCGCCCCCATCCGGGGGACCCATCTGGTGCGCAGCGCGGACTTCGTGGGCTGCCACAATCCCGCCTTCCTGTCCCATTTCGACATGGCCCAGGAGCTGAAACCCGGCGGCACCTTCCTGCTGAACTGTCCCTGGAAGGACGAGGAGCTGGGAGAAAAGCTGCCGGATCGGGTGAAGCGGTGCCTGGCCCGGAAGGGCGCGGCCCTGTATACCCTGGACGCGGACCGCATCGCCCGGGAGCTGGGGTTGGGGAACCACGCCAACACCGTGCTCCAGGCCGCCTTCTTCCGCCTTGCCGGGATTCTTCCGGCGGAGGAGGCCGTCGGCTATCTGAAGGAGGCCGCCCGGAAGAGCTACGGCAGCAAGGGCGAGAAGGTGGTGCAGAAGAATCTGAACGCCATCGACGCCGGAGCCGAGGCCGCCCATCGGGTGGAGGTCCCCGCCGAATGGGCTGAGGCGCCGGATACGCCCCTGGAAGCGCCGGAGCCGGATGCGCCGGATTTCATCCGGAATATTCTCCGGCCGCTGAACGCCCTGAAGGGGGACGATCTCCCGGTCTCCGCCTTCCGGGGGCTGGAGGACGGGGTCCTGCCCCTGGGCACCACCGCCTGGGAAAAGCGGGGCTTCTGCGACCGGGCTCCCCTCTGGGATCCGGACAAGTGCCTCCAGTGCAACCTCTGTTCCCTGGTATGCTCCCATGCCGTTCTCCGTCCGCTGCTGCTGAACGGGGATGAGGCAAAGGCGGCTCCCTCCTTCTTCCGCGCCGTCCCCGCCAAGGGGAAGCCGGGCGAGGGGCTTCTCTACTCCCTGCAGGTCTCCGCGCCGGACTGCTCCGGCTGCGGCAGCTGCGAAAGCGTCTGTCCCGGCGGGGCCATCCGCCTCCTCTCCCTGGAGGAAGGGGACTACCGGCGGGAAAACTGGGATTACGGCCTGACCCTGTCCGACAAGGGGGACCTTTACGATCCCGCCACGGTGAAGGGCAGCCAGTTCCGGGAGCCCCTGGTGGAATTCTCCGGCGCCTGCGCAGGCTGCGGGGAAACACCCTATGCCAAGCTGCTGACCCAGCTTTTCGGGGACCGGGTCTACTGGGCCAACGCCACCGGATGTTCCACGGCCTGGGGCGCGGCCATGCCCAGCGTGCCCTACTGCAAAAACCGGAAGGGTCACGGGGTCGCCTGGTCCAACAGTCTGTTTGAGGATAACGCCGAGTTCGCCCTGGGCATGGCCCTCTCCTCCCGGCAGCAGCGGCAGCGGGCGAAGCTCCTGGCGGAGGAGAAGCTGAAGACCGCCTCAGGCGAACTGAAGGAAGCCCTGGAACGCTGGCTCGCGGGCTTCGACTCCGCCCAGGGCACCCGGGAACGGGCGGAGGCGCTGGAGAAGGCCTGCGGGAACGATCCGGAGCTGTGGGCCATGCGGGACCAGTTCGCCAAGAAGACCGTCTGGATGTACGGCGGCGACGGCTGGGCCTACGATATCGGCTACGGCGGCCTGGACCATGTGTTCTCCACCGGGGAGGACGTGAACGTCTTCGTCATCGACACGGAGGTCTACTCCAACACCGGCGGACAGAGCTCCAAGGCCACCCCCCTGGGGGCCGTGGCCCAGTTCCAGTCCTCCGGGAAGAAGAGCCCCAAGAAGGATCTGGGGGCCATGCTGCGGCAGTATCCCAACGTCTACGTGGCCCAGGTGGCCATGGGAGCCAATCCCGCCCAGCTCATCAAGGCCCTGCTGGAGGCGGACGCCCATCCCGGCCCCGCCATCGTCATCGGCTACACCCCCTGCACCGCCCACGGCATCCACGCCGGGATGTGCTCCGCCCAGGCGGAAATGAAGAAGGCCGTACAGGCGGGCTACTGGCATCTCTACCGCTATGACCCCAGGAAGGAAAAACCCTTCCAGCTGGATTCCGCCGCGCCGAAGCTTCCCCTGCGGGACTTTCTGGACGGGGAGGTCCGCTACTCCAGTCTGGCCCTGCGCTACCCGGAGAACGCGGAAGCCCTGTTTGCCCGGGCGGAGGAACAGGCGAAGGAAAAATATGACCGTTACCGGAGAATGGATGATCAGGAATGAATGAGATCAGGATCTTCGACCGTACCCTCACCGAAGCCGGTGAGCTGAGCTTCAAGAACCGTCTGGATCTGGCCCGGGAGCTGGATGGACTGGGGGTGGATATCCTCGGTCTGCCCTCCCCCGCCCTGGGGGAGGAGGCGGCCCTGCTGGTCCGCACCCTGGGCACCCTGCTGCGCAGGGCCGCCCCCGCCGTTTCCGTGGGACTGGACGCCGCCGAGGCGGAGCTGGCCGCCCGGGAGCTGAAAAGCTCTCCCCGGGGCGTTCTGACCGTCTCCGTCCCTGTCTCCGCCTCCGGCATGGAATACCTGATAAGCTCCCCGCTCTGCTGGAGGAGCAGATCCGCCGCTGCGCCGGGCTGTGCGGCACCGTGCTGTTCGAGGCCCTGGACGCCACCCGGGCGGAGGAGAGCTTTCTCCGGGGGCTGATGGAATCGGCCATCCGAGCCGGAGTCAAGGGGATCATCCTCTGGGACTCCGAGGGAAGGCGTCTCCCCTGGGAGCTGGCGGAGCTGCTGAAGGGCCCCGTCGCCGCGGCGGGAGATATCCCCGTATTCGCCGCCTGCTCCGATCTGCTGGGTCTGGGGGCCGCGGATACCCTGGCCGCCCTGCGCTGCGGGGCTGCCGGAGCCGTTACCAGCGTGGGCGGCGGGGAGAGCTGCCGGCTCTCCGCCCTGGCCGCCATTCTCCGGGAACGGGGAGACTCCCTGGGTCTCGCCTCCGGTCTGGACATGACCCGGCTGAACGCGGGGGTGGAGCGCATCTCCGAGCTGCTGGAATCCCGGCGGCGGAGCACCTCCCCCTTCGATAACGGCGCGGGGGCTCCCCTTTCCGCCATGCTCCTCACCGCCGGCGCGGATATCGGAGCGGTGGAGCAGGCGGTGCGCAAGCTGGGCTATGATCTCAATCCCGGGGATATGGCCTCGGTATACGAGAGCTTCCTCCATATCGCGGAGAAGAAGGACGTGGACTTCCGGGAGCTGGACGCCATCGTGGCCAACGCCGCCCTGATGGTCCCCTCCACCTATAAGCTGGAGAGCTACGTGGTGCACACGGGGAACGTGATCAGCGCCACCGCAGACATCGTGGTGAAGAAGGACGGCGCCCTTCTTCGGGGCCTTGCCCCCGGGGACGGCCCCGTGGACGCGGCCTTCCTGGCTCTGGAGCAGATCACCGGCCGCCACTATGAGCTGGACGATTTCCAGATCTCCGCCGTCACCGAGGGGCAGGAGGCCATGGGCTCCGCCCTCATCAAGCTCCGGGACCGGGGCAAGGTGTACTCCGGAAGCGGCCTTTCCACCGATGTGATCGGCGCCTGCGTCAACGCCTATCTGGCGGCGCTGAACAAGATCGCCTATGAGGATAAGCAGTCATGAAGCTTTGTTTTTCCACCCGGGGCTGGCATGGGTACAGCTGGGAGGATTTCCGGCGCATGGCCCTGGAATACGGCTTTTCCGGGATCGAGATCCACAATATCCGGGATGGGGGACTGGCGGGAGAATCGGGCCCCGTGGGCCGCAGCGCCGCCCGGGCCACCTCCCGCGGGCTCTTTGAAGAGGGGCTGAGCATCCCCTGCATCGACGCGCTCTGCGACCTGGGGGATCCGACGGATCCGGAGGCGAGCATCCGGGAGGTCCGGGACTGCATCCAGGCCGCCGCCCGGGTGGGAGTCCCCTATATCCGGGTCCGGGCGACGGAGGAAGCCCCCGAGACGGCGGATACCGTTGCAGCCGCTCTGGCCGTTCTGGCTCCCGAGGCGGAGGAGCGGAGGGTCACCCTGCTGCTGGAGAGCCGGGGCCCCTTTGCCCGGTCCGAAGCCCTGCGGGATATGCTGAACCGCTTCGCCTCCGACGGTCTCGCCGCCCTGTGGGACGTGAACTCCACCATCCGCCTGGCGGGGGAGGATCCGGATACCACGGTGCAGAACCTGGGCGCCTATATCCGCCATGTGCACCTGCGGGACTCCCGTCCCGAGGGGGAGGGCTGGACCTACTGCCTGATGGGAGAGGGCACCCTGCCCATGGGGGACGTGATGGCCGCCCTTCGGAGCATCGGCTACAAGGGCTTCCTTGCCCTGGAATGGGATCCCTCCTGGCTCCCCGGCCTGGGACCGGACGTGATCCTGCCCCACTTTGCCAGCCGGGTGGAGCGGCTGCTGGAGGCGGACGAGCCCCGGCAGGACCTGTACTGGAACAACGCCCATACAGGCCAGTTCATCTGGAAGAAGGAGCTTCTCATCCAGGAGACCTTCCCCCAGCTGCTGGACCGGGTGACGGAGACCTTTCCGGACCAGTACGCCTTCCGCTTCCCCACCCTGGACTATACCCGGACCTATCGGGAGTTCCGGCGGGATGTGGACCGCTTCTCCCGGGCCCTGATCGATATGGGGGTCCGTCCCGGCTCCCACGTGGCGGTCTGGGCCACCAACGTGCCCCAGTGGTACATCGCCTTCTGGTCCGTCACCAAGATCGGCGCGGTATTCGTCTCCATGAACACTGCCTATAAGCTGGCGGAGACGGAATATCTGCTGCGCCATTCCGACGCCCACACCCTCATTATGGTGCGCAGCTACCGGGACAGCGACTATGCCGCCATCATCCGGGAGCTCTGTCCGGAGCTGGAGAACACCCGGTCGGGCAGCCCTCTCCATTCCCGCCGGCTCCCCTTCCTGCGGAACGTCATCACCGTGGGCTTCCGCATGGCGGGCTGCCAGACCTGGGAGGAGGCGGAGGCCAGGGCGGAACGGGTGCCCCACGAGGAACTCCTGCGCCGGGCCGCCGCCGTGAAGCCGGACGACGTATGCAACATGCAGTACACCTCCGGCACCACCGGCTTCCCCAAGGGCGTCATGCTCACCCACCGGAACGTGGTGAACAACGGCAAATGCATCGGGGATCGGATGGATCTGAGCACGGCAGACCGGATGATGATCCAGGTGCCCATGTTCCATTGCTTCGGCATGGTGCTGGCCATGACCGCCTCCGTCACCCACTGCGTCACCATGCTTCCCCTGCCCTATTTCTCCGTCCGCCCCGCGCTGGAGTGCATCCACCGGGAGCGGGTCACCTGCTTCCACGGCGTACCCACCATGTTCATCGCCATGATGGAGCACCCGGATTTCCAGAAGACCGACGTCTCCTGCATCCGCACCGGCATCATGGCCGGCTCTCCCTGTCCCGAGCCGGTGATGCGGGAGGTCATCGACCGGATGCACATGACGGAGATCACCATCGTCTACGGCCAGACGGAGGCCAGCCCCGGCTGTACCATGAGCCAGACGGACGACCCTCTGGACGTGCGGGTCACCACCGTGGGCCGCCCCCTGCCGGAGGTGGAATGCCGGATCGTGGATCCGGAGACCGGGGAGGACTGCCCGGACAATGTGAGCGGCGAATTCCTCGCCCGGGGCTACAACGTCATGAAGGGCTATTACAAGATGCCCCATGCCACCGCCGCCGCCATCGACAAGGACGGCTGGCTCCATACCGGCGACCTGGCCTGCCGCACCCCGGAGGGGAACTTCCGGATCACCGGACGGCTGAAGGACATGATCATCCGGGGCGGCGAAAACATCTACCCCAAGGAGATCGAGGAATTCCTGTACACCCATCCCAAGATCGCGGACGTGCAGGTGGTGGGCGTGCCGGACGAGGCCATGGGGGAGGAGATCGGCGCCTGCATCATCACGCACAGCCACGAGGATCACCTCTACGC
>CAMVBX010000038.1 GCA_947165825.1 uncultured Clostridia bacterium
AATTACAGATTTTCACTGCCCAGCGCACCCGCTTCCGCCCGGTCTCCGCCTTTTCCCTATGGTCCAGGGGGAGGACGGCCTCCGCCTGATACCAGGTGCGTGCCCAAACGTCCCCCATGGCGTGGACTTCCCGGGTCCCGTTCTGCAGATCCGTCAGGCCGCCGGTGATGAGGACCTCCCCAGCCAGCACCGCGTCTCCGGGCTTTACCTCACCCCGCCCTTCCAGCACGCTCATCCGCTCAACCAGGCCGGTTTGCCCGGCGATCACGTCCGTGGGGACGTCCTCCTCCACCATTTCCGGCGGCTCCCGCCGCTCCCGCACGATCACCGTCGCCTTGCTGCCGCTGACCCGAATGCTGAGGTAGCTGAGCTTTCCCAGCTTTTCCTGCATCCGGCTGCGCACCGCTTCGTTGCGGATACGGGTGCCGTTATGTCCGATGCCCACGTCCAGCTCCTCCAGAGCCGCCAGGATCTCCGTCCGGCTCAGGCTCCGGTTTCCCACCACCTCGATCTCCCAGATCGTATCCGAGAGCCAAAGCAGCGCGGCCAGCAGGAGGGCAGGCGCCAGGAGCAGGCCCGGGTGGCCCCGAAACCGGCGGAGAAAATGTCCCAGGCCGCGGCGTTTCAGCACTTCGGCGCCTGCTCCGCGTGCCTGGGCAAGCGCCAGAAGCTCCTCCAGCCGGTCCCCCCGGACGAACAGGCGAAAGCGCGCTTCCCCCTCCGCTCTGACCCGGGAGAAGGGAATATCCGCAAGAGCAAGATCATTCAGCAGCTCCGGTATCGACTCCCCCGTGAGGCGCACCTCCGCCCCCTCCGTGATCCAATACGCCGACCGCATATCAGTAGACCAGTTCCAGGGCAAGGATCCTGCCCCGTAGCCGCAGTTCCTCTGCGGTCATGACCTCCAGGGTAAGGCCGCTTCCCCGAACATGGAGCTCCGCTCCGGTGCAGCGCACCACCACCAGCTCTGGTCCGTAGGCAGCCAGTCCCCGATGCATTTCCACCCGCACCGCGTTCAGCCCTTCCAGCTCGATCCGGGGCAGACCGGAGAGAAAAGTCAGCGGCAATTCGCTTCCCCCGTCCAGTTTCCGCAGGAGTTTCCCGCCCAATCGCATTTCCGCGCCCTCCTCCACATAGGGATGTCGTAACTCTATCCTAGCTTGCGGGGGGAAGGTTTATGCGTTTTCGACGGCTGCTGACAAAAGGGGAACCTCTGCTGTTTCTGCTGGGGACCGGTCTGCTTCTGGCCTTTCCCAGGCAGACTTCCGCCTATGCCCTGGACGGGGTGGAGCTTTGTCTGCGCAGCGTGATCCCCTCGCTTCTGCCCTTCTTTGTACTTACGGCGCTGTTTCAGGAGCGTGCCGTTCCCCTGCGTCTGGGCAGGCTGCTGGCCCCGGTATTCCGGCGCTGTTTTCGGCTCAGCGGCGCAGGGGGCAGCATCCTCCTTCTGGGGTTGGTCAGCGGGTATCCCGTAGGGGCCGCGGCAGCTTCCGCGCTGTACCGGAAGCAGGGGTGCGGGAAAGACGAAGCCCAGCGGCTGCTCATCATCGCCAACAACTGCGGCCCCGCCTTCCTCCTGGGTATTCTGGGGGGACGGGTCTTCGGCAGGACCGGCCCCGCTTTTCTCCTGCTGGCCATCCATATCGCCGTGACCCTGTGGCTGGGGCTGCTCCTGGGCGCCTTTCCCGGTCCGCCGCCTTTGGGGAAGGCCGCGGAACAAGCCCCCGTGCCGCTGTCCGCCGCGTTTTCTGCGGCGGTGCTCCGGGCGGGCAGCGCCGTGCTCACCGTCTGCGCTTACGTGATCCTCTTTTCCGTTCCGGTGCGTTTTCTCCCGGAGCAGGCCCTGCTCCGGGGGCTGGTGGAGCTCACCGGCGGACTGGCGGCATTATCCGGATTCACTCTGAAAAACGCGGTCACTGCCGCCTTTCTTCTGGGTTGGGGCGGATTGAGCGTCTGCGCCCAGGTGCTGCGTCATGCCCGGGAGGCGGGGCTTTCCGCCGCGCCCTATCTCGCCGGGCGCTTTCTTCACGGGCTGGTCTCTGCCCTGGCCGCCTGGTGCTGCTTCACCCGACCGGGGCTTCTGTTCCCGCTGATCCTGGCGGCTGCTGCGGCGGTGGTTTTTGCAAAAAGAGGTGGAAAACGAAGGCAAACCGGGGTATACTGTCAGCGAGGTGAACCGCATGATCTTTCGTAAACATATGGAGCCGGCCTGCTCCTATTGCAGACATTCCTCTCTTGCGGAGGAAGGCACCTGCATCTGCCTGAAACGGGGCATCGTCTCCGAATGGGACCGCTGCCGGCACTTTTCCTATGATCCTCTCCGCCGGGTACCGGAGACCGCACACGCGCCGAAAACGGAGGGTCTGGATCAGGACGCCTTTTCTCTGGACTGATCAAAAATCAACATACAGGAGGCCAAAGCAGCATGGACGTGGTCAAACTCATCACCCCCGACGTGAAGCCAGGGGAATTCGCCCTGCCCGTTATGGACGTCAGCGGCATCAAGCGCAAATACCTGGATCTTCCCTACGTGCCCGGCGGCGGCACCGACCAGAGTCTGGACATCTACCTGCCCGACGAAGGGAACGGCCCCTTCCCCGTGATCATCTTTATCCATGGCGGCGCCTTCTGGGGCGGGGATAAGCGGGATTTCCAGTGCCTGTATCTCATGGACGGCATCCGCCGGGGCTATGCCGTGGTGAACGTGAACCACCGGCTCAGCCAGGTGGCCAAGTTCCCCCATTCCGTATTCGACGTGAAGGCCGCGGTCCGCTATCTCCGGGGCAACGCGGAGAAATACTGCCTGGATAAAACCCGCTTCGCCGTCGGCGGGGACTCCGCCGGCAGCTACTATGCCGCCATGCTGGGCACCAGCGCCGGGATCCCGGCCCTGGAGGACCTGAGCATGGGTTATCCGGAGGAGAGCAGCGCCGTGCAGGCGGTGATCGGCCTCTTCGGCGTATACGATCTGGAGAAGCAGTCCCGCTTCACGGAGGAGACTCCCGGCACCCCCGGCATGCCCAAAATGGGCAACTTCGCGGACCAGTTCATGGGTCTCAACTGCCGGGAATATCCGGATCTGGTGAAGCTGGCCTGGCCGGGGAGCTACGTCCGGAAGGACTGCCCGCCCACCCTGATCCAGGCGGGTACCAAGGACGAGGTGGTGCCCTATGAAAACTCCCCGGACCTGGTGAACAAGATCAACTCCGTCTGCGGAGAAGGCCGGGCTATCATGGAGCCCTTTGAGGGCCGCACCCACGGCCACCCGGATTTCGGAAAGCCGGAGAACGTGGACCGGATGTTCGCGTTTTTGGACGGCGTGCTGAAGAAGTAACTCCCATATGCGTTTCTCCCGGAGGGCCGCAGGCCTCCGGGAGATCTTTTATTCTATCCCGAACAGGGTATTCAGGTATCGCACCGCCTCCTCGCTGAGCATCCCGCAGTAGCCTGCGTTGGTATAGTCGTACAGGAAGCCGCAGTTGGCGTCATAAATGATCCGGTCAACGGTGGCGCCGTCCGCCAGAACGATTTGCAGACTCCGTTCCCCCCAATACCGGGACAGGCCGTTTTCTTCTGAGGTGAAGCTGTAGGTCATGAATCCGTACCGCTCCCCCATCCACTCGCTTCCTTCCCTGCTTCGCTCGTCCCCCAGAGGGCCGATCTCCGTCAGGTATCCGTAGAGGGTGTCCAGGGCCTCCCGGTCCTCCAGGACCCAGGTCTCCAGCCGCCGCTCCGGCTCCACCAGGTAAGCATACCCAGATATACCGGGAGAAACGATCACCTTCCGGATGTCCTCCGGCCCCTCCGCGCCGTAGACCTCCCCCAGGAGCTCCGCTGCGGTGCATCCCGCTCTCTCGGCTTGATTCTCCGGGGAGAGGAAGATCCGGAAGATCCACAGCCGCAGGGTCCCTTCCCCATCCCGGCTGATCAGGTACTTCTTGCCCCGCAGTCCCTGCACCCGGTACCATGCATATTCCTCCGTTTCCGTCAGCTTTTCTCCCAGAAAGCCCGCGAGGGCGGGGTTTCCCGCAATATAGGTGGGGCTGTGGTAAAGGCCGATCCGCTTCCCCAGGGGGACCGCCGCCCGACGTGCGCTGTAGATATCGTAGCTGATCCCACCCCCCAGGGTATAGCCGCCCTCGTCCCCGAACATGGGGTTCACCTTCATGAGCCGTTCCTGTACCGTCGCGGGCTCCACTCCGCCGTAGTCCTCCCCGAAGCGGGCCATTTCCCGGACGAAGGCTTCTTTGAAAGCATCGAAGCCCTCCGGGGCCTCTCCGCCGGAGGCGGAATACCGGGTCCCATCCGCAAAGACCAGCTCCAGGGAAAAGGTCTCCTCCCCGCCTGCGGTCTTCCAACCGTCCCAGGCATCCGCGCCGTATTCCCGGAGCACGGTCAGGAATCGGTCGAAGGGCAGATCCTCCCGGCCCTCTCCGGCCGCCAGCACATCCGTACCCGGATCCAGGATCGCTCCGGGATAATCCACGGCGCGCAGGGACCAGTTCCCCTTCTCCTGTCTGAGAAGCAGCCGGTATTGCTGATTCGTACCGGTAAAAAACCGCACGATCATTTCCACGCAGGGGCTGGCTGAGAAAGGCGCCGGGCTCGGCTCAGGGGGCTGCGCCGATACAGTCGGACCGCAGGATACCAGAAAAGCAGCCAGCAGGGCCGACGCAAAGAGTGTCATGATCCGTTCTTTCATACTCTGCACCTCCTTTTCGATCCCAGCCTACAATTTGACGCCACGTCAATGTCAAGAGGTTTTGGCAAAAAACTTCCCGGAGGAAGCAATTTTCCTCCGGGAAGCAGGGTATTCTTTTCTTTCAGCCTTTCAGCAGACCTTCCACCAGCTCACGGGCGGCCTGGATTCGCCGGCCCTGGCGCTCAACCAGATAGGCATTGGATTCATCGATCTGCTCCTGAGTATAGCCCTGGTCTGCGAAATCCTCCAGGCGGTACAGGACCGCAGGGGTCTCCCGCACACTGATCCAAAGCTCCGTGCCCGGCAGCTGCTCCGCATCGGGGAAATACCCCATGGTCTGATAAAAGGCCAGGGCGTTCTGATCCAGCAGATAGATGAGACGATCCGGGTCCCCCAGTTCCTCATATAGGGCTCGCTCCCCCATCCCATTCTGCAGCGGGAAAGCATCCACCCTCACCCGCACGGTGCCCCGGTTATTTTCCGGTACGGCCCGGGCTTCCACCATACCCTTCACGGTTTCCGTCTGGCTCTGATCCGGGGCTTCCGTATACACATAGGTCACGAGCAGATTCGACCGATCCCTTCCGGAGGCAGAGATCAAGAACAGCACCAGGATGGTCAGGATCAGGACGCCCAGGAAGAAATACCACTTGTAGTACACCCAGAATACATTCGTGAGCCAGTTCTCAAAGCCCATCTCTTTGATTCTGCCCTTCTTCGCATCATCCATACGGATCCCTCCCCGCAGCGGATTTTGGTTCAGTTTACCACAGGCCGCGGACGCCGTCAATCGGTACGGTCCGGGGTGGCCTGCGATCATGCAGAATCGTCTTGACAAGTCAGGTCTATTGATGTAGACTCGCCTTGAGGTCGATAATTATAGACTCAGGAGGGTGGATCTATGGCCTACCATCGTCTCTGCGAGAGCGACTATCGCTTTCTCTCCCTGATCTGGGACCATGAACCCGTCAATTCCACGGAGCTGGTACGCCTTGCCGCCGATTCCCTTGGCTGGAAAAAATCCACCGTGTATACCATGGTGAAGAAGCTGGCGGAAAAAGGCCTGGTGGTCAGCGAGAAGGCTACGGTACGAAGCCTCGTTCCCCGGGAGGAGATCCAGATGCAGGAAAGCCGCAGCTTCGTGGATCAAACGTTTTCCGGCTCCCTGCCCGGTTTTCTGGTCTCCTTCTACGGCGGCAAGGGAATATCTCCCGAGGAAGCGAAGGAGCTGCAAAAGCTCATAGATGCGCTAAAACAGGAGGAATGACCATGGAACGGCTGTTTATCCGTCTCCTGCAGATGAGCCTGGCCGGGGGGATCGTGATCCTGGGCGTACTGCTCCTGCGCCTTATCCTCCGCCGGGCTCCGGGCCGGTTCCGGTATCTGCTCTGGATCGTCCCGGCTTTCCGGCTCTGCGCGCCCCTGAGCCTGCCTTCCCCCGTGAGTCTGTTCCGTTTGTTCCGGGGCGGACTTGTGGGCGGCGGGGACTTTACCCCGTCGGGACTTACCCTGCCCCTGGAGCAGGCCGTTTCCGTCGAAGCTTCCGGCACGACTTTCCCATCCGGGACGGCTCTGGCCCCGGCGGCGATGGCCTCCGTCTTCTCCTGGCTCTCCGCCCTCACCTGGATCTGGGCCGCTGTGCTGGCTGCGCTGCTGCTGTACAGTCTGATCTCCGGTCTTCTGCTCCGCCGGAGGCTGGCAACGGCGGTGCGCCTGGAGGGGCGGGTATTCCAGGTCTCGGATATCGATACGCCCTTTCTCCTGGGCCTCACCCGTCCCCGGATCTATATTCCCTGGGGAATGGCGGGCAGGGATCTGGACTATGCTCTGGCCCATGAGCGCTGTCATCTTCGCCGTGGGGACCAATGGTGGCGGCTCCTGGGCTGGCTCATCCTGTGCGTCCACTGGTTCAATCCCCTTTGCTGGCTGGCCTTCATTCTCATGGGCCGGGATATGGAACAGAGCTGCGACGAGGCGGTGCTGGAGCGCCTGGGAGACGTGCGCCGGGAGTACAGCGAAAGCCTCCTGCATATCGCGGGGAAAAGCCGCCTGTCCTCCCCCGCGCCTCTGGCCTTTGGGGAGAGCGGAGTAGGCGGCCGGGTGCGGAACGTGCTGCGGTGGAAGCACAGCCGCCGCTGGGTCACGGTGACGGCTATCCTTCTCTGTGTTCTGTTCACCGCCGCCTGGATCACGGACCCAGCCAGCCTGGGTGCGGGAACCCTGACTCTGAATCCGGACGGGACCCTGGGCAGCCTGGAATGGGGCATGAGTCCGGAGGAGGCCATGGCTGCGGACAGCCGGATCGTCAGAATCCACACCGATTCCGATGAGTATTGGGCAACCCACTGTGTGCGCGAAGAACTGCAGAATGTGAAGATCCTGGGGTATACCGCAGACGTGTTTCTCAATTTTCCCAAATACAATATTCCGGAAGCCTCGCTGAACCGGGTGGAGGACGGCACGCCCATCCTTGATGAAATCAGCATTACCATACGCGGTGAAGCGGATGTGACGGAGGCTCTGAAACAGATCTTCGGCGAACAGGAAAAATACATGGTTGACAATTCCTGGGAGATGGTGGATGGAAAACCGAAGGTCCGCTACCGCCCCGGCGAATTATCGGAGGATAAGTGGTACTGGCATTCCCGGGAGGCGATGTCGGATATGATCCCTCTTGAGCAGCTGCGTTTCCTTATCCCTCAGTATGAGGACGAAGAGCTGTTGGGAGCCTGCTGCTCCACCTTTGCCTATCGGGTCGACGCAGGCAGTTATGTGACGGAGGATGGGACATACACGCTCATTTCCATATACGGTCTTGGCTCCGCCATACAAAAGCATTTGAATGACATATATCCGCTGAATACGAAGGATGCGGAAATGGACAGTATGACAGATTCGTTGAAACAGGAGGATATGTGACCATGGAACGGCTGTTTATCCGTCTCCTGCAGATGAGCCTGACCGGGGGGATCGTGATCCTGGGCGTACTGCTCCTGCGCCTTATCCTCCGCCGGGCTCCGGGCCGGTTCCGGTATCTGCTCTGGATCGTCCCGGCTTTCCGGCTCTGCGCGCCCCTGAGCCTGCCTTCCCCCGTGAGTCTGTTCCGTTTGTTCCGGGGCGGACTTGTGGGCGGCGGGGACTTTACCCCGTCGGGACTTACCCTGCCCCTGGAGCAGGCCGTTTCCGTCGAAGCTTCCGGCACGACTTTCCCATCCGGGACGGCTCTGGCCCCGGCGGCGATGGCCTCCGTCTTCTCCTGGCTCTCCGCCCTCACCTGGATCTGGGCCGCTGTGCTGGCTGCGCTGCTGCTGTACAGTCTGATCTCCGGTCTTCTGCTCCGCCGGAGGCTGGCAACGGCGGTGCGCCTGGAGGGGCGGGTATTCCAGGTCTCGGATATCGATACGCCCTTTCTCCTGGGCCTCACCCGTCCCCGGATCTATATTCCCTGGGGAATGGCGGGCAGGGATCTGGACTATGCTCTGGCCCATGAGCGCTGTCATCTTCGCCGTGGGGACCAATGGTGGCGGCTCCTGGGCTGGCTCATCCTGTGCGTCCACTGGTTCAATCCCCTTTGCTGGCTGGCCTTCATTCTCATGGGCCGGGATATGGAACAGAGCTGCGACGAGGCGGTGCTGGAGCGCCTGGGAGACGTGCGCCGGGAGTACAGCGAAAGCCTCCTGCATATCGCGGGGAAAAGCCGCCTGTCCTCCCCCGCGCCTCTGGCCTTTGGGGAGAGCGGAGTAGGCGGCCGGGTGCGGAACGTGCTGCGGTGGAAGCACAGCCGCCGCTGGGTCACGGTGACGGCTATCCTTCTCTGTGTTCTGTTCACCGCCGCCTGGATCACGGACCCAGCCAGCCTGGGCGCGGGAACCTTGACTCTGAATCCGGACGGGACCCTGGGCAGCCTGGAATGGGGCATGAGCCCGGAGGAAATCGTGGCTGCTGACAGCCGATTTGAACGTCGGGAAGACAAATACGGATATGTCTGGATGGGGCTGGAAGGGGTGAGCATGCTGGGTTATCCCTGTGATGTGCGTCTGGAGTTTGCTCCCTTTATCATCGACGAGAAGCTGTATCGCAGCAAGAGAGGGACGCCGATGCTGAATCAGATCATCATTGCTTTTCCCGGGGAGGTCTCTCTGACAGAAGAACTCAAGGCACGCTACGGTGAGCCGGTAAAACACCAGCTGGATTATAACCGAGATCCCGAGATTGTGGACGGGCTCCCCCGGGCCCCCTTCAGAGCCCAGGAGCTGCCGGAGGCGGAATGGTACTGGCTTTCCGATCAGACAGCCCTGGACTTGATCCCTCTGGAGCATATGCGCATCGGATTTCCCAAAGAGACAGACGCCTGGTTACAGGCCGGATTCTGCTCTGTTTTCACCTATCAGATCAATGTGAACGTAAGAGAGACAGATGCCGGCACGTTCACATACCTGGAGATCCTGGGAAACGCACAGGCCTATCAGCGTTTCCTGGCAGAGGAATACATCAGAAAAACGGAGGAGGGATGATCTATGGAGGCAAGAGATCCCGTCGTCGCCCTGGTGGGGGAACGGGCGGAGGAAATGGCCCTGGCTGAGGCTGGACCGGGCACGGAGATCTGCCGGGATGCGGGCATTCCCTATTTCCCAGCCCTGGGAATGCGGCAGAATGCGGTGAATCTCCGCATGGTCATGGAACCGGAGCGGCAGGCGTTGTTCTGGGAGCTGCTGAAGGTGGGTGGTCTGCGCCGGGCCGGGTGGAACCTGCCCTTCCGGAAGGACCAGCCGGGAAAGCTGCGGATGTGGGGGATGGTCCTTGCCCTGACCCTGCAGACGGGACCGGTGCTGGCCATCGAACCCATGGCGGGCATGACTCCGGAGGACCGGGATGACTTTGCTGATCTCCTCCGGTACTGCCGGGAGCATGGGCTGCGCCTCGCTTATACCGCATACCGGCTGAAGGACGTGATGGAGCTGACGTATCCCCATCCTCTGCGCCTGGCCCTGCCGGAGGGCTGGCGGGATACGGGCTTTGAGGAAATGGAGCGGGAACGGGCCGCCCTCGGGGAAAAGGCGGGGTGGGACCTGCTGCAAAGGGAATGGGAGGGCGAAGCCGATGGGTAAGACGTTCCGTCAGGAGCTCTATCAGCTCCGCTGCCGCTGGAAGGGCTGGATCCTGCTGGCCATTGCCCTGGCGGGCTGCTTTGTCATTGCGCGCAGGGACCCGGTGGGCGTGGAAACGCATTGGAAGCTGGATTCCCCCAGCCTTGAACTGGTCACCAAAGGGCGCATCGGTGCCTTTGTCTACTCTTACCGCCACAACCCCAGGGACAGGCATTACGATCCTGCGCTGACGGAACTTCTGGGCTGGTTCGGCCTGGAGCCGGATGAAACGGCCGACGAGGAGAGCATCTTTGTTCTGACCACGGAAGCGCAGCACACCCGGCTCATGTGGTTCGGCGGCGGACTTTTGCTGCTCTGCATCATCCTCCCATCAGTACTCATCCGCTATCCCCTGAATACCGGCGTCCCGGACTGGAGCGCGAGATACTGCAGCTCCCGGCGGCGGGTAGCCCTGGCCAAGGTGTTGGTTTTTCTCCTGGTCGTTCTGGTGTTCAGCCTGATCTATACCCTGCTCCTCACCGCGTTCTTTGCCCGGCACATCGTCTCCCGGCAGGGGATAGGCTTTTTTCTGGGCACCCTTGCGGTGCATACCCTCATGGAGCTGGCCATGCTGAGCATCCCGATGTATATCGCCTTCCTCTGCCGAAATATCTACGGCGTTCTGGGCTTCAACACCCTGTACGGCGTCCTGTGCTACGCCGTAAACGTGGCGGCCCACTACCGGGAGGACGTGCTCTTCATCCCCTTCCCCGCCTGGCTCCAAGGGCTGCGGTCCCTGTGGCAGCCGGGGACCTCCCCTCTGTGGCTCGTTCTCTCCGCCCTGGTGAGCCTGGCCTATATCGTTCTGTTCAGCTGGCTCTCCGTCCGGTGCTTTGCCCGGAAACAGGAAGGAGAGATGGTATAAATGGCAAAGAACCTTCGGCAGGAATTCTTTCAATTCCTGCGCCGCTGGCCCGCGATCCTTTTCGTTCTGGCCGCCCTGATCGGCAATTACTGGCTGGATACCAAGCTCCCCATCGGCGCGGAAAAATGGAACTGGCACATCGACGCCAAATGTATGCAGCTCACCACCAAGGGTGAACATGCGTACATTACGGATTTCCGCAAGCGCCGCTCCGAAAAACAGCCCGGCAAGTATCCCTTTGACGAGTATCTGGCGGAGTATGCCCACAGCTTTGGTCTGGATGAATACGGCGTCACTTCCTATGAGGAGATCTTTCCTCTTCTCGCAAAGTCCCAATATGTGCGGACCCAGTGGTTCTGCGGGGGGCTGCTGTTCCTGTGTATCCTCTTTCCCCCGGTGCTGATCCGCTATCCCCTGAGTACCGGCGTTCCGACCTTCACCGCCCGATTGTGCGGCTCCCGGAAGCGGGTCGCCCGGGCGAAATTGGTGTTCTGCTATGCCCTGGCATTTCTCGTCAGTCTGATCACCTGGGTGTTCCAGCTTCTGGTGTACGCGGGGACCATCGTCCCCCAGACAGGTCTTGCCTATATCCTGTCCACCCTGCTGCTGCGGATCCTGACGGATCTGGCGGTGCTTTCCATCCCCTTTTATCTGGCCTTCCGGATCTCCAACCTCTATGCCGTCCTGGGCTTCAATATGCTGTACGGCGTTCTGTGCTACGCCGTGAACGTGGCGGCTCATTATTTGGACAAGGTGGTGTTCATTCCCTTCCCCGCGTTTCTGCATGGTCTGCGCGCTCTTTGGCAGCCGGGGGCCTCGGCGCTTTGGGTCATCCTCGCCGCCCTGTTCTCCCTGGCCTGGATCTTGATCTTCGGCTGGCTGTCTGTCCGATGGTTCGAAAAGGCCGGGGGAAAGCAACCGTATGATCTGAATAAGTGAGGCACAATGCATGTCTGAACCATCCCGGAAGGAATTCTGGCTTCTCTGCCCGGTATGCGGGGGGAAGACCAGAACAAGAGTGCAGGAAGACACCCTGCTGGTGCATTTCCCCCTGTTTTGTCCCAAATGCCGGGCTGTGACCCGGATCAACTACAGAAAAGAGCATATGGTGTTGTGTGAAGAGCCGGACGCGTAGACGCAGAGCCAGTCACCTGAATCCCAGGGACCGGCTCTGCGTTTTGTTTCAGCCGGAACAGCAATTTCTGAGTGCGCTTCGGCGCAGAAAGGAGCAAACCATGAAACGGATCTGCCTTCTTCTGTTGGTTTTTGTCTTTCTCTTCACCGCCGCCTGCGGAGATGGTGGTGAAAATACCCCGGCTGGGACGAACGCCCCGGCCGCGCCGACGCCGGAACCGGTGTCGGATACCCGGTATGTGCGCTGGACGGTAACGGAAGCTCGGACTTATCCCCTGGTCTGCGCCGATGCGGAATACGGCTGGGGGAAACTCTGCCTCCTGGGAGAACAGGAGGAAAAGCCCGTGCTGCTGTACGGCGGTACGGAGCCCCGGACCATTGCCCTGGACCGGAGCTACGCCCTGGTCGCCGCCGGGCCGGAGGCCGTCTGGCTGGGGGTGGAAACGGCTCTGGTGTGCCTGGACGACCAGGGAAATCAAACGCTTTCTCTGACCCTTTCCGAAAAGACGGAGGACATGACTTGTGATGGTGACGGCAATCTCTGGGTCGCCCACAAGAGCACCCTGACCCTGGTGCGGATTGACGGCAGCACTGAGACCGTCTCTCTGCCCCAGGGCTTCACCGCCGGGACCCTCTGCCGCCTGGGCTCGGGTGGGATCGGGGTATTCGCCTCCAGGACCAAAGGGGACGTTTCCCCCGTACTGCGTCTGACCGCAGAGGACCGGGATCCCAGACCGCTGGATGGAGCGGAAGCCTGGCCCATGGTCGCCCCGGGAGACGACACGGCCGATTTTTACTGCTACATGGAATGGGGAAAGGACCATTCCCTCAGCGGGGGCAAACAGATTTTCCGTTTTGCAGACGGCAGGGGCACGCCCGCCCTGGACCTGGCCGGCTTGGGACATGAGGGGCAGCTCCGGGGAATCTGCCCGGACGGCGCCGACTTCATCGTGCTCTACACGACTGAGGATTCCGCCGGATTCCTGCGTCTGAAGCGGACAGAAGCGGAAAAGCAGATCCTCACCATGGCCCGGTTGGAGAATAATCACATCAACTCCGACCTGATCGACCGTTTCAACGCTGAGCACCCGGAATACTACCTGGTCAGCCGTCTTTACGGGGACGAGGATGAGCTGCACCTGGATATCCTGGCGGGAGAACGGCCTGACCTGCTCAGCGGCATGTGCGTCAGCACCGAGGTCTACGCCGCCAAGGGGCTGCTGGCGGACCTGTACCCCTACCTGGAACGGGAACCGGAACTGCTGGCAGACCTGGTCCCCAGCGTGCTGAAATCCCTGGAGACATATGGCGGCAAGCTGACCCAGCTCTGCCCGGACTATGTCCTGTATACCTGCGCAGCTCCCAAACGCTATGTGGGAGACGCTGACCGTTGGACCCTGGCGGATTTGGAGAGCATCTGTACCGAAAACCCGGAGTTGACCCTGTGGGGACCCGAACGGGGAATGAAGCTTCTGGATGTCATGCTGTGCGCCATTCTGGAGCACTTCGCAGACCTGGAAAGCCAGGAGCTGCACTTCGATTCCCCGGAGTTTATCGCATATCTGGACTTTCTTTTGGAGATGGATCAGCGCGCCCAAAGCTTTTCCGGCAGTTTTGATTATGGGGACGGGGAAATCCTGTTCTGCGTAGAAAATTTCACCTCCGTGGCCGGTGAATCTCCTTCCGCTTCTGTTTCCGGATATGTCCAGGCCATGGCGCAGTTGGACACGGATGCGCTGCAGTTTGTCGGCTTCCCCGCTGAGGGAGGTACGGGCTGTCGGATCAACGCCACATCCCTGTTCTCCGTGATGGCGGGAACCGGGAACGAGGAGACGGCATGGACATTCCTCCGCTGGACTCTCGAGGAGAGCGTTCAGGAAACCATGACGACCTATATTCCCATCCGGAAAAGTGTTTTGGAAGCACAGCTGAAACAGGCCGGGGAAGGTACTTCGGAGGCTACCGTCACCCGGTACAAGGACCCCGTCGGAGCTGCCAACGGGACGAATACGGAAACCTACACCGTCACAGTCCCTGCCGTACCGGGGTTGTCAGAAGCGGAACTCAACCTTTTTCGGGATCTCCTGGATCGGGCGGAGGGGCTGTATCAGGATGCCAGGATCCACCCTTGTTATGAGCTGATCTACCGGGAATGCGCGGACTTCTTCAGCGGGAAAAAGACCTCCGCTGAGACCGCCGCCTCCATCCAAGCCAAGATGGCCATCTACCTGGCGGAGCGGGGATGATGAAGGCCCGAAACGGGAAGGGCGCGGCCCCGGGAAAGCTCCGCCCCGTATTCTTTCTCCTCCCCAGCCTCCTGGGGATCCTGTGTTTCTATCTGCTTCCCTTTCTGATCATCCTGGTCTATTCCTTTTTCGACGACCCGATCCGCCGGAACTACACCGGCTTCGTCAATTATACCGCCCTGCTGAAAAACCATGCCTTCTCGCTGGCGTTGAAGAACACTATGCTGTTCCTGGCCGGGGCGGTGGGCTCCACTCTGCTGATTTCCTTGCTCCTGGCCCTTGCGCTGCGCAGGCTCCTGGCCCGGTCCGGGCTGATAAAGGCCGCTCTGGCTCTGCCGCTCACGGTGCCGGCGGCAACCATTGTGATCCTGGTCACGATTCTGCTGGACCGGTACGGAGCCCTGAACGGTCTCATCTGTGTCATCGGCCTGAAACCGGAAAACTGGCTGGATGGAAACTGGGCCAGGCGGAGCATGATCCTCCTGTATCTCTGGAAGCACAGCGGTCTCTTTACTCTGCTCCTCACCGCAGCCCTGGAAACGATCCCGAAGGATGAGCGGGAGGCAGCCCTTCTGGACGGCGCGGGCAAGGCCCGGATATTCTTATCCATTGAGCTGCATCATATCGCCCCGGCTCTGCTGTTCACGGCGCTGGCGGGACTGTTCTTCGGCTTCCGTTTCTTCCGGGAGATCGGGCTGCTTTTCGGGCGCTATCCCGCGGAGGGCCTGTATCTGGTGCAGCACTTCATGCGAAACGTCTTTTCTCTTCTGGATTACCAGAAGCTCAGCGCCGGAGCGGTGCTGCTGTTCCTGCTGGCCGCCCTGGGCATGGGGATCCCCGCTCTGCTGATCCGCCGTTTCGGCGGGGATGGAAACCTGCTGCCCCAAAGGGATGCGCCCGTCCGCAGAAAGAGCCGCTTCCGGGCCGGAGACCTTCTCCCTGCCCTGATCCTCCTGATCTGCGCCCTGCCCACCCTGCTGACCCTGATCCACGCCCTGGCCGGAGAGGGGGAGCTCCGGGAGCGGTACGCCGCCATATGGGACAGGCGTTCCCTGGATCCGGAATCCGTCCGCCTGCTTCTGTGGCCGGAAAAGCTGACCCTGGAGAGTTTTCGCGTGTTCTTTTCCGGCGGCGGGCTGCTCCGGGCCTACGGACGGAGCCTGCTGTACACTCTCCCGGCCTTCGCAGTGCAGCTGCCTATATCCCTCTGCGCCGCCTGGGGTTTTGCCCGGCTGAAGGGGAAGCTCCGGAACGTGCTCCTGCTCCTGTATATGATCCTGCTCCTTCTGCCCTGGGAGGTCACCCTGGTGCCCAATTTTCTGATTGCCCGGTGGCTCGGGCTGCTGGAAACACCCTGGGCGGTGTGGCTGCCTTCAGCCTTCTCCCCCCTTCCGGTATATCTGCTGAGCAAGTATTTCCAGCGGCTTCCCCTGGAGCTTCGGGAGGCGGCGGAGCTGGACGGAGCCGGGGAATGGCAGATCTTTACCCGAATTTCCCTGCCGAACATCCGCCCGGCCCTGGGATCCATGGCCTTCCTCGGTTTCATTGACCTTTGGAATATGGTGGAGCTGCCCAGGACCCTGCTGCGGCAGGAGTCGCTCATGCCGCTCTCCGTCACCCTGGCAAACATCCGGGCGGACGCACCCCTGGGCCCCGTGTTCGCCGCCTCTCTGGCGTATCTGGCGCCGCCCCTGGGATTACTCCTGCTGCTGGGGCCGAAGAACCTGTCTGATCAAACCTTTATCAAATCGGCTGATGATGATTCTCCCGGCCGGGAATCTCAGAATTTCCCATGAATGTGCGTCATATCCTTTTCTTCACCTTGACAAAAGGGGGCTTTGCCGTTAAACTGACAGGGTATTCTTTTGTCTTACCTCCCGTCTGCCTGCCCTGCGGCTCTGTTTGCTCCCATCGGCGGGTCCGGATGCGGAATACATATTCAGAAAGGATGACTCGGTTCATGGCAAATGACAAATTCATCAAGTTCGCAAAGGAAAAGAACTGGAAGAAGCTTGCCAAGCTCGGCACCAAGAAGAATCTGCAGGACGTCATCGACGTAGCGGAGGCATGCGGCTACGGGCGCAGCGAAGAAGCCCGCAATATCCTGATCGATATTCTCGCCCGTCCCGAGCGGGAAGCGAAGATTGCCGCCATCAAGGGGCTCGGCGCCCTGCGGTATGATCCTGACAGTCAGACGGAAGCCCTGCGGCACGCCAATCCGGGCAACGATCCCGAGCTGGCCGATCTGATCAAGGCCTCCATCGACGCCCTGCGGGACTTCACCCGGGACTCCAAGAAATAAAATCCAAAGAAAGTGCGCTGTCTGTGTTCT